>NZ_JXXD01000124.1 GCF_000935215.1 Stutzerimonas stutzeri
CCCAAACCCCCGACCCGCGTAAGCTGGTCGGGGGTTTGCTTTTGGGGCAGAGAAAAGCACAAGGCGCTAACGCGGTGCTGGAATTGCCGATAGTGCAGCTTTAGGCTGGTGTTAAAACAGAAGCCTGCCCCCGACAACCACGTAGTGTCAGTCCTAACAGCCCCGAAGTGCTGGAGCAGAGCCAGCCGTTGGGTCTTGGCCGGCACTAGCTAATGCTTGAGCTGGAGCCGCCCGCAGCTGTCGTCTAGATACATTGCTCCGGCTGGTCTTAGGCAGCCCCAGCCGGCACAGCGCGCGACCTAAGGTTCGCGGCAGGCGTGTGAGAGCACACAGCAGACAGACGCTTCCGCTACACCGTTATTCCCTTTGTCCGGCTTCAAGCATCGTCTCTGGACGAACCCATTGATCGAACTCCTCGCTGGTAAGGTAACCAAGCTCCATGGCTGCTTCGCGCAATGTGGTGCCTTGCGCATAGGCCTTCTTGGCGATTTCAGCTGCCCGGTCATAGCCGATATGAGGATTCAGTGCGGTTACCAGCATAAGCCCGCGTTCCAGATGCTCGGCCATACGCGCCGGGTCCGGCTCTAATCCGGAAATGCAATGAGCGTTGAAGTTGCGGCATCCGTCGGACAGCAGTTGGACCGATTGAAGCAGGTTATGAATGATCACCGGCTTGAATACGTTCAATTGCAGATGTCCCTGACTCGCTGCAAAGCTGATCGTCGTGTCATTGCCCATGACCTGGCAAGCGAGCATTGATAAGGCTTCGCATTGGGTTGGATTGACCTTGCCGGGCATGATCGAACTACCTGGTTCGTTGGCTGGCAATCGCACCTCAGCGAATCCCCCGCGCGGACCGGAGCCGAGCAGACGAAGATCATTGGCCAACTTCATCAACGCGACGGCCAGCGTCTTCAGCGCACCGGACATCGCGACCAGCGGCTCATGTCCGGCCAGCGCGGCGAACTTGTTTGGGGCAGAGACGAAGGGGAGGCCCGAGAGAGCGGCCAGCTCCGCTGCGATGGCTTCGGCGAAGCCGTGCGGCGAGTTCAAGCCGGTGCCTACCGCAGTACCCCCCTGCGCCAGTTCATAAACAGCCGGCAGGCACTGACGGATCGTGCGTTCGGCGATATCGAGCTGCGCGACAAACGCCGACATCTCCTGGCCGAAGGTAATCGGAGTTGCATCCATCAGATGGGTGCGTCCGGTCTTGATCAGCTTATTGTGTCGCACTGCAAGCTCTGCCAGTCCACCGGACAGTTCTGCAATGGCAGGCAGCAGTTGGCTGTGCACGGCTTTGGCGGCCGCAATGTGCATTGCTGTCGGGAAGCAGTCGTTGGAGCTCTGCGCGCGATTAACGTGATCGTTCGGATGGACTGGCGCCTTGCCGCCTCGGTTGCCGCCGGCCAGCTCGTTGGCGCGACCCGCGATCACCTCGTTGACGTTCATATTGCTCTGCGTGCCGCTGCCGGTTTGCCAGACGACCAGCGGAAACTGGCCGTCGTGCTGACCATGCAGAACCTCATCCGCGGCTTGCTCGATCAGGCGCGCGATGTCGGGCGGCAGATCACCAATTCGATTGTTTACACGCGCTGCAGCTTTCTTGATCAGCGCTAACGCATGCAGCACCTGGATCGGCATTCGCTCGCTACCAATCGCGAAGTTGCTCAGCGATCGCTGCGTCTGTGCGCCCCAGTAAGCCTGTTCCGGTACTTCGACTTGCCCCAGACTGTCGGTCTCTATACGCGTCATGCCATGCTCCTGCTCAATATTGCTGGTTAGGCTGCCCTGCGGCATCGGCAGTTCCGTAGCTTTGCCTTCGGCCGCTTGAGGCATTGGAACTCCGAGCGCAGAATGTGTCCATTGAGGGCTACCTATAGCCAGCCCAAGGATTTCCAATGTCGACTTTTCGTGTCCAGACCCTGCGCGCTGCAGCGCTGTTCATCTGTATCAGTTCATCGGCTTTTGCCGATAGTGCGAGCCATGCGGGAAGTGCAGAACGTTTTCTGCAGCTTGCCAATGCTGACCGGCTCGCCGTACCTGTTTATGCCCAAGTGCAGCAGATGTTTGCGCAGCGTTTTGCCGAAGCGCAGGCGCCAGATACCAAGAAGGCGCTGCTCGAGCGCTATCAGGCTCAGGCCAATACTGCTTTGGACAAGGCTATAGGGTGGGACAAGCTGAAGCCGGATCTGGTCGCTTTGTACACCAGCCAGTTCTCCGAAACGGAACTGAATCAGCTGATCGATTTTTATGAGTCGCCACTCGGCAAGAAGATGCTCAGCAAGCTGCCGGAGCTCAATGCTCGCTCGGCTCAGCTTACCCAGGTCAAGTTGGAAAGCGCGGTGCCGGAAGTGAATAACCTGCTGTCCGAGATGACGGCCGAACTCGAGAAACAGAAGCCTTAAGAGACCCTGCCATGCGCAAGCTCGATTTGATCCAAGACGCCCTGCAAGCCTTGCAGCCCGAGCACCTTGAAGTGCTCGATGAAAGCCACACACACAGTCGCGGGCAGGAAACACATTACAAAGCCGTGATCGTCAGCGAGCAGTTCACCGGACTGAATTCGGTCAAGCGTCACCAAAAGGCTTATGCCGCGATGGGGGCTCTGATGCAACAGATCCATGCCCTTGCGCTGCATACCTATACGCCTGAGGAGTGGGCGCAACAAGGCACGGCCCCGGCATCACCGGTTTGTGCTGGTGGGCATAAATAGCGTGCCGTCTCGCACGGGACCATTCTTGCCGTTCTTTGTTAGACTTCCTCCCCGCGCCGGCCCACGCCGGCGCTTTCGTTTGTATCCGGTCCACCCTTTACGCGGGTGACCACTGGCGGAAGTACCCATGACACGAAAAATCGTTGTGGCAGCGCTGTACAAGTTCGTATCGCTGCCTGATTACGTTGCGCTGCGCGAACCCCTGCTCGAAACCCTCACGCACAATGGCATCAAGGGCACCTTGTTGTTGGCCGAGGAGGGTATCAACGGCACGGTCTCCGGTACCCGCGAGGCCATCAATGCGCTGCTTGAATGGTTTCGGCTCGATGACCGCCTTACCGACATCGACCACAAGGAATCGTACTGCGACGAGCAGCCGTTCTATCGCACCAAGGTCAAGCTGAAGAAGGAGATCGTCACGCTCGGCGTTGAGGGTGTCGATCCGAATCGGCAGGTTGGAACCTATGTCGAGCCGCAAGACTGGAACGCGCTGATCGCCGATCCGGAAGTGTTGCTGATCGACACCCGTAACGACTACGAAGTGGCAATCGGTACGTTCGAAGGTGCGGTCGACCCGAAGACCAAATCGTTCCGAGACTTTCCTGACTACATCAAGGCTCACTACGACCCGGCAAAGCACAAGAAGGTCGCAATGTTCTGCACCGGCGGCATTCGCTGCGAGAAGGCGTCGAGCTATATGCTTGGTGAGGGCTTTGAGGAGGTTTATCACCTCAAGGGCGGCATCCTCAAGTATCTGGAGGAGGTGCCGGAGACGCAAAGTCGATGGCAAGGCGACTGCTTCGTGTTCGATAACCGCGTGACCGTGCGGCATGACCTCAGCGTCGGTGAGTTCGATCTGTGCCATGCCTGCCGCGCACCGCTATCCGTGGAAGATCGTCAATCGGAGCACTACGCTGCGGGTATCAGCTGTCCGCATTGCTGGGATACGTTAAGTGAGAAGACGCGCGCCGGCGCTCGCGAACGGCAGAAACAGATTGAGCTGGCGCGTCAGCGCAATCAGCCGCATCCCATCGGCCGCGACCCGCGAAAACTAGACCGCTGAGCCAACTGGCTGCTGCGCCAGCCTGCCATTGGAGTATCGAAGTGGCCCGACTGATCTATGTGATGGACCCAATGTGCTCCTGGTGCTGGGGATTCGCGCCGGTAGTGACGGCGCTGGCCGAGCAAGCCGCGGCTCAGGGCGTATCGCTAGGGCTGAGGGTGGGCGGGCTGCGTCGCGAGCAGGGCGTTATGGATCAGGCAGGGCGGCAGCGCACGCTGTCCTACTGGCAGGCCGTGCACTCGGCGACAGGTCAGTCGTTCAATCTGGATAAGGGCTTGCCTGACGCGTTGATCTACGACACAGAGCGCGCTTGCCGTGCGCTTGTCGCTGCTCGCAGCCTCGATGAATCTCGCGTCTGGTCGCTGTCATTGGCGATTCAGCAGGCGTTCTACCAGCACGGGTTCGATGTGACCCTGCCAGCGGTGCTGGTGGACCTGGCCGAGACCGCAGGTCTTTCGCGGAGTCAGTTCGCCGAGCGTTATGACGACCCGGCCACCAAGGCAGCCACCGTGTCTGACTTTACCTGGGTCGAGAACCTCGGCATTGCCGGCTTCCCCACACTGCTGGCCGAGCACGAAGGGCAACTGGCGCTGGTCACCAACGGTTATCAACCGCTGTCTGCACTAAGCCCGCTACTGGAACGCTGGCTGGAGCGTAACGCCCATGCCTGACCAACTCAGCTGGGCAGAGATACGCCGGCTCGCATTGCACCATCGCAAAGCGCTGATCCTGGCGAATCTGGTTGCCGTGCTGGCGACGCTCTGCAGTGTGCCGATTCCGTTGCTGCTGCCGCTGTTGGTCGACGAGGTGCTGCTCGGAGCGGGCGACTCGGCGCTGCAGATCATGGATCGCTTTCTGCCTGCCAGCTGGGAAACCGCTGTTGGCTATATCGGGCTCATGCTCGGCGTGACCCTGGTATTGCGGTCTTCTGCGCTGGTGTTCAACGTGCTGCAGGCGCGCCTGTTCGCTCGGCTTTCGAAGGACATCGTTTATCGCATTCGCGTGCGGCTGATCGAGCGGCTCAAGCGCATTGCCCTGGCGGAATACGAAAGCCTCGGCGGCGGCACGGTGGCGGCGCACCTGGTCACCGATCTGGAGACCATCGACAAGTTCATCGGCGATACGCTCAGCCGTCTGCTGGTGGCCGTGCTGTCGATTTTCGGCACGGCGGCCATTCTGGTGTGGATGCACTGGCAGTTGGCGTTGTTGATTCTCCTGTTCAATCCGCTGGTGATCTACGCCACGGTGCAGCTGGGCAAGCGCGTGAAGCACCTGAAGAAGCTGGAGAACGACAGCACGTCGCGCTTCACCCAGGCACTCACGGAAACCCTCGACGCCATCCAGGAAGTGCGCGCCGGCAACCGGCAGGGATTCTTCCTCGGTCGCCTGGGTTTGCGCGCGCGGGAGGTACGCGACTACGCGGTTGCTTCGCAGTGGAAGACCGACGCGTCCAACCGTGCCAGTGGCCTGCTGTTCCAGTTCGGTATTGACGTGTTTCGCGCCGCGGCAATGCTCACTGTGCTGTTTTCCGATCTGTCGATCGGCCAGATGCTGGCGGTCTTCAGCTACCTCTGGTTCATGATCGGTCCGGTGGAGCAACTGTTGAGCCTGCAGTACGCCTTCTACGCAGCTGGCGGTGCGCTGGGCCGCATCAACCAGCTGCTGGCGCGGGCGGACGAGCCGCAGTACGCCGGAGGACGCGATCCTTTCGCCGGCCAGACGACGGTGGCGATCGATGTACGAGGTCTGCGCTTTGCCTATCAGGATGAACCGATTCTGGAAGGGCTTGATCTCAGCATCGCGCCGGGCGAGAAGGTCGCAATCGTCGGAGCCAGCAGAGGAGGCAAGAGCACCCTGGTGCAGCTGCTGCTGGGGCTGTATCAGGCGCAGGCCGGGCGGATCCAGTTCGGCGGCGTGGCGCTTGAAGAGATCGGGCTGGGCACCGTGCGCGACAACGTTGCAGTAGTGCTGCAGCATCCCGCACTGTTCAACGACAGCGTGCGAGCCAACCTGATGATGGGCCGCGAGCGAGATGACGACGCCTGCTGGCGGGCGCTGGAGATCGCTCAGCTGGCCGATACCATTCGTCAATTACCGAACGGTCTGGACAGCATCGTCGGCCGTTCCGGTGTGCGTCTGTCCGGCGGTCAGCGGCAGCGCCTGGCCGTAGCACGCATGATCCTGGCCGAGCCAAAGGTCGTGATTCTCGATGAAGCCACCTCTGCGCTGGATGCGGCGACGGAGTATGCCCTGCACCAAGGCCTCAATCGTTTCCTTCAGGGGCGTACGACGCTGATCATTGCCCATCGCCTGTCGGCGGTGAAACAGGCGGATCGCGTACTGGTCTTCGACGGTGGCCGCATCGCCGAAGACGGCGGCCACCAGCAGCTCATCGCCGAGGGTGGGCTTTACGCTCGGCTCTATGGGCACCTGCAGCACTAGCTGCGCAGGCACGTCATTCACCCGCAGCGGGTCACCGAGTTCGCCGTTGGGACTTGGCCGAAAGCCGCAGCTGATCCGCACCCATAGGTGGGCGTCCTGGCGCCGGCCGCGACAGGCGAAGGTCGTTAGCACTTACCGTCAGTCTTAAGGCGCCAAAAATATCCAGCCGCCACGCTCAACTATTAGTAATCTCTGCCGACTTCCCGTTCGTGCCTCTTTTGTGGAACTTCTCTGATGGAACCAGTGCTGAATTCACTCACTAATCTCTCGGTCGGCAAAAAGCTCATCGGTGGTTTCGGCCTGGTACTGCTGCTCACGCTTGGAGTGGCCGGTACCGGGTTCGTTGCCGTCGATGAAATCCTTGGCCGGGCCCGGCAGATCGAGCAGCTTTCCAGCGTCAACGCCTCCATTCTGGCGGCGCGTGGTGCCGAGCGGGACTACGCGCTGACCCGTCAGTCGTCTTCAGCCGAAGCGCTGCACGGCTCGCTGCAGCAACTGAATCAGAAGCTCGCCGGCCTGACCACCAGCTCCGATGCCGCCGAGCGGGCCTATCTGACGCGGATCAGCCAGGCTGCGGATGAATACGCGCAAAAGTTCGACCGTTACATGCAGCTGATCGAGCGCGGCGGGGCGCTACGTACGCGGATGCAGGAGGCCGCTCAGGTCAGTCGCGAGGAGTTCGAGTTCATCGAGCTGGACATGTACGATGCGGTACGGGTGCTGCGACTGGAGGGAGATCGGCTCAAGGGAAGCGATCCGCTGACCGTCGCCGAGGCGACTTCGGGCCTGACCAAGCAGATCCTGGACATGCGTACCCTGGAGAATGTCTACGTTGCCAACAGCTCGGATGAAGCAGCCACCAGCTGGAGCGACTTGCACGGGAACGTGACCACCATCGGCAGCAATCTCAAGATCTGGCTGAACGATGACCAGAAGGCTTCCATGGACAAGGCCTTGGCCGAGCTGGACCAGTACAGGCTGGCGTTCGACGAGTTCCGTCAGAATCGTAGCGAACGCCTCGCGCTCGAACAGTCAATGGCCCAGCAGTCCGAAGTCGTGATCGCTGCTGCCGACGAGGCCTTGGCCAATGCCAGCAGCGCCATGCAGCAACAGAAAGGCAGCAGCTACATGTTGCTCGGCGTGATTGGCGCGCTGGCCATTCTCGTCGGCCTGCTGGCCGCCACGGTGATCTCGCGAATGATCGTCGGCCCGCTTCGCAGCACCGTCCAGCAGGCACAGCGGGTCGCCAGCGGTGATCTGACGTACTCCGCGGCAAGCTCGCGTCGTGACGAGGTCGGGCAACTGCAGAACGCCATGCACGACATGACCGAAAGCCTGCGCAACCTGATCGGTCGTATCGGTGGCAGCGTCAGCCAGATCGCCGCAGCCGCCGATCAGCTTTCGGCGGTGACCGCGCAAACCAGCGCCGGCGTACAGACTCAGCGCGTCGAGACCGAGCAGGTGGCCACCGCGATGCACGAGATGGCTGCGACGGTGCAGGAGGTTGCACGCAATGCCGAGCAGGCTTCCATTGCCGCGCGCCAGGCGGATCAGCAGGCGCGGCAGGGCGATCTGGTGGTGCAGGATGCCGTAGGACAGATCGGCAACCTGGCCGGCGAGGTGAATCAGTCGGCGCATGCGATCGAAGCGTTGCACGCCGAAAGTGGACGCATCGGCAGCGTGCTCGAGGTGATTCGAGCGGTTGCCGAGCAAACCAATCTGTTGGCACTCAATGCGGCCATCGAAGCGGCTCGTGCCGGCGAGCAGGGCCGCGGCTTCGCCGTGGTGGCTGACGAGGTTCGTGCCCTGGCGCGGCGTACCCATGATTCCACCGAGGAAATCGAGGGGCTTATCGCCAACCTGCAGCGGGTTGCGCAGCAGGCGGTGGAGCAGATGCAGAGCAGCCGTGACCTGACTCAACGGACCGTAGATCTGGCCAACGAGGCCGGCGTCGCGCTTGGCCGGATCACGGAGTCGGTGTCGACCATCGAGCAGATGAACCAGCAGATTGCGGCAGCTGCCGAGCAGCAGAGCGCCGTGGCCGAGAACATTTCCGAGAGCGTGACCCGCGTGCGGGATATCGGTGACCAGAGCGCCAGTGCCACCGAGCACACCGCCAGTGCCAGTGCCGAGCTGGCACGCCTGGGACTGGAATTGCAGGAACTGGTTCGTCAGTTCCGCACCTGACCCGCGTAGGGGTGTATGCGGCTCAAGCTCCTTGAGCCGCTTTCTTCAGCGACTGCCGTTCAGTTCAGCGGCCCAGGCGGCCAGAGGTAGCGCTGGCTCCTGCTGCCAGATGCGCTGCCACAGGCTGACCAGGCGGCTCATGTCGCCCCGGTTGGCCGGCAGTCGTTCGGGTTGCGCGATAAGCTGCCAGCCTTCGGCAGAGCGCTCTGCCAGCGGAAAGCGGAATGGATGAAAGCCGGTCATGCCCAGCCGCAGGTCGGTCACCAGTAGCTGATCGCCATCCACGTCATAGCGCAGCACGTTTCCGGTAAACCATTTCAAGCGTTCGTGCTGCTCTGAGCCATTGAGCTCCGCGGCCAGCTGCGCGTTGCGTGGAAGCCGCACGAGGCTGGGTGGTGCAGCATCCCACCAGCTGACCAGCGTTTCGTAATAGTGCTCGCCATCCACCAGAATCACCCGCCACAGCAGGCTGTTGAAGGGTGTTGGTGTGCTGAACATCTGTTCCGCCTGGATCCCCTGGCTTGCCATGGTCGCCTGCACGCGGTGCTCGGCCATCTGTTTGCCGGCCAGGGTGAACCCCAGGTAACAGGTGGAAATGGCCAGGGCGTAGGCGGGCCATCTGGCCCTGCGTCCGCTCAGGCCAAACAGCAGACCCGCCAGCACCGCAATGAGCAGTGGCACGCTGTACAGGGGGTCGATGATGAACACGCTGGACCAGGCGATAGGAGGCGTGGTCAGTGGCCAGAGCAGCTGCGTGCCATAGCTGGTGAAGGCGTCCAGCAGGACGTGAGTGATCAGCACCAACCAGATGCTGAGGAACAGGCGTGTACCGGTGTATCGCTCGTCCGGGCGGAATCGCCTGATCAGCCAGGTCAGCAGAACGGCGAGCAGACTCAGCACGAACAACGAGTGGCTGAAGCCGCGGTGATAGGTCATGTTGGCGACCGCATCGCCGTAGTCGATGACCACATCGAGGTCCGGCAGGGTCCCGAGCACCGCGCCGTAAACGAGCGCCTTGCGACCCTGCCAGCGACCGAGCATCGCGCCTTGTACACTGGCACCGAGTAGAGCCTGGGTGATCGAGTCCATGTTCAGATCCGTTGGGGCGGGCGTTTACCTTAGCCGAACGGCTGCCGGCAGCTGAGGGCCAATGTTCTAAAAAGTGTGTCGGCGGCGCGCAGGTCATAGGACAATCACCGACACCCATCGTCCGCCGTGAGCTTTCATGCTGGAAATTTCCAATGCCGTTCAGTTGCCGGATGCCGAGATCGAACTGACTGCCATCCGCGCCCAGGGTGCGGGCGGGCAGAACGTCAACAAGGTTTCCAGCGCGTTGCACTTGCGCTTCGACATCCAGGCGTCGTCATTACCGCCGTTCTACAAGGAGCGGCTGCTGGCCCTGCGCGACAGCCGGATCACCAGCGAAGGCGTGGTCGTCATCAAGGCGCAGCGGTATCGAACCCAGGAGCAGAACCGCCTCGATGCGCTGGAACGACTGGCGGAACTGATTCGCAGCGTGGCCAAGGTGGAGAAGGCGCGCCGCCCGACCAAGCCGACGCTCGGCTCGAAGAAGCGCCGGCTCGAAGGCAAGACCAAGCGCGGCGCGATCAAGGCAGGGCGGGGCAAGGTCGACTTCTGATCGGCCTGTGTCGCCACGTCGCCCGCGGAGCAGCCGGCTACAGGGTGCCGGTCTGTGGTGGCATCGGCTCGTCCTGCGCGACCGGATGCTCGTCGACCATTTCCGCCTCGTTGGCCGGCGCCGCATCAACTTCGACTTCCGGGGTGTCGGGCATCAGCTCCAGCACGGTATGGCTGGTACGCAGCATGGGTGTGAAATGACCGTGCGGCTCGGTGACCAGATCCACTACGCGACGCGGGCGCCAGAACGAGTAGATCGCGAGGATGCCCAGCGACACGGCGAAGAACAGCGGCAGGGCGATGTGGCCGAACAGGTGCATCAGACCACCGGCGACCACCGGGCCGAACGCCGCACCGAAGCCGTTGGCCAGCAACAGGCCGCTGGAACCCGAAAGGATTTCATCCGGGTGCAACTGATCGACCATCTGCGCAACGGCGATCGAATAGATCGAAAATGCCAGTCCGCCCCAGAGAAACATCAACCCCAGCAGCAGCGAGCCGGACAGGATCGGTGTGATCACAAGCGCCAGGACCGCGGCGATTGCTACCACCCAGAGCAGCACGACGCGCCGGTCATGCTTGTCCGAGAACAGCCCGATCGGCCATTGCAGCACCGCGCCGCCGAGAATCGTGATGCTCATCAGCAGGCCGACACCAGCGGCATCGAAACCGACCTGGCTCGCATATACCGGCGCCAGGCCCCAGAAACCGCCCAGCGTAAGCCCGGAAATACCGGCCGCCATCAACGGCAGCGGGGCGATGCGCGCCAGTTGCAGCAAGTCGGTGGCTGGCATGTCCGGCAGCGCGGGTTGCGCCTGGCGGGTCAGGGTGATCGGCATTAGCGCGCTACTGATGAGGATGGCGGCCAGCGCGAACAGCGTGAAATTCATCGGTGTGTCTAGGCTTAACAGCTGTTGGGCAGCCGCCAGCGCGCCGAGGTTGACCGCCATGTACAGGGCGAACACCTGGCCGCGCTTCTCGCCGCTGACCTGCGCGTTCAGCCAGCTTTCGATGACCATGTACAGCGTGACCAGCGACACCCCGTAGAGCACCCGCAGCACCAGCCACACCCACGGGTTGACGATCAGCACGTGCACCAGTACGGCGACCGCCGCCAGCGCGGCATAGAAGGCGAAGGTGCGGATGTGGCCGATGCGGCGGATCAGCGAGGGCGCCAGCCAGGTGCCGATCAGGAAGCCGGCAAAATAGCCGGACATCAGCAGACCGATCATGCCGGTGGAGTAGCCTTCCGCAACGCCGCGCAGAGTCAGGAGTGTGTTGAGCAGCCCGTGGCCGAGCAGCAGCAAAGCTACTCCGCCCAGCAACGAACTGATGGGGGCAATCAAGGACTTCATGTCGAACAACCCTAGGCAACTAATACGGTGATGGCAACCTGCTTGTCTGCGGGCCACCGTGAAACATTATGTGCGGGCGATGTGCTCCGCTGGGCTCTGCCGTCGGTTGCTTGGGCAGTTTTTCCCGTTCAGGATTCCGCGCACATCGGATTTTCCAGCGGAGCGTTGTGGCTGATGGCCTCGTTGAGCTGCTGCACGGCAGCGTCTATTGCCTCGCGGTCCGGCCGCAGGGCGATGCTTTCCTTCGCCTTGTCGAGCACTGCCTGCGCATGCGCCAGTAGAACGGCTTCGGTTTCGGGCTCAGGATCGCAGAACAAGAGGTTCTTGAAGCACTGCAACAGGCTGAGCACGACCTGGGTATCGCCGCCGCCATAGTGCCGTGGCGGCCCCAGTACGGCCAGGAGCATCTGTTGTAGCTCCAGCTCGCGAATGTACAGCCGCGGCGGTTCGTCGGGCTCGCTGGCAACGTCGAAATCCGGCAGCTTCAGGCGCTCGGCGAACAGCACACCAAGCATGTCGATCGCCTTTATCGCCGTGCCCGGGTCATTGATGCCTGGGCTTAGTGCCTTGCTGGCGATCTCGGATATCTGCTTGAAACCAAAGAAATAATGCTGATTCGCGTACTCCTCGACATAGAAGTCGAAAGCATCGAGTAGCGTCTCGGTCACTTCTCCATCGACCTGGCGGCTAAGCCTGAACAGTGGGTGACCAGGCATCACGAAAAAGCCGTTGTGCACCTCAATGGTCATGCGCAGGTCGTGCTTCTTCAGCAGCGCCTTGGCCGCCTCACTGTTGAAGGCCTTGAAGTAGCCAGCACGGGTCGAGCGGGTAACCGGCCAGCCCTGATCCTCCGGCCACTGTTGGCGTTCGCTGAACTGACCGAACTTGCCTTGCTGCACCTGCAGTTCCTTCAGGGTCTTCTTGAACAGGCTATTGAGGATGTAATCGACCTGAATCGATTGCGAGATACCGCGTATGAAAGTAATGAACAGACACAGGCTGACGATCCCCAGCCCCAGCGCGAGAAAGATGCCGAGGCTCGGGATGTTGATGTCGTCGCCTTCCTGAATAGTCAGGATCAGCAGCAGCGAGTCGATGATGGTGCCCAGATAGATTCCGAGGATGAACTGGTGGTTGCGGCTGCTGATCAGGCTCGGGATGACGCGCGGCGAGAGTGTCGAGGACGCCGAGTTGAGCACCACCATCACCATGCTGAAACTGAACACCATCAGCGAGACGATGCCGCCAACCAGGGTGCCGAGGATTAGGCGGGCATTTTCCGCGTTGTTGACCAGGCCAAGTTTGATGTCCTCCTTGTAGGCCTGCAGGTAGGTCATCTCCAGCCAGATGCTGACGATGCACAGCAGCACCAAGCCGAGCGTGATCAGCGCGGGGTAGAAGGCGATGCTGCTGACGATGCGCTGGTAGAGGCGAAACAGCCGGTTGCTCGACGTGTCCATGCAGGATTCCGGATTGCGGTGCGTACCGGTTTCGGCAGTGCTGACGGGCAAATGTTCGGTGGGCCGGGATTTCAGAATTGCGTGGAGACCAGGGTTGCGATCAGCGCACGCACGCTGCCGGGCAGCGCGTCCAGTTCGCGAACCAGAATGCTACGCTCGCGCACCGCCCAGGTTTCGTCCAGTGCCACCAGCGCAAGCTGCATGGTGCGGCTGTGCCGCCTTGCCGCGGATTCGGGAATGATGCCGATGCCCACACCGGCCTCGATCATCCGGCACACCGCTTCGAAGCTGGAGACCTGGATGCGCAGCGATAGCTGACCACCAAGTTTTTCCACCTGATCGCGCAGGAAGGTCAGCAGTGTGCTGCCCTCATGCAGGCCGATGTGCTGGTAGGCCAGCGTCTGGCGCAGCGTGAGCTGTTGCTCGCCTGCCAGCGGATGGCCGATCGGCACGGCGAGCAGCAGGCGGTCGGTGCTGAAGTGCAGCACCTGCAGTCCCTCGGCGCGCACCGGCCCGGCGATGATGCCCATGTCCGTGCTGCCGTCGAGCACGCCACGGACGATATCGCGGCTCAGCCTTTCTTGCAGGTCAACGGTCACGCCGGGGCGCTCGGCAAGAAAGCCGGCCAGCACTTCCGGCAGAAATTCGGTCACCGCGGTGGTGTTGGCGAAGATACGGATATGTCCGGCCGAATCGGTGCCGTATTCGGTGAACTCGCTCTTCAGGTAATCGACCTGGCGCATGATCAGCCGTGCGTGCTGCAGCAGCTTGTGTCCGGCCGGCGTCAGCTCGACACCGCGGCTGTCGCGATAGAGCAAGCGATTGTCGAGCTGGCTTTCCAGCGCCTTGATGCGAGCGCTGGCCGCTGCCGGTGACAGATGGGCACGGCGCGCGCCCTGGGTCAGGCTCGGGGATTCGGCGATATGGATGAACAGACGCAGGTCCGCCAGATCGAAATGCATGCTTGATACCGGTACTTGGAACGGCGTTCAGCTTAGCCGAACGCTGGTGTCGGTAAATACAAATTCACGGAACGCCGCCGTCGTAGCATTCTCCAGCGAAACAAAGACAACGACCGGAAGCCGCAATGACCGATATCTCCGCCTGGATTGGCCGCAGCGAAGAAGTCCACGACCAGCTCAGCCGCAACCTGCTGATGCGCATCGCCGCCACATTCGGCGAAGCCACCCCCGCTCATGGCGAGGCGTTGCCGCCGTTGTGGCAATGGTGCTTCTTTCAGGAGCCCATCGCCGAGAGCGGCTTGGGCGAGGACGGTCACCCGGCGCGCGGCGGTTTCCTGCCGCCGGCGGACAACCGCAACCGCATGTGGGCGGGTGGCCGAGTCGAATTCCTTCGCCCGCTGGAAGCCGGTGGCGAGGCGCGACGGGTATCCACAATCAAACACATCGAAGAAAAGCACGGCCGCACCGGCGCGCTGCTGTTCGTCACCGTCCAGCACGACTACTTGCAGGACGGTCGTCTGGCCATCCGCGAAGAGCAGGACATCGTCTACCGTGAGCCCAGCCCACCGAAGACCAGCAGCGGCGAACCCATGGTCGCCGGTGGCTGGCGCGAGGCGGTAACGCCTACGCCGACGCTGCTGTTCCGCTATTCGGCGGTCACCTTCAACGGCCATCGCATCCATTACGACTGGCCCTACGTCACCAAGGCCGAGGGCTATGCCGGTCTGGTCGTTCACGGCCCGCTGATCGCCACGCTGAACCTGCGCGCCTTTTGCCGCGCCAATCCCGACGCCCGCCTGCGGCGCTTTGCCTACCGCGGCCTGCGCCCGCTGATCGCACCGCAGCCGTTCGAGGTCGGCGGGCGCATTGTCGCGCCGGGCAAGGCCGAACTCTGGGCCGGCGATCACAACGGCCTGGCGCAGAAAGCCGAAGTGGAATTCGACTGAGGTGTATGGCGGGACTCCGCCCCCTCACCCTAACCCTCTCCCCAAGGGGGCGAGGGGACTGGTCAGTGTCTGGCTTCTAGATCGGCGTAAACGCGATGCCATCTGACAAGGCATGACTTCCGACGTACACCGGATAGCTCCCTCGCCCCTCTGGGGAGAGGGCTGGGGTGAGGGGCGACCTCTCTAACAACGAGAACGTATCGAGATGACGACGAATCACAACTACCAGGACGCTACTAGGCACGAAGAACTCAATTTCATCCGCGAGGGCGTGCGCGCCCTCTGTGCCGAATTTCCCGCCGAATACTGGCGCAGGATCGATGAGGAAAAGGGCTTTCCGGAAGCCTTCGTCACCGCCATGACCGAGGCCGGCTGGCTCTCGGCGATGATCCCGGAAGAATACGGCGGCTCGGGCCTGGGCCTCGCCGAGGCTTCGGTGATTCTCGAGGAGGTCAACCGTTGCGGCGGCAACTCCGGGACCATTCATGGGCAGATGTACAACATGTTCACCCTGCTCAGAAACGGCAGCGAGGAGCAGAAGCGCTACTACCTGCCGAAGCTGGCCAGCGGCGAGCTGCGGCTGCAGTCCATGGGCGTCACCGAGCCGACCACCGGCACCGACACCACCAAGATCAAGACCACCGCCGTGCGCCAGGGCGACAAGTACGTCATCAACGGGCAGAAGGTGTGGATCTCGCGCATCCAGCACTCCGACCTGATGATCTTGCTGGCACGCACTACGTCGCTGGCCGAGGTGACGAAGAAGTCCGAGGGCATGTCGATCTTCCTCGTCGACCTGCGCGAGGCCATCGGCAACGGCCTGACCGTGCAGCCGATCGCCAACATGGTCAACCACGAGACCAACGAGCTGTTCTTCGACAACCTGGAGATTCCCGCCAGTAGCCTGATTGGCGAGGAGAGCAAGGGCTTTCGTTACATCCTCGATGGGCTCAATGCCGAGCGCACGCTGATCGCCGCCGAGTGCATCGGTGATGGCCGCTGGTTCGTCGAGAAGTCTGCGCAGTACGCCCGCGACCGCGTGGTGTTCGGTCGGCCCATCGGCCAGAACCAGGGCGTGCAGTTCCCCATCGCCGAAGCGCATATTGAGATCGAGGCCGCCGACCTGATGCGCTGGCGCGCCTGCGAGGAATACGACGCCGGTCGCAACGCCGGAGCGGCCGCCAACATGGCCAAGTACCTGGCGGCCAAGGCCAGCTGGGAGGCCGCCAACGCCTGCCTGCAGACCCACGGCGGCTTCGGCTTCGCCAACGAATACGACGTCGAGCGCAAGTTCCGCGAGACGCGGCTGTACCAGGTGGCGCCGATCTCCACCAACCTGATCCTCTCGTACGTGGCCGAGCACTTGCTCGAGCTGCCTCGTTCGTTCTAACGGAGCCAAACGTAGGGTGGAAAACGGCGAAGCCTTTTCCACGCGTATCGAACAGGCGACACAGGTGGTGGAAATGCTTCGCGATTTCCACCTACGAAAAGGGGGAAGTACGTCATGAATATCAGCCATCTCGACCACCTGGTGCTGACCGTCACCGACCTCGAGGCAACGATCGACTTCTACACCCGTGTGCTCGGCATGCAGGCGGTGACCTTCGGCGAAGGGCGCAAGGCGCTGACCTTTGGCAATCAGAAGATCAATCTGCATCAGGCCGGGCGCGAATTCGAGCCCAAGGCCGATCGGCCGACCCCGGGTTCGGCGGACCTCTGCTTCATCGTTGCCACACCGCTGGCCGAGGTGATCGCACACCTCCAGGCGCAGCAGGTCGCCATCGTCGAAGGTCCGGTGCAACGCACCGGCGCGACCGGACCGATCCGCTCGGTGTACCTGCGCGACCCCGACCAGAACCTCATCGAACTGTCCAATCCTTTAGAGAATCCGCTGGAGCCCAACGCATGAGCCAGCACACCCGTGCCCTGACCGAATTCCTCGCCGGGCTCGCCTATGAGCAGATCCCCGAACCGGTGCTCGCCCGCACCGAAGACCTCTTTCTCGACTGGCTCGGCTCGGCCCTGGCCTGCGCCGGCTCGCATCCGATTCCGCTGTTCGAGCGTTACGCGCAGAAGATGGGCCCGGCCGACGGGCCGGCGCGCATTCTGGTCAACGGCCATAGCAGCTCGGCCTATTTCGCCGCGCTGGTGAACGCCGCCAGCTCGCACCTGGTGGAGCAGGACGACCTGCACAACAGCTCCGTGCTGCACCCGGCCACCGTGGTGTTTCCCGCTGCGCTGGCGGCAGCGCAGGATCTCGGCAAGTCCGGCCGCGAGCTGCTGGTGGCCTCGGTGGCCGGCTACGAGGCGGGCATCCGCATCGGCGAGTTCCTCGGCCGCTCGCATTACCGCATCTTCCACACCACCGCGACGGTCGGCACCCTGGCTGCCGCGGTGGCCGTTGGCAAGCTGATGGATTTCGACCAGCAGCAGTTCACCCACCTGCTCGGCAGCGCCGGCACCCAGGCCGCGGGGCTGTGGGAGTTTCTTCGTGACGCGGCGGACTCCAAGCAGCTGCACACGGCCAAGGCCGCCGCCGATGGCCTGCTCGCCGCCTACCTGACCGCCGATGGCCTGACCGGCGCACAGAACATCCTCGAAGGCGAGCAGGGCATGGCGGCGGGCATGTCCCGCGATGCCGAGCCGAGCAAGCTGTCCGACCGCCTCGGCACGCGCTGGGCGCTGGCGGAAACCTCCTTCAAGTTTCACGCCTCCTGCCGGCATACCCATCCGGCCGCCGATGCGCTGCTAGCGCTGATGCAGCGCGAGGGGCTCGGAGCCGAAGACATCGCGTCGGTCACCACCCGTGTACACCAGGGCGCCATCGATGTACTCGGCCGGGTGACGGTGCCGCAGACCGTGCATCAGGCCAAGTTCTCCATGGGCACCGTGCTGGGGCTGATCGCGCTGTACGGCAAGGCTGGGCTGACCGAATTCCACAGCCATGCGCTCAGTGACCCGCGCGTGGGCGCATTTCGCAAGAAGGTCTCGATGACCCTTGATCCTGAGGTGGACGGCGCCTACCCGGCGCGCTGGCTCGGTCGTGTCGAAGTGACCACTGCCGATGGCCGCACGCTGCACGGCGCCATCGACGAACCCAAGGGCGACCCCGGCAACACACTGAGCCGCGCCGAGCTGGAAGACAAATTCCGCCGCCTGGTGCAGTTCTCCGCTGCGCGTAGCGATGACGAGGCGGGCGTGCTGATCGACAAGGTCTGGCGCCTGCGCGAGCTTCAGCAGCTGGACGCGCTGGCCTGAACCGTAGGGTGGATGAAGGCGAAGCCTCATCCACCAAAGTGGCGCCAGAGTCCCCAGGGACTTGAACAGACGCGTGGAAAAGGCGTTGCCGTTTTCCACCCAACGCCGAATTTGCAGGAACCGAACATGAACGACAGCCAAGTCAAACCCCGTCCACTCGATGGCATCACCGTGGTCAGCCTCGAGCACGCCATCGCCGCGCCGTTCTGCACGCGCCAGCTGGCCGATCTCGGCGCGCGGGTGATCAAGATCGAGCGGCCCGGTGCCGGCGATTTCGCCCGCGGTTATGACGAGCGGGTCGATGGCCTGGCCTCGCATTTCGTCTGGACCAACCGCTCCAAGGAGAGCCTGACCCTGGACGTGAAGCAGGATGCCGCCGCGCAGGTGCTCGACCAGCTGCTGGCGGGTGCCGATGTGCTGGTGCAGAACCTCGCGCCGGGCGCCGCGGCGCGCATGGGACTGTCCTTCGACGCGCTGCACGAGCGCTTCCCGCGGCTGATCGTCTGCGACATCTCCGGCTACGGCGAGGGCGGCCCCTACGAGCAGAAGAAGGCCTACGACCTGCTGATCCAGAGCGAGGGCGGCTTTCTCTCCGTCACCGGCGGGCCGGGTGAGACCGAGATGGCCAAGGCCGGCTGCTCCATTGCCGATATCGCCGCGGGCATGTACGCCTACACCGGTGTGCTCTCCGCGCTGATGCTGCGCGACAAGACGGGAGAGGGCAGTCGCGTCGACGTTTCCATGCTGGAGAGCCTGGTGGAGTGGATGGGCTATCCGTTGTACTACGCCTACAAGGGCGCGACGCCGCCGCCGCGTGCCGGAGCCGCCCACGCCACTATCTACCCCTACGGCCCGTTCCCCACCGGCGACGGCGGCACGGTGATGCTCGGTCTGCAGAACGAGCGTGAGTGGCTGGCGTTCTGCGACAAGGTCCTGTTGCAGCCGGAGCTGGCGCAGGACGAGCGCTTCTACAGCAACGCGCGGCGTTCGGAGCATCGCACCGAGTTGCGTGCGCTCATCGTCGAGGCGTTCAGCCACCTGAGCGCCGAGGAGGTGATCGCCCGGCTGGATGCCGCGCCCATTGCCAATGCGAATGTCAACGACATGGCCGGTGTCTGGGCGCATCCGCAGCTCAAGGCTCGCCAGCGCTGGAGCGAGGTCGACAGCCCGGCCGGTCGCTTGCCTGCGCTGCTGCCGCCGGGGCGCAACAGCGCCTTCGCCCCGCGCATGGATCCGATCCCCGCACTGGGCCAGCACACCGACAGCCTGCTGGCCGAGCTGGGCTACGCCCCCGGCGACATTCAGCGCTTGCACGAGCAGGGCGCGGTATGAACGCACCCAGGAGCCAGCCCATGAACTCATCGATCATCCGTAGCGCGTTGTTCGTCCCGGCGACCCGCCCGGAACGCATTCCCAAGGCGCTGGCGACGGGCGCCGACGCGGTCATCGTCGACCTCGAGGATGCGGTCGCGGAGAACCTTAAGGCAGAGGCGCGGGGCAACCTCGATGCCTTCCTCGCCGCCAACCCGGAGGCGCGCCTGCTGGTGCGCATCAACGCGCCAACCCATGCCGAGCAGGCCGCGGACCTGGCGCTCTGTGCCCGTCATGCCGGCGTCGCCGGCGTGCTGTTGCCGAAGGTCGAAAGCGCGGTGCAGGTTGCGCTGGCGGCCAGCTGCGGCAAGCCGGTCTGGCCAATCGTCGAAAGTGCCCGCGGTCTGGCCAATCTGGCGGAAATTGCCCACGCCCAGGGTGTCGAGCGGCTGTCCTTCGGCGCGCTGGACCTGGGCCTCGATCTCGGCCTGGCCAATGGCACCGCCGGCGCCGAGCGCATGCTCGACCAGGCGCGCTATGCGCTGCTGCTGCAGTCGCGATTGGCCGGACTGGCAGCGCCGCTGGACAGCGTCTTTCCCGACATCAAGAACCTCGAAGGCCTCGCCCGTGCCGCTGCCGACGCGCGTGACATGGGCTTTGGCGGCCTGCTGTGCATCCACCCGAGCCAGGTGGCCGTGGTGCACGGAACCCTGATGCCCAGTGCCGCGGAACTGGACTGGGCGCAACGCATCCTCGCCGCCGGAGCTTCCGGCGATGGGGTTTTCGTGGTGGACGGACAGATGGTCGACGCCCCCGTCATCGGCCGTGCCCGTCGCCTGCTGCAACGTGCCGGGCAAGCGGTGCCCTGACCGCAACGCTTGCCCGCGAAACGTACCAACCGACAACAACAAGAGGGTACTTCCATGCTGAGTAACAAGCTCAAGGCACTCGCCTGCGCGCTTTCTTTCACCGTCGCCGGGTTGGTGCACGCCGACCCCGTGACCATTAAATTCGCCCACGTAGTAGCGGACAACACGCCGAAGGGGCAGGGCGCCCTGCTGTTCAAGAAACTCGCCGAGGAACGCCTGCCGGGCAAGGTGAAGGTCGAGGTGTATCCGAACTCCTCGCTGTTCGGCGACGGCAAGGAAATGGAGGCCCTGCTGCTCGGTGACGTGCACATGCTGGCGCCGTCGCTGGCCAAGTTCGAGCATTACGCCAAGGCCATCCAGATCTATGACCTGCCGTTCCTGTTCGACGACCTGGCGGCAGCCGATCGTTTCCAGAGCGGCCCGCAAGGCAAGGCGCTGCTGCGCGCGATGGAGGACAAGAACATCACCGGTCTGGCCTACTGGCATAACGGAATGAAGCAGCTTTCGGCGAACAAGCCGCTGCGCGAGCCGAAGGATGCCCGCGGCCTGAAGTTCCGCGTGCAGGCCTCCGCGGTGCTCGACGAGCAGTTCAAGGTGCTGCGCGCCAACCCGCGCAAGATGAGCTTTGCCGAGGTCTACCAGGGCTTGCAGACCGGCGTGGTCAATGGCACCGAGAACACCTGGTCGAACTATGAAAGCCAGAAGGTGCACGAGGTCCAGCCTTACATGACCGCCTCCGACCACGGCCTGATCGACTATATGGTGATCACCAACACCAAGTTCTGGAACGGCCTGCCGGAAGACGTGCGCGGCGAGCTGGAAACGATCATGGAAGAGGTCACCGCCGAGGTGAACCGCCAGGCCGACGACCTTAACCAGCAGGCACGCCAGGCCATCGCCGCCTCCGGCAAGACCGAGATCATCGAGCTGACCCCCGAGCAACGCGCCCAGTGGCGCGAGGCGATGAAACCGGTGTGGAAGAAGTTCGAGAGCGAGATCGGCGCCGAGCTGATCGAAGCGGCGCAGGCGGCCAACCGCTCCTGAGCCTCCAGAGGCACCAAGCGGCGGAGAACGAACGGGTCTGTCCGATGTGACCGGCCCGTTTTTTTATGCCTGAAACCAGGCTTATGCTGACCGACCAAAGCGCGCAAGGAGACGCCGGCATGAGTCGTTACGCCACGGTCAGCACACCCGTGCTGGATATCGCTTATCTCGAATGGAACCCCCGCGGCCAGCAGGTGGCCGTGCTCGTGCACGGCTGGCCGGATTGCCCCGAAGGCTGGGAGCCGGTGGCCGAGCGCCTGGCCGCAGCGGGCTACCGCGTGCTCTGCCC
>NZ_JXXD01000125.1 GCF_000935215.1 Stutzerimonas stutzeri
TACCTCAACGAGAACGACCGCAAGCGCTTCGAGCGCAGCAAGGTCTAAACACTGTTGCAGTAAGACAAAGGCGCCTTCGGGCGCCTTTGTTGTTTTAGGCTTGATTGCAATCCAGGCGGTGCCTGGCCTTAGATCCTATGGGGCATGGTTTTGATCAAAGGAGCGAATGGCAGGCTGGCATCAACACTTCGGTCGGGCCTTGGGCAGCGCTTCTCTAGTAGGTAGCAGCGCCAATTACAGAGTAATGCCGGTACCGTCAGGCCAAGACCGATCCAGGGGGCCAGCCAACGTCAGCAAGCGCAATGACGAGCCCGCCGATAGCCGCACCCAGGCCCATCCCAAGGTGCCTCACCGAGGTGTTCAGGGAGGCTCCGGTACTGCTGCTGGCTGGGGCGCTATGGAGCCGGAAGCTTTGCACGACCGGAGAAACCATACAGCTGATGGTCTCCAGGGCATCACGCTCGGGATGAAGATGGCGCTGTGCAAGCTCAGCGGAATGTCGCAGTGCCAGGCAGAAGGTGAGAAAAATCACCATGGCTAGACGAGGCCGACGCGCTCGGCCAGCCGGTTGCCCAGATAGCCGCCCAGAGCCGCCAGGCCGATCAGCAAGGGCAGTCCGCTCACCGTGGAAACGTCGGTCGTTCCAAGCATCGTCGCTAGATACGGCGTGAAATAGAGGATGAGATGTCCACCGAGCAGCAAGATAGAGACGGCCTGCGCCAGCTAGCGCGGTCGATGGCTCAGTTGTCTCAGAAAACCGCGCGACCAGCAGGGTGCTAGAACGGCTGTCGGGTATGGGGCTTGCGGTGCACGCTCCGCTCTCGCCGCTGCGCGGCGAAAGACGGAACTGGCTACCCAGGCCGTGCCGCGTCGCTTCAGAGTAGTGCCCAGTGCTGCGCTGCCTGCCATCCCAGCGAGGCGATGGACAACACGGTGGCGCCGACGAGCACCAGGCGCTGATGCGACAGGCTCAACGCTTGCTTGGCCACCAGAGCGCTCAGATGGTCGGCCAACTGCTCCTGTGAATTCGTCAGGTTTTCACGCTGGCTTTCGAGTGACCGGACCAGGGATTCTTCCATTGCCGCTGAGCGATGCTTGACGTCGGCTTCGTGGGCTTCGATTCGTTCCTGCATGCTGTGGCTATGAGCCAGCTGCCACTGGTCCTGCCTTTCAGCCTGGGCGGCATGCTGTTCGCTCAGCGTAGCGATGCGGCTGTCCTGTGAGGCAGCTCGTTCGCTCTGTTGCACCTCGAACGCTTGTGCATCCTGCAGAAGCTGCTTGTGAAACGTCTGGTTTTCCTCTGCCAGTTGGGTGAACTCGGTGCGGTTCTGCTGCGCCTGTACGTCCATCGCATCGGCCAGGCGCCTTTCGTTTTCCACCTGGCGCCGCTCCACCTCATCGAGCCCCGCCGCCAAGCGATTCAGACAGTGCTTTTCAACTTCCTCCATCTGCTGTTCCAGGTTGTTGCGCAATGCCTGGCCGGCGCTGTCGATCCGCTGTTCGGCTTCGGTCACGAGACGTACGCAGCCCACCAGTTTCTGTGCCTGCTCCTGAGTCAGGCCCTTGGCTTCCAGAAGTCCCTGATTCGCGGCATTGATCGCGTCCTGTTGTTCGCCCAGCTGAATCTGTTGCGCAAGGATTCTCTCGTTCTGCGCCTGGAGTTCTTCAGCCTGCTTCTTCAGCAGATTCTGCTGTTGCAACAGCAGAATCTGCTGGTCGCTCAGTACCTTTGAGATGGCGGTGTTGACCACCAGTAACTGGGACGATTTCTGCGTCAGTTGACCGATCGAGGCGTTGAGGTCCAACTGTGCTTCCTGGATCTTGTCGCTGCGACCGTAGAACCAGTTGCCGACGAAGTTTCCCTCTTTTTTCTCCTGCCTGAGCTTGGCCAGGCGCTTGGCTTCGGACTGGACCTTCTGCTGGTCGTCGTTGAGGCCGTGCAGCAGTTCCTTGATGTTGCTCTGCTGGATGATTCGCTCGGGCACGCTCAGGTTGGAAAATGCCTGCACGATCTGCAGTTCTTGGGAGTTTTCCGCGCCGGACTTGGTGACGGCGGGCGCTGTGGTTTCGAGGGGCATTGGCTGTCCTGTCGAGGCTGCATGGGTTGGGGCGGTCGAATACGCGGTGCATCACGCCCTTCGCGCGATGAGCCCGCGTGGGCTGGTTCAGAGGGGTTTCAGGAATTCTTCGATTTCTGCCTGGCTCTCGTTGATGTAATTGATCATGCGTCGGCTTTTCTCGACCTGTTCTCGGGTGCTGGCCACGGCGCTGTCGAGGCTGGCCAGTGCTGCGGCTGATGCAATGCCTGCATTGCCCAAGGTTGCGCCCGTCTGGCGGTACAGCTCGATCGATTGGGTATAGCGCTCGACATTGCCGAGCGACGCTTCGGATAGCGTCACCAGTTCGGCGGCAAAGACCTCTCGCCTCGCTGCATCTGCTATCAGTTCGTCGAGCAGGCGCTCCCCCCGGGCATGGCGATCGAAGAGGCAGTCGATCTGGTACGCCAGAAACGCCGACAGCAGGCCGCTGGCGATGCCTACCAGCACGGGCGTGAGCAAGTCGGCGAAGGGCTTGAGAAAGGGAATGGTGGCCATGAAGGTGGCGACAGTTTCCGACAGCAGGATGCCCACCGAACTGATCACCACGGTGCCGAGAAGCTTGAGGCCTTCCTGCAGGGCCTGGGCCTGGGTCATGTGTGCAGGTGGAAAGAGCATCATCCTGGCCGCACGGAACAGGCCAAGCAGGCCTTCGCGGATCATGCTGACGAAGCGCTTGGCGGTGGACAGGAAGTTGTTCAGCAGGAAGGTCAGCAGGTTGCTGACGAAACCGCTGACACCACCCTGGATCATCTGCGAGAGCGCCGTCGGCACCTTCCGTGCCACCTGTTCGGCCACATGCATCAGGCGCTGGCTGATCTTCCTCAAAAGCGACTCACCCAGTTCGACGCCATGCCGGATGAGCGCTTTCACCTCGTTGAACAGAGCGTTGACCAACTCGGTCAGCAACATGCCAAGCGCTTGGCGAGCCCCCATCAAAGCGGCCTGTTTGCCGCCCGTAGCAAGCAGCTCCGTGGCCTGCTTCTTGAGCAGTGCCCGGTTCGCCGTGCTATCGATGTGCTTGCGGGCAGTATCGTGTTTTTCCTGGATCAGTTCCTCATCCGCGCCGAATTTCTGCGCGTTGGTTTCGCCGTTCTCACGTTCCTTGGCAGCCCACTCGCGCAGGTCCTCGTCGCCTTTCGACCCGTTGAGGGGCTGGTTGGTAAGGGCCAGGTTCTCATCGCTGTTGACCACTTCACGAATGCGGCTGACGTCTACGGTCTCGCCGTCCTCGGACACCTGCCCAAGTGCGAGATGCATTTTGGGGTCACTGTGCGTTTCCGAAATGGAGACGACGTGATCCAGTTCGGCACGCGCTTCTTCGCCGTTCTTCAGCTCCACTGTGCCGTCGGCGCGCACGGTTTGTCCGGTGTACTCGTCCCGGGATTGGGCTATCCGCTCGTCGCGCTTGTCATTCCAGGTTTTTCCGCCTGCCGTATCGGCGTTTTCCTGCGTCTTGATCTCGTACTCCGCGCGTACCTGCTTGTCGTACTTCTTGCGCGAGTGTTCGTGGAGTTTCTTGTCGGAGTCGGTAGCGACGTAGTCGTCGTCTTCGCGCGCGAAGTTATGAAGCGTGGTGACGTTCCCGCCGTTGCGGTCGACGTCCTTGAACATGGCGGTGGACAGGCCGAACGTGCCGATGACTTGGGAAAGTACCTGCTGCTGGCAGTCGTCGAACAGCTTCTGCAGGCGCTGCTCGCGCGTCATCGTGGTGAGCGTAGGTTCCATGGGAGTTATCTCAGGCGGTCTTGCGCATGATGAAATTACCGAACCAGTCGGCGAAGGAGGGTGCGAGTAGCGTGCGCTGGGGCATGTCGTGAAGTACCTCGATCACCTGCCCGTAATGGCCCTGATCGGCCGGAGCGAGGTCCAGGCACAGATAATCGCCGCCGCCGTCGGAGGCGAAGGGCAGCCATGCCTTGTCCCACCAGGACGCTCTGATGCCGGTATCGGATTCGGGGGTACGCGCGGCGAAGTCACCACCTTCCAGCAGGGCCGTCCAGGCGGACCAGCTCAGCGTGATCTGCCGGCTCGAGAGGAATTCGTAGTCGTCGAACAGCCAGCCGGCCTGCCCACGCTGGCCATCATGGACTTTCAGGCAGGCGGTGAAGTCAGCGGGCAAGGGCTTGCCCAGCAGCTGTTCCAGAGCCGCTATGGCGGTGTCGTCAGCCGGAGGGTTGAGGTCTGCCTGGCGAGCCGGGTCATATGTGGCCAGCCAGGCTTCCAGGTGTTGCCAGAGCTCGTTCATGGTGTTGCCTTGAGGGTCGGCGCCGTCGCTTCGTAGCGACGACGCATCAGTTCCAGTTTGGAGCGGATCTGTGTTTGCCATACCGTCGGTTCGTGAACCTGGATGTTGTCGTTCAGCCCGAAGATCCACCAGAGCGTTTCCTGATCCTGCGGGACCCGAGCGCGCAGGCGCTGCCAGTCGCCCTCGGCAAGTGGTTCCAGGCTCTGGTCGGTGCTCAGCAGGGTTTCCTTGAGGAGCCAGGCGATCTGTGGTGACACGTCCGCTACCAGTTCCACATCGTCTATCAGGGGCGAGGCATTGAGGCCGTTTCGGATGTAATGGTCGACAACGAGGGGCTCGCTGCAATCGGCGGCGACCTCCAGGCATTCAGCCTGCTGAATGCGATGCATCGCGAACTGGCTAAGGTCGCCATAGCCGTCGACGGTGCCTATCAGGTAGCTGATGGAGTGACGGGAAACCAGGCCAGCGGGGTGCAGCAGCAGCTCCTTGCGCTCGGCCTTGCTCCGGCTGAGGTAGGAGACCCTGAGCCGCCGGCGCTCCAGCAGGGCGGTCGACACTTCTCGCCAGACAGCGGCATGCACCTGGGCGGGCAGCAGGGCCTTGTCGTTGGGATGGGCACGCACACGGCGCGCCCAGTGTGCGAGATCGTTCTGGCCGAGGTCTTCCAAGTAATTGCGTGCCTTGTTGAACTGCGGACCCAACAGATTGATGACCGACTGCGGCAGCAAGCTCTTCAGATGACTTTCGGCCAGGACGAGCGCGAGTGCCGTCGACGGCTCCATGTCTCTGAGGTCGAGCGGGGTGTCCTTGGTGTGACTCCAGCGATAACGGCCACTACTTTCATCACTGATCAGCGAGAAGGGGATGGAGAGTCGATTCAGGTCCCGCTGGACGGTGCGCAGATCCACCGAGAATCCACGCTCGTGCAGTTTTTCCAGCAGCGTGGGAGAGGAAACATATCTTGGGTATTCGGGAATCAGGCGCAACAAAGTGAACAACCTGAGTAGCGTATCCTCCGCTTCGGACATGGGTTACTACCTTACATATTTCCTGTAACTGCCAGATACGTGACGCCACGAATATAGCCAGCTTATCCTGCTTGATGGCTACTCGCCATGATTCGTTTCAGCCGATGGTTTCCGCATTCCGCTGGCTTCATCTGGCGGACCACTTGTCCTTCTCCTTGAGCTGACGAAATTCGTCATGAAACGCATAGGCTTTGCGGAGAACTACAACGAGACCGATCATGGCATGAATGTTTTTCATGCTGGATTCCTCTGCTGGGTTTATGGCTGGTTGCGAGCCGAGCGGGTATTGGCAAGTGACAGCTGGCGCGTAGCCGTCATCTCTGACGGCGGGAGCCGGAATCAAGCATGGCGCAGCCGCACGACAGTTCATGTCGTGTTCGCGGGTTCCGTTGTTTGTCGGGCGGGGCGATGGGCTTAACGCGTCGGCGACGTGTGGCGAATATTGCGATCATTCAGGCCCGTTTCGTGACCCAGAAGGCTTTCAAGCCCGGCTTGGTTCGATCGTCGTGGTGAACAAAATCTACCGTCTGGGCGCGCGACCTGACTGGGCCATATGCCAGATCTTCGACCTGTTCGACAACCTCGTCGCCACCGACGAGCCTCGACTTCCCGATCGTCTACGCCAGCCTCCGAACGGCATCGCCGGCATGGATCACGACAACATGGATGCTCATTGCTGACGACGAGGCTGGTTGAAGTGACGCCGAAGTCGATCCGCCTGCGCAAGAAGTACCTCAACG
>NZ_JXXD01000126.1 GCF_000935215.1 Stutzerimonas stutzeri
AACACATGTCCCAAGGCCGCGGCCCCCCTTCAACCCAGCGTTCGCTCCCGCCCCGCGTGCGGCAGCTCGTACACCGGGCAGTCGGCGACCCCGACAGTGGCGCGGGTCATGGCCTCGACATTTTCCTGCGCCTTCTGCGCATCCAGCACCCAGGTGCGATAAAACTCGAACGGACAGTCAGCCACGCCCTTGTCACCGTCACCCGAGTTGTAGACGCCGGTGTAGCCGCGGTGCAGCAGCTTGAACAGGTGGTTCTGCGACTGGTCGTTGGCACGGGCGTCGCGGATCTGCGAGATGGACAGCTGGGCGTACTGGATGCCCATTTCCTCCTCGCCGCACTCGCCCAGGGTGCGGCCATCGAAGCCGATGATCGCCGAGTGGCCGAAGTAGCTGTACACACCATCGAACCCGGCGGCGTTGGCCACTGCCACGTAGCAGTTGTTGGCCCAGGCCATGGTCTTGGACATCAGCACCTGCTGTTCCTTGGCCGGGTACATGTAGCCCTGGCAGCGCACGATCAGCTCGGCGCCCTTCATTGCACAGTCGCGCCAGATCTCGGGATAGTTGCCGTCGTCGCAGATGATCAGGCTGATCTTCATGCCCTTGGGGCCTTCCGAGACGTAGGTGCGGTCACCCGGATACCAGCCCTCGATCGGGCACCAGGGGATGCACTTGCGGTACTTCTGCACGATCTCGCCCTGATCGTCGATCAGCACCAGCGTGTTGTAAGGCGCCTTGCCCGGGTCTTCGTTGCGCTCGCCGGTGAGCGAGAAGATGCCCCAGGTCCGTGCCTCGCGACAGGCAGCCGAGAAGATCGCGGTTTCCTCGCCGGGAATGGTGGTGGCGGTTTCCATCATCTCGCCGGGGTCATACATGATCCCCATGGTGCTGTACTCGGGGAACACCACCAGGTCCATGCCCGGCAGGCCGAGCTTCATGCCCTTGATCATCTCGGCGATCTTGCGCGCGTTGTCGAGCACCTCAGCGCGAGTATGCAGGCGCGGCATCTTGTAGTTGACGACGGCTACGCCGACGGTATCGGGACTGCTGGAAATATCACCGTGACGCATGGGTGCCTCCCCTTGATTATCGAGTCAGTGCTTCGTGGGAGCGGCTTTTGCCACATTGCTCCGGCGCTGCGGCCGAGGCCCTCCACGGGGTTAAGTGACGCCTCAGTGGCTGATCATCCACGGGCGATTCGATGGGCTGGCCTTGAGCGCATGGGGATTGGCCTTGGTGGGCACCACCGGCTTGCTCGGGCCGCAGCAGCTGCAGCCGGCCGGGTGGCGCTTGCTGGCGGCGTACTCGGCGACTGTCTTGGGCGCGTGGCTGGCGCGCTCATTGGTCTCATGCGCCGCGCGGGTGCTGCCGGCCATGGTTGCCAGGCCAGGGGCGGTGCGAATCACTCGAGGGCTGGGCGTGCCGCAGGCCGGGCAATCGCAGGGTTCGCTGCGCACACTCATCGGGCGCAGGGCAGTGAAGTCACCGCAGGCGTCGCAGTCGTATTCATAGATCGGCATCGCATCATCCTCCGTGTCCCTCCATCCGGGCGGGCCAGGCCGCCGTCCAGAGCACCTGCCCCGCCCGGATGAACGAACTCATTTGTCGTAGGCGATCGGCAAGTCGATGCTGCCGTCGAGGAACCGGGTCGGCCCGGACGCGTTCGGGTGGATGTCGAAGTCGAATATCTCGGTCGGCAGCCAGAGCGTGGCGCAGGCGTTGGGGATGTCCACCACACCGCTGATATGCCCCTGCACCGGCGCCGAACCGAGCAGCGAGTAACCCTGCGCCGGTGTGTAGCCGAATTTGGTCAGGTAGTTGATGGCGTTCAGACAGGCCTGCTTGTAGGCGATGTTGACGTCCAGGTAGTGCTGCTTGCCGCTCTCGTCGACCGAGATGCCTTCGAAGATCAGGTAATCCTTGTAGGTCGGCACGATGGGGCTGGGCTTGAAGATCGGGTTCTTGATGCCGTACTTGGCCATGCCGCCCTTGATCAGCTCGACCTTCATGTGCACCCAGCCGGCCATCTCGATGGCGCCGCAGAAGGTGATCTCGCCGTCACCCTGGCTGAAGTGCAGGTCGCCGACCGACAGCCCGGCGCCATCTACATAGACCGGGAAGAAGATCTTCGAGCCACGCGAAAGGTCCTTGATGTCGCAGTTGCCGCCATGCTCGCGGGGCGGCACGGTACGCGCGCCCTGGGCCGCGGCCTTGTCACGCGCCTCGCCGGTGAGCTTGCCCATGTGCGCGGTGGCGGCGAATGTCGGATTGGCCAGCGGCGGGACGCGGTTGGGATTGGTGTCGATCAGGCCCTGCTCGCGCTCGTTCCAGGTCGCCAGCATCTTGTGGTCCGGCAGGCAGCCGATCAGGCCGGGATGGATCTGCCCGGCGAAACGCACGCCCGGGATGTGCCTGGAGCTTGTGAACAGGCCCTGGAAATCCCAGATGGATTTCTGCGCATGGGGGAAGTGGTCGGTCAGGAAGCCGCCGCCGTTCTGCTGCGAGAAGAAGCCATTGAAGCCCCACAGCGAATCCTGCTTGGCACCGATATCGAGCAGGTCAACCACCAGCAGGTCGCCCGGCTCGGCACCCTCGACGCCAACCGGACCGGACAGGTAGTGCACGGTGGTGAGGTCGACGTCGCGCACATCTGATGCATCGTCGTCGTTCTTGATCGCGCCTGCGGTCCAGTCATAGGTCTCGAGAATGAAGTCGTCGCCCGGCTTGACCCAGCAGGCCATCGGAATGTCGGGATGCCAGCGATTGTGGATCTGCTCGTTCTCGGTGGCAGGCTGATTCAAGTCGACCTTGATCAGGGTATCGGTCATGACGAAGCTCCTTTGCGTTGGAAGGACATCAGCGTTGCGCTGAACACGGAGCTAGTCTTTTCCGTCGCCAGCTTTTCCGAAATACGTTGGATGACGTATGCGCGGAGCCAGCAAATACGCGGTCTTCAGGTCTATCAGACAGGCAGGAGAAGGCCGGCGTGCAGGGAATGCACACCGGCCTGAGGATCATGAAAAAGAGAAGAATTGCGTCGCCCCATCGCTCCGCGAAAGGCCCCTGGCGCGCGAACCAGCCTGCACGGTTCGCGCCCTAGGGCGCCCCACGGAATAAGCGCCCTTACACCGACAGGTAACGACTGATGGTCGCCTCGTCGGCATTGGCTGCGCTTTCCTCCAGCACGAAGCGGCCCTTCTCGATGACCAGGAAGCGGTCGGCGATTTCCATGGTGAAGGACAGCACCTGCTCGGAAACCACGATGGTCAGATCGCGAATCGAGCGGATCTCCTTCAGCGTGCGCGCGATATCCTTGATGATCGACGGCTGGATGCCCTCGGTCGGCTCGTCCAGCAACAGCACCTTGGGATTGGTCGCCAGTGCCCGGGCGATCGCCAGCTGCTGTTGCTGTCCGCCGGACAGGTTGCCGCCCTTGCGCTTGCGCATGTCGTGCAGCACCGGGAACAGCGCGTAGAGATCATCCGGCACCTTGCCGCCTGCGGCTGCCGGCAGGCCGGTCTGGATGTTCTCCAGCACCGTCATGCTGGGAAAGATCATCCGCCCCTGAGGCACGTAGGCCACGCCGCTGGCGACCCGCTGATGGGTCTCCAGCCCGGCGACCTCCTGCCCATCCACCTGCACGCTGCCTGCGGTCTGCGGGACGATGCCCATCAGCGTCTTGAACAGCGTGGTCTTGCCCATGCCGTTGCGGCCCATGACCGCGACGATTTCCCGCTTTTCGACCTTGAGATTGAGGTCATGAAGGATCTGACTCTGGCCGTAGCCCGAAGCGAGGCTGCTGATCTGGAACATGCTGAACTCCTGTTTGTACCTGTCGGGTGCGACACGCGTGGACATGCCTGCGGCGATGTCCACCCTACGGTGCGCGGGCCAGCCGTCGGCGTAGCGTCGATAACCGCAAAGCGTTATCCACGCGTGCCAGGGCCCGCACCGCCTCAATGCCCCAGATAAACCTCGATGACCTTGGGATTGCTTTGCACCGCTTCCATGCTGCCCTCGGCCAGCACCTTGCCCTGGTGCAGCACGGTGACCTTGTGGGCGATGCTCTTCACGAACTCCATGTCGTGCTCGATCACCAGCACCGAGCGGCCCTGACTGATGCGCTTGAGCAGCTCGGCGGTCTGTGCCCGCTCACTGACGCTCATGCCCGCCACCGGCTCGTCGAGCATCAGCAACTCCGGGTCCTGCATCAGCAGCATGCCGATCTCCAGCCACTGTTTCTGGCCGTGTGAGAGCAGTCCCGCTTCGCTGTACAACTGCTCGCTCAGACCGATTTCCGCCGCGATTTCCTCGACCCGGGCGATGACCTCGGCGCTGCGTTTGAAGAACAGCGCGCCGAACACCTTGCGCCCGGCCGGATAGGACATCTCCAGGTTTTCGAACACGCTGAGGTTTTCGTAGATCGACGGGTTCTGGAACTTGCGCCCGACCCCGGCGCGAACGATGTCGAACTCCTTCATCTTCGTCAGCTCGCGCCCGTCGAACTGGATCGAGCCGCCGGTGGCGCGGGTCTTCCCGCAGATCAGGTCGAGCACCGTGGTCTTGCCGGCGCCGTTGGGGCCGATCACCACGCGTACCTCGTTGCGGTCCAGATAGAGGTTCAGATCATCGACAGCCTTGAAACCATCGAACGAAACGGTCAGGCCCTCGATGGCCAGCACCGGTTTGGGCATCTGAAATCCAGTCATGGCGTGCTCTCCAGTTGCTTGGCGGGAACCGCATCAATCGTTGCACCGCCCACCCCCGCCTGCTCCGCCGGCGGCTTGGGCTTCATCAGTGGCTGGCGCCGATCCGGCAGCCGCAGACGCGCCAGCCAGGGGCGGGCATGACTCTGCCAGAGGCCTGCCAGGCCGTTGGGGAAATACATGACCACGGCGATGAACAGGCCGCCCATGAAGTACAACCAGAGTTCGGGGAAGCTCTCGGAGAACACCGTCTTGCCGTAGTTGACCAGCAACGCGCCGTATACCGCGCCGAGCAGCGACATGCGCCCGCCCACGGCGGCGAAGATGACCATCTCGATCGATGGCACGATGCCGACGAAGCTCGGCGACATGAAGCCCACCTGCAGGGTGAACATCGCCCCGCCGATGGCCGAGAAGCTCGCCGCCACGCAGAACACGAAAATCTTGAAGCTGGCCACGTCGTAACCGGAGAAGCGCACCCGTTCTTCCTTGTCACGCATGGCCATCAGCAGGCGCCCGAGCTTCGAGGCGAGGATGAAACGCCCGATCAGGATGCAGCCGATCAGCAGCGCCGCGTTGACGAAGTAGAGAATGGTCTTCGCCTCGTCAGTGCGAATGTCCCAGCCGAGCAGCGTCTTCAGGTCGGTGATGCCGTTCACCCCGCCGGTCAGGCCCTGCTGTCCGATGATCAGGATGGTCAGGATCGCCGCGATGGCCTGGGTGACGATGGAGAAGTACACGTCACCCACCCGGCGCTTGAACATCGCCACACCGATGATCAGCGCGAGGATCGCCGGCACCGCGACCACGGCAAGCAGGGTGAAGCCGAAGCTCTGGAAGGGTTGCCAGAACAACGGCAGCTCGGTGATCTGGTTCCAGTCCATGAAGTCCGGGATGCCGGGCGTGGACTGGATCCTGGTGCTTTCCGGGTCGGATGCCTCGAGCTTGAGGAACATCGCCATGCAGTAGCCGCCGAGGCCGAAGAAGATCCCCTGCCCCAGGCTGAGAATGCCGCCGTAGCCCCAGCAGAGCACGAGTCCCACGGCAACGAAGGCGTAGGTCAGGTACTTGCCCACCATGTTCAGGCGAAAGCTGTCGAGCAGCAGCGGAAACACCAGCAGGAGCAGCGCCGCGAGGATCAGCAGACCGATGCCGCCCTGCTTTCCGCCGAAGAATTTATCGAGTGTCGAGTTCATGCCTTGGCCCTCACGTCGTTCGCCACTGCCACAAAAAAACTGTTCATCATTTGCGCACCTTGGCCGTGAACAGCCCCTGCGGACGCAGCATGAGGATCAGGATCACCGCCGAAAGGGTCAGCACCTTGGCCATCGAGCCGCTGATGAAGAACTCGGCCATCGATTGCGTCTGGGCGATGGAGAACGCCGAGGCAATGGTGCCGAACAGACTGGCCGCGCCGCCGAAGACCACCACCAGAAAGGTGTCGACGATGTACAGCGAACCGGAGGTCGGGCCCGTCGAACCGATGGTGGTGAACGCCGCGCCAGCGACCCCGGCCACGCCGCAGCCGAGGGCGAAGGTCATGCGGTCGACCTTCTTGGTGTTGATCCCCACCGAACGTGCCATCACCCGGTTCTGCACCGTGGCGCGCACCTGCAGGCCCCAGCGCGAGCGGTACATGAGGACGAAGATCGTCGTGGTGAGCAGCAGTGTCAGCGCCATCACGAACAGCCCGTTGAGCGGGATGTCGATGGTGTCGGTGGGCATCCAGGACCCCATCAGCCAGTCCGGCAGCGTGGCGCTGACCTCGCGCGCACCGAAGATCGAACGGAACGCCTGCTGCATCACCAGTGACAGGCCCCAGGTCGCCAGCAACGTGTCCAGCGGGCGATGGTAAAGCTTGCTGATCAACGCCCATTCGGCGAGCCAGCCCAGCGCACCGGCAATCACGAATGACAGCACGATGGCGACGAAAAAGTAGTAGGGCTGCAGCTCAGGCAGGTACTTGAGCGTCAGCACCGAAACCAGATAGGTGGTGTAGGCACCCACGGTGAGGAACTCGCCATGGGCCATGTTTATCACGCCCATCTGACCAAAGATGATCGCCAGACCCAGAGCCATCAGCAGCAGCACGCAGAACACCGACAAGCCGTTGAAACCCTGCATGGCCGCGATGGCACCAAACTCCGATAGCCATTCCATGATGATGTCTCCTGATGGCAAAAGAGATCGCCGCGGGCCTGCCGGCACGCGGCGCAGAGAGGGTTACTGGTAGCCTTTCGGGAAGGGATTCGGCTCGATCAGGTCGGACTCGAAGACCACCTGGAACTGGCCGTCGGCCTGCACCTGGCCAATGCGCGTCTTGCTCCACAGATGCTGGTTCTCGTGCACCTTCACGTAGCCTTCCGGCGCGGTGTTCAGCTCCAGCCCGGCTGAGGCGGCGACCACCTTGTCGACGTCGAAGCTGCCGGCCTTCTCGACCGCGGCCTTCCACAGCCAGGGGCCGAGATAGGCGGCTTGGGTGACGTCACCGATCACCGCGTCGCTGCCGTACTTGGCCTTGAACGCCTTGACGAATTCGACGTTGTTGGGGTTATCAAGGCTCTGGAAGTACTTCATCGAGGCGTAGAAGCCGGCCATGTTCTCGCCGCCGATGCCGAGCAGTTCGTCCTCGGTGACCGAGAGGGTCAGCAGGGTCTGCTTGTCCGCGGTGATGCCGGCAGCCTTGAGCTGCTTATAGAAGGCGACGTTGGAACCACCGACCACGGCGGCGAAGATCACGTCAGGCTTCTTCAGCTTGATCTTGTTGGTCAGCGAGCCGAACTGGGTGTTGCCCAGCGGGTAGTACTCCTCGCCCACCACCTTGCCGCCGAGCACGTTCTCGATGTGCTTGCGGGCGATCTTCATCGAGGTGCGCGGCCAGATGTAGTCGGAGCCGAGCAGGTAGAAGGTCTTGGCGCCCTTCTCCTTGGCGACCCAGTCGAGGCCGGCGAGGATCTGCTGGGTGGCCTCCTGGCCGGTATAGACGACGTTCTTCGACTGCTCCAGGCCTTCATAGAAGGTCGGGTAGTAGAGCAGCCCGTTCTCCCGCTCGAAGATCGGCAACACCGCCTTGCGCGAGGCCGAGGTCCAGCAGCCGAACACCGCGGCAACCTTGTCACGCTCCAGCAGCTTCTTGGCCTTTTCGGCGAAGGTCGGCCAGTCGGACGCGCCGTCTTCCTGCACCACCTTGATCTGCCGGCCAAGGATGCCGCCTGCCGCGTTGATCTGCTCGATGGCCAGTCGCTCGGCCTGGATCGAGCCGGTCTCGGAGATAGCCATGGTGCCCGTCGCCGAATGCAGCTGCCCGACCACCACTTCCGTATCGGTGACCGCCAAGCCGGTGGTGTTGACCTCGGCGCTGGCGCTCGAGGCGAAGATGCTCATTGCCAGCATCGAGAGTGCCGCAGCCCCCTGCGCAAGCCGGCGGGGAAGGCGGCGTGACGAACCCGTCAGTTTTGAATCCATGATGATTGCTCCTGTCTCGGTGGGCCGTGCTTGGCTTGCCGCAACACTGCTGCTGCGGGCCGGCATCGGGTCGGGAGCAAGAATGGGCTCGGCTGTCTGGCCGGGGTATACGCAGGATGACGTAAGCGGGTACGTCATCTGACGTATCCGTAGCAGGTGCAGTGCTGGTGCATCCTTGCGCCGGTATGGAGCACGCCAGCAGCCGGCAACCCTCGCCCCTGCCGATCACGGCAGCGCTGCGCCGGCATGCGTACCGGTGCTTCGCCGCGGTTCATCAGCAGTGCCGAACGGGGGCACGGAAGTTGCTCAAACCAGGGAAACGACAATCAGCCGGGGCCGCCAGCGTGCAGATCACAGGCACACAGCGCATCGTCAAGATTCGCCGCGACTACAACAGCTGGGTCGCCGACGAGACGCTGGAAGACTACGCCCTGCGTTTCACCCCCAAGTCGTTTCGCAAGTGGTCGGAATTTCGTATCGCCAACACCGCGCTCGGTGCGGTGTCGTTCCTGGCCCTGGAAGCCATCGGCGGCACGCTGGCCCTTTCCTACGGTTTCACCAATACGCTCTGGGCGATCCTCGCGGTGGCGCTGGTGATCTTCCTCACCGGGTTGCCGATCAGTTACTACGCGGCGCGCTACGGCGTGGACATGGACCTGCTGACCCGTGGCGCCGGCTTCGGCTACATCGGCTCGACCATCACCTCGCTGATCTACGCCAGCTTCACCTTTCTGTTCTTCGCCCTCGAAGCGGCGATCATGGCGCTGGCGCTGGAGCTGTATTTCGGCATCCCACTGGCGCTGGCCTACGTGGTCTGCTCGATCATCATCGTGCCGTTGGTGACCTACGGCATCACCCTAATCAATCGCCTGCAGTTCTGGACGCAACCGGTCTGGCTGATTCTGCTGTTGCTGCCCTACATCTTCGTAATCGCCAAGAACCCCGAGGCGCTGAGCGATCTGACCAGTTTCGCCGGCCGCGAAGGCGACGGTGGCTCGTTCAACCTGCTGTCCTTCGGCGCCGCCTGCACGGTGGCGCTGGCACTGATCACACAGATCGGCGAGCAGGTCGACTACCTGCGATTCCTGCCCGAGAAGACCCGGCAGAACCGCGTTCGCTGGTGGCTGGCGATGCTCGCCGCCGGCCCCGGCTGGATCATCCCCGGCGCACTGAAGATGCTCGCCGGCGCCTTTCTCGCCTTTCTCGCGTTGCAGCACGAAATCCCGGTGGACAAGGCGGCCGAGCCGACACAGATGTACCTGGTGGCCTTCAGCTACGTGTTCGCCTCGCCGGAATGGGCGCTGGGCGCCATGGTGCTGTTCGTCATCGTCTCGCAGGTGAAGATCAACGTGACCAACGCCTATGCCGGCTCCCTGGCGTGGTCGAACTTCTTCGCACGCGTCACCCACAGCCATCCGGGGCGGGTGGTCTGGCTGGTATTCAACGTGTCGATCGCGCTGATGCTGATGGAGCTGGGCGTGTTCGAGGCCATCGAGCAGGTGCTCGGGCTGTACGCCAACGTGGCCATCGCCTGGATCGGCGCACTGGTCGCGGACCTGGTGATCAACAAGCCGCTGGGCCTGTCGCCGCGGCAGATCGAATTCAAGCGCGCACACCTCTACGACATCAACCCGGTGGGTGTCGGCGCGATGCTGATCGCCTCGCTGCTGGCGATTCTCGCCCACAGCGGCGTGCTCGGTGCGTTGGCCCAGGCAGCCTCACCGATGATCGCGCTGGGCACCGCACTGATCTGCGCGCCTCTGATCGCCTGGCTTACCGGCGGGCGCTTCTATATCGCCCGCGAACGCCAGCCAGAGCTGCTCTACCCCTATACCGAACGCGGCAAAGTCGCCTGCGTGCTGTGCAGCAACGCCTTCGAAGAGCCGGACACCGCCTTCTGCCCCGCCTATGGTGCGCCGATCTGCTCGCTGTGCTGCTCGCTCGATGCGCGCTGTGGCGACCTGTGCAAGCCGCACGCGCGGCTCTCGGCGCAGTGGGACAACTTCCTCCGCTGGGCCTTCCCGCAGGTGTCCATCCCGCGCCTGCACACCCGCCTGGCGCACTACCTCGGTGTGCTCGGCCTGATCATCGGCCTGCTTTCGCTGGCGCTCTGGCTGATCTACAGCCAGGTTTCGCCGAGTGTCGTGGCCAGCCCGCAGGAGGCGGGAGAAACCCTTTATCAGGCGTTTCTCAAGGCATTCCTGGTGCTCTCGCTGTTCGCCGGGATTCTCGCCTGGTGGGTGGTGCTGACCCGCGAAAGCCGCCACGTCGCCCAACAGGAGTCGGACCGCCAGACCCACCTGCTGATGCAGGAAATCGAAGCCCACCGCAAGACTGACGAACAGCTGCAGAAAGCCAAGGAAGCGTCCGAGGCGGCCAATGCCGCCAAGAGCCGCTATGTGACCGGCCTTTCCCACGAGCTACGCACCCCGCTGAACAGCATCCTCGGCTATGCGCAGATCCTGTTGCGCGATGGCGAACTGCCGACGCGACACAAGGAAGCGCTGGGCACCATCCATCGCAGCGGCGCTCATCTGCTCTCGCTGATCGACGGGCTGCTCGACGTGGCCAGAATCGAAGCCGGAAAGCTCAATCTGGAGCCATCCGAGATCGCCTTTCCCGAGTTTCTCCTGCAGGTACGGCAGATGATCGCGCCACAGGCCGAGGAAAAGGGCCTGCGCTTCCACTTCGAAACCCAGGGCCGCATCCCGGCCGTTGTGCGCGGCGACGAGAAGCGCGTACGGCAGATTCTCATCAACCTGCTCGGCAACGCGGTGCGTTACACCGACGCTGGCAGCATCACCCTGCGCGCCAGCTACCTGCGTGAAACCGCGACCTTCGAGATCGCCGACACCGGTATCGGCATCGCCCCCGAACAGGTGGAGCGTCTGTTCCAGCCGTTCGAGCGCGGTAATCCGTTGCGTCAGGACAGCGGTCTGGGCCTCGGGCTGACCATCACCCGCATGCTCACCGCGTTGATGGGCGGCGAGCTGTCGATGAAAAGCGAGCAAGGTCGCGGCAGCGTTTTCCAGCTGCGCCTGTTCCTCTCCGAAGTGCGCGTGCCGCAGGCGGTGGTCCATGTCGAACACGACATCATCGGCTACCACGGCCCGCGCCGCCGCGTGCTGGTGGTCGACGACCACATCGAACACCGCAAGGTGCTGGCCGGCATGCTCGAGCCGCTGGGCTTCGAGATACTCATGGCCAGCAACGGCCAGGAAGCGCTCAGCCAGGTTTCGCTGCACAACCCCGACCTGATCCTGATGGACCTTTCCATGCCGCAGCTCGACGGCTGGCAGACCGCCCGGCTGATTCGCCGCTCGGTGGGTTCGACGGCACCGATCATCGTCATTTCCGCCAATGCCTTCGTAGACGGCGCCAGCGTCGCTGCCGATTGCAGCGACTACCTGCCCAAGCCGGTGCACGCCCCGGTGCTGCTGGACAAGATTCGTCAGCAGCTGGCGCTGGACTGGGTCAGGCGCGATGCGGACGCCTCCGCGTCGATGGTCGCCGCCCTGCCGCTTGATGCACTGCACGCGCTGCAACAGCAGGCTTCGCTCGGATATGTGCGTGGCGTGCTGGAGCTGCTCGACCGACTCGAACACGACCTGCCCGCCGCCGCCGCGCAACTCCAGGAACTGCGCCAGCTGGCCAGGCGCTTCCAGTTGAACGAACTGGGCCAGCGCCTGGATCAGGCCATGACCAACGAGATTCAGACGACCATGGAGGACAGCCATGCATCCAACTGATCATCCGCAGAACCAAGGCATCGTGATGATCGTCGATGACGTGCCCGACAACCTAGCTCTGCTCTCCGGCGCGCTCGACCAAGCCGGCTACATGGTGCTGGTGGCTCTGGATGGCCTCAGCGCACTGGAGCGCATGCAGCGGCTGAAGCCGGACATCGTTCTGCTCGACGCCATGATGCCCGGGCTGAACGGTTTCGATACCTGCCGCCGGATCAAAGCGCAGACCGAGCTGGAAGACGTGCCGGTGCTGTTCATGACAGCACTGACCGAAAGCGAGCATGTGCTTGCCGGCTTCGAGGCGGGCGGCATCGACTACGTGACCAAGCCAATTCACCCGGAACTGGTGGTGGCCCGCGTCGCCGCACATCTGCGCACCGCGCGCACGCTGCAGAGCGCTCGCCAGGCCCAGGCTCCGGCCGACGAGAAGCAGATCCAGGCCGCCTTGACCGAGCGCTTCCAGCTGACCGGGCGCGAGGTCGAGGTGCTGCACTGGGTGTCCTGCGGCAAGACCAACCGCGATATCGGCGACATCCTCGGGCTCAGCCCGCGCACGGTGAACAAGCATCTGGAGCACGTCTACGTAAAGCTCGGTGTGGAGACCCGGACCGCAGCCGCGGCCATCGCCATGTCCGCCGGCGCTCGCTGACCGCACGACAAGCGCAGCCATCGCACTGGGAACGTTTTCAATGTGCGTCCTGTCACATAAAGGCAGATTGGCATCAGCCCATTCCGGGTTGATTCGCTCGACGAGCGTGGGCCATTACCCGCAGAGGACGACAGGATGTTTTCCAGCTATCTCTATGAAGCCGCACTCATCTATGGCCTGGTCTTCACTTCGGTGGGGTTCGTGCTGGGCATGTTCTACAACAACCGCAAGGTCTTCCAACTGGAAGACAAGGTGCAGCGGCTAAAGCGCACCGTGCGGCACCTGCAGCGCAGGGTCGAACCGCCTGCCGCCGCTTCGAGAAGCGTTCAGCGCGCGCGCAGCAGCGCAGGGTTGAGCAGCGTCCGCTGAGCGGACCGGCATCTCGCCACAGTCGGGCGAACACGCCAGCAGCTCGTTCGCGCTCAAATGTTCCCAGCCTTGAAAAATGCCGGGAACTTTCCCGACCGACGGAAATGAGCTGCAGGCCACGGCCGCCGGGGCCCTTTTGACCTGCGGCAATAAAGCGCTCGGTGGCGCAACAATCGTTGAAACTTTTTTTTACACCTTCAAGTCCGAGCCATAGGAGCTCAGGGGAAGCCGGCCAAGGTGGCCGAAACCCGAGCGAGCACCCACTGATGGACCGAGGATGTCGCAACGCCGCCCAGGATGGATTGTCGGTCGCGTGGCGCTAGGACTGAATGGATGACTCGCCCCGCCTTGAAGGCGGCCTGAGCAGCGATGCACCTACGCTGAGCAGGGATAGGGAAAGATGCTTTTCAATTCGATGGAATTCATCGCCGGCTTTCTACCGGTGGTGTTGATTGGATTCTTCGTGCTGACCGGATCGGGCCGACAGCGGCTTGCGGTGATCTGGCTGACCGTCGTCTCGTTGGTGTTCTACGGCTGGTGGAACCCGGTCTATGTGCCGCTGCTGGTCGGCAGCATGCTGGTCAACTATCTGCTCGGTGGCTACCTGCGCCGACACCCCTCACGCCTGGTGCTCGGGCTGGCGGTCGCGGCCAACGTGCTGCTGCTGGTCTACTACAAGTACACCGGCTTTCTGCTAGGCACGCTGGATGCGGCGCTGGATCTCGGTTGGCGGGTGGAAGACATCATCCTGCCGCTGGCGATCTCCTTCTTCACCTTCCAGCAGATCGCCTATCTGGTCGATGCCCATGATGGCGTGGTGGAAGAGCACGACTTCGCCAACTACTGCTTGTTCATCAGTTTCTTTCCGCAACTGATCGCCGGGCCGATCACCCACCACGGTGAGATGCTCGCGCAGTTCAACGACCGCGACAGCTTTCGCGCGCGCATCGACAACCTGTCGCTGGGTGCCACGGTGTTTCTGCTCGGCCTGTTCAAGAAGGTGCTTATCGCCGACACCCTCGCGCTGAAAGCCACGCCGGTCTTCAGCCTGGCCGCCGACGGCACCATTCCGGCGTTCTACGACGCATGGACCGGCGCGCTGACCTACACGCTGCAGATCTATTTCGACTTCTCCGGCTACAGCGACATGGCCATCGGCCTGGCGCTGCTGTTCGGCATCAGCCTGCCGGCCAACTTCAACAGCCCGTTCAAGGCGCGCAACGTCATCGACTACTGGTCGCGCTGGCACATGACGCTGACGCGTTTTCTCACCGCCTACATCTACAACCCCATCGTGCTGCGGGTGACCCGCGCGCGCATGGCAGCCGGCAAGCCGCAGCCACGGCGGGGCAAGATGACCGCCGGCACCTTCTTTGCGCTGGTCGCCTACCCCACCGTCTTCACCATGTTCATTTCCGGCATCTGGCACGGCGCCGGCTGGCACTTCGTCGCCTTCGGCCTGCTGCACGGCTTCTATTTGGTGGTCGCCCACGGCTGGCGTGCCTGGAAGGCGCGTCAGGGCTGGAAGCTGGACAGCGACATCTGGTGGCACAAGGCCGCGGCCGTCGCGCTGACCTTTGGCTGCGTGGTGGTGGCAATGGTGTTCTTCCGCGCCAGCGACGTACCGGCGGCCATGGCGATCCTCGCCGGCATGCTCGGCCTGAGCCCGATCAGCACGGCGATGGATCGCTCCGACTTCGTCTATATCGCCGCGTTGCTGGTGTTCGTCTGGGGCATACCCAACGTGCAGCAGTGGATGGGCCACTTCCGTACCGCGCTCAACTTCCAGCCCCAGCCGCACTGGACCGAACGCCTGCTGCCGGTCAGCGCGTGGCGGCCGACGGCGATCCACGGCATGGCGATTGGCGTGCTCGGTTTCTTCGCCCTGGCGATCGCCTTTTCCATGGCACCGACGGAGTTCCTTTACTTCCAGTTCTGACCACGACAAGGAGTCTCAGGTATGCAACAGCTCTCCTGGCTGCCGACACACGCGGATCTATCCGGTGCCATCGGCCAAGCCAAACGCATCGAAGATCCGCTGCAGCGGCTGCATGAAGCCGCCAAGCTGGCCGCTCATCAACGGGATTTCACCCTGACCGCACGGCTGGACAAGCTGGCCACCGCCGGTATCGAGCAGAACGCCGCGGCGGCACGACTGACGCCACTGCGGGTGGCATTGCTGTCCTCGCATACGGTCGATCACCTGCTGCCGGCCATCCGCGTGGCCGGACTGCAACGGCGCCTGGCGCTGTCGCTGCATGTTGCGCCCTATGGCATGTACCGCCAGGCACTGCTGGCTGATGACCCGGCGCTGAACGCCTTCGCCCCGCAACTGGTGGTGCTGGCCCTGGACGCCCATGACGCGCCGCTGCAACTCCCCTTGCAGGCAGGCCAGGCGGAGGTGGATGCCGCCGTGGCGGAGCGCGTCGAAGAACTGCGCCTGCTCTGGCGCCGGGCCCGCGAACGCTATGCCGCGCAGGTGGTGCAGCAAACCCTGGTGCCAGTCGCACCGCCCTTGTTCGGCTCTTACGAAGCACTGGTGCCGGCTTCGCCGCGGGCAGTCATCGAACGGTTGAATGCGGCCATCCGAGCCGCTGCCCGCGAGGATGGCGTGCTGCTGCTCGATCTGGCCTGGCACGCAGCCGCTTATGGCGACGGCCTGGGCGAGCCGGTGCGCTGGCATCAGGCCAAGCAGCTGGTCAGCCCGGCCCTGGCGCCGCTTTATGGCGAGCAGCTGGCACGCATTGCGGCGGCCGCTGCCGGGCTTTCGCGCAAATGCCTGGTACTCGATCTGGACAACACCCTCTGGGGCGGCGTGATCGGTGATGACGGCATCGACGGTATCCAGCTCGGCCAGGGCAGCCCCAGCGGCGAGGCGTTTCTCGCCTTCCAGCGTTATGCCGCGCAACTGGCGCGCCGCGGGGTGATTCTTGCGGTGTGCAGCAAGAACGACCTGCACGTCGCCGAGGCGGCATTCGCACATCCGGAAATGGCGCTCAAGCGCAGCGATATCGCAGCTTTCGTCGCCAACTGGGAAGACAAGGCCGGCAACCTGCGGCGCATCGCGGGCATGCTCGATATCGGCCTGGATAGCCTGGTATTCGTCGACGACAACCCCGCCGAGCGCGACATCGTGCGCCGCGAGCTGCCGGAAGTCGCCGTACCGGAACTGCCCGCCGATGTCGCCGATTACCCCGCGCGCATCGCCGCGGCGGGTTACTTCGAGGCCGTGTCCTTTACCTCCGATGACGCCGAGCGCGACCGCAGCTATGCGCTGAATGTCGAACGCAAGGCCGCGCTGAACCAGGCCACGGACATGGAAGGCTACCTGCGCGGGCTGCAAATGGTGCTGCGCGTCAGCCGCATCGGCGCCGCCGAGCTGGCGCGCGCCACCCAGCTGATCAACAAGACCAACCAGTTCAATCTCACC
>NZ_JXXD01000127.1 GCF_000935215.1 Stutzerimonas stutzeri
CCCGGCGAGTCAGCTGGGCGCTGCTGGGAGGAAAAACGGGGGGGGGCGAATCAATGGCTCTGCATACGCGGAAAACACCGTTACTGCGACGGAACCAAGGTTCGCCCAACCCCCTCTCGGCCGCCTGGAACGGTTACCGCCAGACCGCGTCACCAAGTCAGCTCACGGCTGCCCCGCCATGATCCGCGCCACCTCGCCTTCGGCCTGCAGGTGCTCGAAGGCGGCCTGGGTGCGCAGCACGGTGTCGTCGTCGGTCTGGCGGCTGTAGGCCATGTAGAGCTGCGTCGAGGTGTGCGGGCTGAAGACCTTCTCGACCGTGGCCGGGTCGACGCCGGCCTCGGCGCACAGTGCGAGCATGTCGTGCTCGGGCATCGGCACCAGGTCGACCTGGCCGTTGACCAGGCGCTTGAAGTTGTCGCTGTTGTGCGCACTCACCACGATCTTGCTGAAGCCGTTGGCCTGCAGGTACTGGTGCCGGACGTCGTCGCGCATGACGCCGATCCGGTAGGCCTTGGCCGCCTCCAGGTCCGGCACCCGGATATCGTCCCGCTCGCTGAGTTTGTAGAAGTGGTAGTCGATGCGCATGATCTCGCCGACCCAACGGAACAGCGCTTCGCGTTCGGAGGTGCGTGCGATCAGGTAGATCAGTACGCCGGGCTCGCGCAGCGCCATGTCATACGCCCGCGCCCACGGGTAGAGACTGACCTGGTAGTCGTTGAGGCCGGCGCGCTGCAGGGTGGCCTCGACGACCCGGCTCGCCGTGCCGGCTACCTTGCCGTTCTCCAGGTAGCTGTAGGCGGTGTCTTCGGTCACCACGCGCAGCGGACCGGCGTTGGCCGTGGTGGTGCCGAGCAACGCAAGGAAGAAAGCGGTCCAGGCAAACGGATGCATCATGCAGTCCTCATGCGATCAGGCGGAAATGCAGTTGCGCCCGTGGGTCTTGGCCCGGTAGAGGGCCTCGTCCGCGCGGTGCAACAGTTGGTCGAATTGGTCCATGGTGTCCGGATCGAGCACGGCCAGGCCGATGCTGAAGGTCACGTAGGGTGAAACTGCGGAAGCCTCGTGGGGCAACTCGCGCTCAGCCAGGCGTTGCTGCAGGCGCACCGCCGCCCGCCGCGCGGCCTCGGCATCGACGCCGGGCAGCAGCACGACGAATTCCTCGCCGCCAAGCCGCGCGACCACCTCGCCGGCGCGGGCGAACACGGACTGCAACGTGTCGGCGACCATTCGCAGGCACTGGTCGCCCTGGGCGTGACCGTAGTGGTCGTTGTAGCGCTTGAAGAAATCCACGTCGCACATCAGCACCGCCAACGGCTGGTCCTGACGCAGCGCACGGCGGAATTCGACTTCCTTGATCTCGTCGAACTGGCGCCGGTTGGCCAGTCCGGTAAGCGGATCGCTGCGCGACAGCTCTTCCAGTTGCACATTGGCGGCGCGCAGTTCGGCAGTGCGCTCTTCAACCAGCTCGGCAAGGCGGTCCCGGTGTGCGGCCAGGGCCAGCTCATCCTGGTGCTGGCGCTCGAGATAGGCCGAGAGTTTCGCCTGCAGGCTGTTGACGCCGCCTTCCAGCAGGCTCAGCTCGTCGTGCCGCTTCGGCGAACGATCAAGGCGCAGGCTGCGATCGAGATTGTCCGGCGTCAGCCGCGTCAGGTGACGGGCAATGCGCCGCACATGCAGGGTGACCGTGCGGTTGAACATCCACATGATCAGCCCGGCCAGCAACAGCGACTGGATGACCTGGGTGATGACGATGTCGTAGACCTCGGCAAGCATGCGCTCCCAGAGCAGTTCTTCATTGCCTTCGAGCACCAGCTCGCCCACCGTCTCACTGGCGCCGGCGTAGGGTTCGTAGCTCAACTGATGCTGCAGGCGCGGCGCGCGGTGCTCGGCCGGCTGCTCACCCCGTTGCCGCTGAACCAGTTCCGGCTCGCGGCCGGCGCGGATGATCCGCAGCTCGACGCGGCCGATGGGCGCGGCCTGCACCACGCTGTCGAGCTGCGAATGCAGGGAATCACTGTCCATTCCCCAGATCGCCTTGGACAGGGTGCTGCGGAACACCTGATCGATCAGCGCCAACTCGGCGTTCATCTCCGCCAGGTTGTTCTGCCAGGCGGTCCAGGTCCGCAGCCCGACGGTGGCGAGGGTGAACAGCAGGCAGAAACCGAGTGTGGCCAGCACCAGCCGGCGGCCGAGCGAACCCACCGGCCGCGGCACCGGCTCGCTGATCGTGCTGGTTGAGTCGTCGTTCATTTCAGCCATTTCGCGACAATCGCGTCGTAGCGCCCATCGGCCCGCACGCGAGCCAGCGCCTGGCGGAAGCGCTCGACGACCTCATCCGGCGTGTCGCGACTGAACGCCATGCACAGGCCATCCGCACCGCCAAGGTCGTCCAGGCCCAGCTGCGGCACCGCCGCCTCGTTCGGATCGCCACTGGCCTGGCGCACCAGGTAATGGGCATTGAGTTCGTTGGATATCCACAGATCCACCCGCCCCGCCTTGAGCTTCTGGTAGTTGTGCTCGTACTTGTTGCTCGACTGCAGGTTGCGGCCGACGGCGAAGCCCTTGTCGATCAGATACTGCTCGCCGACATCCGCCTTGACCGTGGCTATCTGGTATTGCCGGGCATCGTCCAGGGTTTTCAGGCCGAACTCGGTGCCGGGCAGCGAGAACAGGAACCAGCGGGTCGGCGCGATCACCCCGACCCACTTGAACAAGGGCTCGCGCTGCGGCGTGCGGGCGATGGAATAGATCAGCACGTTCTCGTTGTTCAAGGCGATGTCATAGGCACGGGCCCAGGGCATGGAACGGATGCGCACGTCCTCGCCGGCCTCCTCCAGTACCGCCTTCACCACCTCGGTGCCCATGCCGGTCAGCTCGCCATCGACGGTCATGTTGTAGGGCGGCAGCTCTTCGGTGACCGCGGTGATTGCATGGGCATAGGTGAGCGCGCTATAGGCCCCAGACACCAGCAGGACAAGGGCGACGCTCAGATCGCGGAGCCAGGACGAACGCATGCAGTGTCCTCGGAGGGATCAATGAACCCCAGGCCGGCATCGGGGGCAGGCCACTAGAATCAATCAGATACCCCCTTTCTCGGCGCCAGCCCATCACACTTGAGCAGATGGGCGTGCCCGTCCACAGCTCTCCGACGTATGGCGAGCCCGGTGGGGGCGGGAATGTGGGGGAAGAGGCGCCGCTCACATGGAGTAGATCGCCGGGCCAGCTTGTTCAACCGTCAGCCGGGCTATATCACGCGTTACGCGGCACGCCCGCGGTTCCCGCTCAGGGCCGCTGTCGCTTGTGCTCGAACGCCTCTACGCAGGCAGGCAAGTCATAGAAGCGAGGCGCACCGCCGGCCCGGTTGCCGTTTTCACCGGCGGTCTTGCGCCGACATTCGGTCTCGGCGCGACTGTTGCGGGTCGTTCTCATGCAGTCCTGAAACGCCGCTTCGCGCAGCGGCGCCAGCTTCGCCTCCCGGGCCGACTCGCAACGCTGGTCGAGCTCGGCCTGGCGCCTGTCGAACGCCTCCCTGTCCTTCTGGAAACCGGCCTGCGCCTGTGTCGCCAACACAGCCAGCAGCACCGTAGCCAACAATCCCTGTTTCATCGAATCGCTCCTTTGAATACCGGTGGCGAGCATGGCGCGGCGGTGGCGGCTTAACAAGCAGCCGCGAGATGCGGTCGCGAGCAAAAGTCTTACGGCACACCCTCCGAGCATTCAAACCCGCGCCCGCACCTGCCGCGGGCTGATGCCGAACTGGCGTTTGAACGCCGTGGCGAAGTTGGCCGGACTGTTGTAGCCGGCGCGCCAGGCGGCCTCGTTGACGCTGGCACCTTCACGCTCCAATGCCTCCCGCGCCAGTTGCAGCCGGCGGGCACGCTGGTACTCGAACACGGTCATGCCCTTGAACAGGCGAAACTGCCGCTGCAGCGTGGTGGCATTGACGCCCACCTCCCGGGCGATACGCTCCAGCGTCCAGTCGTCGGCCTCACCGCTGTCGAGGAGCGCGAGGAGGCGTTGCAGACGGCGGTACTCCTGCGGGCGCAGGCCCTGTTCCGCCGACGCCGAGCCATCACCCAGGCTGATCAGTGCCTCGCAGGCGATGTCCAGTGCGCGGCTTTCCAGGTACAGGCCCTGAAGCAGCGGGTCATAGCCGGGCGGGTTGAGCATCTGCTCGGCCAGGGTCAGCAGCCGCGCCGAGGGCTTCCAGATGCGCGGCGTCAGGTGGCTGTCCATGAAGCGGCGGATCGCGGCATCGCTCGAGGCCACACCCTCCCCGCGCCCTTCGAACCAGTCCGGCGTCAGGCTCACCACCAGCTTGCGGATATGACTGCCGCGGCGCGCCTGGCGGCGGAACAGCACGGGCTCGTTCATCGAAACCGCCACGCCCTCGGGGGCTCGCTGCGACGCCGACTGACCGAGTGTCAGCGACAGATCGCCATAGCTGACCCGGCTCTGGCCCTGCAGAAAGAGCACGAACGATACCCGCGGACCAACCACATTTTCGGTGACGAAATCCTGCAGCTCTTCGCAATCGGACCAGTGCAGCGACAGGCCATCCCGCAGCTGCGCCCACTTCACCCGGCCGTAGAGCAGACGGTCGTCATCCTCGTTGGGCAGGCGCAGCCCCGGCCTGCTCATGGCCGGCAACTCATCGCCACGAATGATGTGATCAGCTTGATTCATGCGGCGCTGCGCCTCGAACTGACGGGATTGCAAAGCAAATGTTCGGCCCCGCAAAGGTTCGCGGAGCGGCTGGGTGGCAGACTACGCGCCGACATCTTTTGATGCAAATCATTATCATTAAGTAGCGCGAACGTTTGCCAACACGTCGCCGCCGCTGCGACAGGAGCCGCCCATGGACAGAATTCTCCGCACCTCAAGCCTCAGGCCATTGCTGCTCGCCGGCCTGCTCGCCCCGTTTCCGTTGAGCGCCCTGGCGCAGAGTGTCGCCGCCCAGGCCGAACCGGTGCAGCTGGAGAGCATCACCGTAGAAGGCAATCGCCTGTACGACATGCCGTCTTCGGAGCAAAGCGGCGGCTACACCGTGCCGGCCGCCACCGTCGGCACCAAGACACCAGCCGAACTGCGCGACATTCCGCAGTCGATCAGCGTGTACACCAGCGATTACATCCGCGACCGCCAGTTCGTGAACCTGGATGACCTGGCCAAGTACTCAACCGGCCTGCGCACCCTGAGCAACGACAGCGGGCGCTCGTCGATCTATGCACGCGGCTACGAGTACGACGAATTCAACATCGATGGCCTACCCGCCCCGATGGCCAGCATCAACGGTACGCTGCCGTCGCTGTCGCCGTTCGATCGGGTCGAGGTCATGCGCGGGCCGTCCGGGCTGTTCAACAGCACCAGCGAGATGGGCGGCATCGTCAACATGGTGCGCAAGCGCCCGACCCGCGAATTCCAGGGCAGCCTGACCGGGCGCTACGGCAGCTGGGACACCAATTACCTGGAAGCCGACCTGTCCGGCCCGCTCGACGAGCAGGGGCGCGTGCGCGGCCGTACGGTCATCTCCCGCGCCGACACCAACGGCGAAGTCGACTACAACGCCAACACCAGCGAGAGCTTCTACGGCGCGCTGGACATCGACCTGTCCGACGCCACCGTCATGTCTTTCGGGCTGATCCACCAGACCAAGGACATCCTTCCGCACAACGGCTACCCGGCCGCCATCGACGGCAGCCTGGAAGACTTCAGCCGCTCGACCTACCTGGGCGCTGACTGGGGTGATTTCGACAGTCGCGGCACCGACGTCGTCGCCGAGCTGACCCATCGCTTCGACAATGGCGGCTACGGTCGCGTGGCGGTGCGCGGCTCCAGGCGCGCGACCGATTACCTCTATGCCTTCACCGCGCGCAACGTCAACAGCGGCGCGACCAGCCTGGCCTACACCGCCCGCGATCTGGAGCAGGACACCCTCGCCGTCGATGCCAACTACAGCCAGCCGTTCGAGCTGCTCGGGCAGGTCAGCGAGTTCGTCATCGGCAGCGATTTCAAACGCTACGAGACCGAGTACGCGGACGCCCGCGGCAATCTCGGCGCCATCGACGTCGCCAGCTACCAGCCGGGCGACACCAGCAAGCCTGACGTCACCTTCGGTACGCCGACCGAAACCGATGAGCGCGAAGCCGGCCTCTACGCCAAGCTGACCTTCCGCCCGATCCAGCGCCTGGCGCTGATCGGCGGCGCGCGGGTCAGCAGCTTCGAAGGCGAGAACAGCAGCGCCACGCAGGATGTGCGCGAGTCCGGCTATATCACGCCCTACGGCGGCCTGGTGTTCGATCTGGATGACCAGCACTCCCTCTACGCCAGCTACTCGCAGGTATTCAAGCCGCAGAGCGAGGCCGGTGCCGACGGTCGCATCATCGACCCGCGCGAAGGCGAGCAGTACGAGGTGGGCATCAAGGGCAGCTATTTCGGCGGCGACCTGAACGCGCGTATCACCGCCTTCCAGCTCACCGACGAGAACCGCGCGGCCGGCGCCATCGATGACAGCGGCGCGCCGATCAGCGGCGTCTACGAGGCCACCGGCAAGACCCGCATCCGCGGTGGCGAACTGGAAATCAGCGGCTACCTGACCCCCGACTGGGAAGTGCTGGCCGGCTACACCTACATGAAGACCGAGAACTTGGCCGGTGACGACAACGCGCTCTTCGCGCTGATGCCCCAGCACCAGGCCTCGCTGTGGACCAAGTACACCCTGCCCGGCGGTGCCCTGCGCGGCCTGGGGATCGGTGGTGGCGTGACCGCGATGAGCGACTACTACATCGAACGCGCCGGCAGCCCGCGCCTCAGCGCACCGGGTTATGCAGTGGTGGATGCCAAGCTGTCCTACCCGATCACCGACAAGCTGACCGGCACCTTCGACGTGAACAACCTGCTCGACCGCAAATACGTTTCGCGGGTTGGCAGCGTCGGCACCTTCAACTTCTACGGCCCGTCGCGCAGCTTCACGGTGGGCGCCCGTTACGAGTTCTGATCCACCTGGCCGCCTGCGCCCGTAGGCGTCGGCGGCTGACTTCCGGAGATCACCATGCCCCAGTTTCACGCCCAGGTGGCGACACCCCGCGCGTCACGCAACATGATGCGGCTGTGCAAACACTTCGCGCACAAGGCCGAAGTTCAGCTGGACGAAAGTCAGGCGCAGGTCGAATTCGCCTTCGGCCAGTGCCGGATGTTCGCCGATCACGAGCGACTGCTGATCGACTGCCAGGCCGCGGCCGGCGAGGCGGAAAAGCGCCTGCGCTTCGTCATCGACGACCACCTCCATCGCTTCTCGGGCGAGGAAGCACTGAAGGTGAACTGGTTGGACGGGCCGCTACCGCCAGGCCACAGGCAGGTCGAGCCATGAAAGGCGCCCTGCTCGCCCTGCTGGCCGGCCTGGGGCTTGCCGCCGTACAGGCACACGCCGGGGAAGAAGCCGGCTGGCAGCCAGTTCAGCTGCCGCACAGCAGCCAGCGTGACCTGCATTCGCAACGCACTGGCAAGGACTACCGCATCTTCGTCTCGGAGCCGCGACACGCGCCACCGCCGGGTGGCTATCCGGTGCTCTATGTGCTGGATGGCAACGCCCTGTTTCCGGGGCTGGCGATCCAGGCCCAGGCCCTGGAGGATCGGCCCGACCCTAATCTTCGCGATTCGGTACTGGTGGTTGGCATCGGCTACCCCGGCGAGGCCCTGTACGACTTCAAGGCGCGTGCCGAGGATTACACGCCCAAAGCCGACGATCGCCGGCGCCTGCCGGGCCGCGAACCGTCGGGCGGTGCCGATGACTTTCTGGCCTTTATCGAGCACGAACTCAAACCCCTGATCGCCAAGCGCTACCCGGTAGACGCGCGACGGCAGACGCTGTTCGGCCATTCCTACGGCGGCCTGTTCACCCTCTACACACTGTTCACCAAGCCGCAGGCATTTCAGGGCTATGTGGCCGCCAGTCCGTCGATCTGGTGGTACCAGGGCTATGTCGAACGCACGCTCGAAGCGTTCGAACGGCGTCTCGCAGGCCAGCCCGTCGATGCGCGCCTGCTGGTCACCGCTGGCGGTGCCGAACAGCCGGCGGCGGATGCCGCCATGGACGACCCGCGCCAGCGCCATATGGCCGAGCGGCGCATGGTCGGCAATGCCCGGGATCTGGTCGACCGCCTGCAGCGGCTGTCCAGCCACGGCCTGCACAGCGAATTCCAGCTGTTTCCGGGAGCCAACCACGGCACCAACGCCGCACACAGCTCGGTCGTGGCACTGGCGTTGGCGGCCGAGATCGGGCGCCAGCCATCCCGCGATCAGGACGACTGAGGATGGCGAAAGCGACGAGAACCGACCGGTCAGCCGGCCAGGGCAAGTGCAGGCAAATGCCCGGTGCTAGAGTCGGCGCTGCCTTTTCCATCACTGGAGACACCATGCGTCCTCTTTTCAATGCCCTGCTGCTGGCCCTGCCACTCTCGCTCTCTTCATTGGCCTTTGCCGCCGAATCGCCTGCCGGCCGCTGGCAGACCATCGACGATGAAACCGGCAAGCCCAAGTCCATCGTCGAAATCCAGCAAGCCGCCGACGGCACGCTGAGCGGCGAGGTCGCCGAAATCCTGAAATCGGATCACGGGCCGAATCCGGTCTGCAGCGAATGCGACGGCGAGCGCAAGGATCAGCCCATCACCGGCATGACCATTCTCTGGGACCTCAAGCCGGACGGCGAACAGGCCTGGAGCGACGGCACCATCCTCGACCCGGCCAAGGGCAAGACCTACCGCGCCAAGGCCAGGCTGGTCGAAGGCGGCGACAAGCTGGAGGTTCGCGGCTACATCGGCATCGAGGCGCTGGGCCGTACGCAGACCTGGATTCGCCAGTAACCTCGCTCGGCATCCGAGAGCCGGACCGCCGCTCGGCTCCCGGACTGCACGGTGGCGCCAGGCCAGGGTCGAACCCTGCATGCACTCACTTGCCCTGCGCCTCCTGCACCCATCGAGTCCCCGCCCTCGCTGCGCACTCTGCCTGGCGATGCTCTTTCTTCTCTGCCCCCTGGCAGTCGCCGATACCCGGCTGACCGCCGTGCTCGAGCAGGCCGAGCGCCTCGAGCAGCTGCAAACCCTGATCATCGCCCAGCGTGGCGAGATCCTTGCCGAGCGCGGTTACCACGGCCATCGCACGACCACGCCGAGCAACATCAAATCCGCGTCCAAATCGGTGATTTCCGCACTGGTCGGCATCGCCATCGACAAGGGCGTCATCGAGAGCGTCGAGCAGCCCATTGCGGAGCTTCTGCCAGCCGACCTGCCCGGCAAGCCCGATCCACGTCTGCAGCAGGTGACGGTTGGCAACCTGCTGAGCATGCAGGCCGGGCTCGGATCGACCTCCGGGCGCAACTACGGCGCCTGGGTGGCGAGTCGCAACTGGGTTCGTGCGGCATTGGCTCGGCCGTTCGAGGCCGACCCCGGCACGGCGATGATCTATTCGACGGGCTCCAGCCATCTGCTCTCGGCAATCCTTACGCGCCGCACCGGCAAATCCACATTGCAGCTGGCGCGACAGTGGCTGGCGCCGCTCGACGGCTTCGCCATCAGCGCCTGGACGCGCGACCCGCAGGGCATCTACCTGGGCGGCAACGAGATGGCGATGACGCCACGCTCGCTGTTGGCCTTTGGCGAGCTCTACCGCCGCGCTGGGCTCAGCGCATCCGGCGAGCGATTGCTGTCGCAGGACTGGATAGAAGCGTCCTGGACACCCCGCACCCGCTCGCGCTACACCGGGCACGGCTACGGCTATGGCTGGTTCATCACCGAGCTGGGCGGAGAAGCGGTGCGCTATGGCTGGGGCTATGGCGGGCAGATGATCTACGTGGTGCCGAGCCTCGAGATGACGGTGGTGATGACCTCCAACACCCGACAACCCTCCAGTGGTGCCATGGGGCATCGCGACGCGCTGCACCGGCTGCTCGGCGAGATCATCGGCGCGCTGCGGCTCGCAGAAGCCCCCGGTTCGAATAACTCAACCCTCTCATGGCTGCAGGCCCGAGCTAGGCGAATGCAACGAAGCCTGCCCTGCAAATCGCGTTGCCATTCCGAAATCGTCCTTTGCGACGAACGGAGCGCCTCCGCCCGCATGCCGGCTCAAGTTACTTTCTCGCCAAGCCGACAACTGGGGTAAGCCTCGGCCATGCCATGGTCTTCCAACATCGCTCACCACGCGCGCCCCATTGAAGCAGGTTCGTCACCATGAATATCAAGCAAAAACTGATATGGGCGTTTTTGACCATCGCGTCGGTGCCCGTCATAGCCGTCGCCATCGTCGTCATCCTTAATGTCAGGAGCGATGCACGGCAGCAATTTGTGGATAGCAGTAGCCGCGAAATGCGCCAGGTCGAGAACGCGATGAACCTCTTCTTCGAAGGCATCGAACAAAACGTTGCCTACCTCGCCGCCTTGCCCGAGATTACCGAGGCCCGCGACCTGAAAGATTTCACCACTGCGGACGCGGCCTCAACGCCACTGCCGGAGAGTAATCGCAGGCTGCTCGGGTTGTTCGACCATTTCGCCAAAACCCATCCTGCGACCGCCTACCTGTCGCTCGGTCACACAGATGGCTCCTACGCGGGCTGGCCGGAAGACCCACGCATGAGTAACTACGATCCTCGCGTTCGCCCCTGGTACAAGGAGGCGATGGCCAAGCCCGGACAGATCGTGCAGAGCAGCGTTTACTATTGGGCTCAGGACGATGTGGTGCTGATCAACAGTGGCCACACCGTCACTAATGCTCAAGGCGAGATAGTCGGCGTGTTTGGTCTCGATGTGTCGCTCAATCAACTGACCTATCTGGTCAAGCAGATCAAGTTGGGCGAAAGCGGCTATCTCATGCTGGTGGAGAAAGGCGGCAACGTACTGGCTGACCCCAGCAACCCCAAGCACAACTTCAAGTCACTCTCAGAACTGGGCGGCGCCTACGCCGAGCTAGCCAATGCCAAAGGCTTGCTTGAAGTGGAAATCAACGGCACCACCTATATGGCCAACGTATGGTCGTCAGAGAAGCTCGGCTGGCAGTTCATCGGTCTGATCGAGCGCGACGAGGTCATGTCCCGCGCCAACAGCCTGACCCTTCAGATCGCCATCGTCGCAGCCGTATTGGCGATCGCTTTTGCCATGATAGGCGCCGCCTTCGCAGGCCTGATCGTACGTCCCATTCGCAGCGTGGCCGGTGGTCTGGAAGGAATCGCCCAAGGCGAGGGCGATCTCACGCACAGCCTTGACGTGAGAGGCAAAGACGAAACAGCGGTGCTTGCGCGCTGGTTCAATCAATTCCTGGGCGCGATTCGCAACCTGATACAGCGCATCAGCAACGCATCCACCGATCTGAGCGCCGCCTCCGACAGTGCGACGCGGGTTGCCGCCGACATGCATGATGCCGCTGAGCGTCAGCGCGGAGCGGTCGAATTGGTGTCAACCGCCTTCAACGAAATGGTCGCAACCGCCAATGAAGTAGCTCGATCCTGCAGCGGAGCAGCCACTTCGGCTGACGCAGGGCAGCGGCAGGTTCACGACGGCCAACATCAGATCGACGAGGCTACTGGCAGCGTCTCCCAGCTGAGCGAAAACCTGCTTCACTCAACCCAGTCCATGCAGGAGCTCGAACAGGACAGCCGCAACATCAACACCATTCTCGACACCATTCGCTCAATCGCCGAACAGACAAACCTGCTAGCACTCAACGCTGCCATCGAAGCAGCTCGCGCCGGCGAACAGGGACGGGGCTTCGCCGTGGTGGCGGACGAAGTTCGCGCCTTGGCAAAGCGTACGGCCGACTCAACCGGTGAAATCGACGGCCTTCTTGGCGGTCTCGCCAAGCGCACTCAGGATGTAACCAAGCAGATGCAAAGCAGCTTGGAAATGTCGCAAGCCAGTGTCGCGCGGATACAGAAGGCTCGCGACAGTTTTGAGCATATACGCGGCTCAGTTGACCATATTCGCGACCAGAACGCGCAGATTGCAACAGCAGCGGAAGAACAACATCAGGTTGCCGAGGACATCCACCGGCACATCACGCAGATTCATGAAGATGCCCTGTTGGTAGAGCAACTGGCTGGCTCCGCACAAGCCGATTCAAAGCGCCTGTCAGACATGTCTGGGGAACTGCGCGGTCTGGTTGGACGCTTTCGTACCTGAGAAGCGTAGCGTCAGCCCTGCACCAGCCTTTGCAACGCGGCGCGGTCCAGGCAGCGATAGCGAAACGAGGGCCGGCCGATCTGCCCGTAGTGAAAGGATTCTTCCAGCAGCTGTGCATCGCTCAGATGCTTGAGGTACTTGCGTACCGACACGCGCGACATGCCGGTGGCAGACAGCAGCGTTTCGCTGGTGAAACCGTCCTCGTCCAGCGCCAGGATCGCCTGCGCCACCTGCGCCAGCGATGCCGGTGTCAGCCCCTTGGGCAGGTCGCCGGGGCGGCGCAGGTCGGTGGCGGGCGCCTGGCTGAACAGCCGGTCGATATCGCCCTGGCCGAGCTGATCCGGCAGGCGGGACAGCGCATCGCGGGCACGGCGGCAGGCCTCGACCGCATCGCGGAAGCGCTCGAAACTGAACGGTTTGACCAGGTAATCCCGCGCGCCGAGGCGTTGCGCCGCGCGCACGGTCTCGATCTCCGAAGCGGCGGTGATCAGCACGGCATCGGTGTTGCGGTCCTGCGCGCGCAGATGGCGCAGCACCTCCAGCCCGGAGCGATTGCGCAGGTAGACGTCGAGCAGAAGCAGGTCCACCGCCTCGCGCTCCAGCAACTCGAGCGCGGCCGGCACGCTCTCGCACTGGCCGACCAGCTCGACGCCCTCGAGCCGGGCCAGGTAATCGACGTTCAGGCGCATGACCATCGGGTCGTCCTCGACGATCAGCACGCGCATGACTGCTTTCATGATTCGACGTCTCCCGCGGCGCTCCGATAGGGCAATTCAACCTCGAACAGGCTGCCACGACCGGCCTCGGAATACACCGCCAGGCTGCCGCCCCAGGCCTCGACCTGTTCCTGCACCGCGGCCAGGCCGATGCCACGCCGCTCGCCCTTGGTGGATACGCCGCGCTGGAAGATCTGCTCGCGCACTGCGGCTTCGATTCCGCCACCGCTGTCCTGCACGTGCAGCGAGAGCAGCGCTTCGTCGTAGTCCAGCGTCAGGTTGACCCGTCGCTCGTCCTCGTCGGCCACCGCTTCGAAGGCGTTCTCCAGCAGGTTGCCGAGGATGGTCACCAGGCCATGGATCTGCTCGGGCACGGCGGCCGGCACCGGGTGTTCGACATCCACCTGAAAGAGGATGCCGCGCTCGCGGGCCTCGCTCTGCTTGCCGAGCAGAAAGCCCGCCAGCACCGGTTCACCGATCCCCTCGACCAGTGATGTCGCCGGCGCCAGCTGGTGATCGGCGAGGTCGCGCAGATAGGCGCGCAGGGCATCCAGATCACCCATCTGTGCCAGCCCGAGCAGCACGTGCAGCTTGTTCTTGAATTCGTGGGTCGCCGCCCGCAGCGCTTCGGCATAGCGGCTGACACCGGTCAGCTGCTCGGCCAGGGCGTTGACTTCGCTCTTGTCGCGGAAGGTCGCGATGGCGCCGATCACCCGGCCCTGATGACGGATCGGCGCACGATTGGCGAGGATCGCCCGACCGTTGAGGCTGAACTCACGATCCCGCTGCTCGGTTGCGCTGGCCAGCACCTCGGGCAGGCCACTGTTGGGCAAGTATTCGGCGATCGGCCGGCCCAGCGGTGGTTTGCCGAGGCCGGTGCTGGCCAGCAGGCG
>NZ_JXXD01000128.1 GCF_000935215.1 Stutzerimonas stutzeri
ACCCGCCGCGACGAGCGCGTGCCGCAGGCAGCGCCGCTGCTGGCCAGCTGAACGCCCGGGCAGCTATCTCGCTCAAAACCGGTCCAGGGACGGACCGCTCCACCGCCCGCCGGGCGGTCTCTCCGATTTCGACACAAGCAGGACCAATGCACGACTCTTTCGCCCTCTGGATTCGCTCGTTCCTTCCCGCCCCGCTGAATGCTTCGCCGAAGGAGTGGTTGCGCGCCGCCCTCGGCGTCGCCATCGTCATGCCGCTGGTGTTCTGCAGCGGCTACATGCTGGTCGGCAGTTCGTTGACCCTGCAGATCATGGGGCCAGCCGGCGCCTCGGCGGTGCTGGTGTTCGTCGCCTCGTCCAGCCCGTTCGCCCAGCCATGGGCGGTTCTGGTTGGCAATCTGCTGGCGGCGCTGATCGGCATCAGTCTGGGCATGAGCGGCTTGCCCAGTATCGCCTCGCTGGCGCTGGCGGCTTGCCTGTCGCTGCTCTGTCTGTTCTATCTGCGCTGCCTGCATCCGCCGAGCATCGCGCTGGCGCTGGTGGCGGCGGTGGGCAGCCCGGAGCTGCATCAGCTGGGTTACGCGCTGGTCGGGCCAGTGCTGTTCTATTCGGCGCTCCTGGTGACGGTCGCGCTGGTCTACAACAACCTGACCGGGCATCCCTATCCGAAGCCGCGGCTGAGCCGCGAGAACAGTCATCACACCCGCGACCTGCCGCCGGGCGAGCGCATGAGCTTCACCCATGACGACGTTGACCGGGCGCTGCAGGAATTCGGCGAGTATGTCGACGTCACCCGTGACGACCTCGAACGACTGATCAAGCAGACCGAGAAGCACGCCCTGCGGCGCAGCATGGGCGAGATCACCGCGGCGCACGTGATGTCACGCGATCTGTACTGGCACACGCCGGATACCTTCATCGAGCAGGCCTGGCAGACCCTGCAGGTGCACCGGCTGCGCTCGCTGCCGGTGGTGCAGGGCGACGACCATCGGCTGGTCGGCATCGTCACCCAGGTGGACCTGCTCAAGCACTTCCACCCGCGGCCGGGGCGGCTCAGTTTCGGTCAGCTGAACTTCCTGCGCGGCACCAAGCTACGCGCGATCATGAGTTCGCCAGTAGTCTCGGTGACCGCCGATACGCACATGGTCGAACTGGTTTATCTACTCTCGGATCGCGGCCTGCACTGCCTGCCGGTGGTCGATGCGCAACAGCGCCTGGTCGGCATGATTACCCAGACGGATCTGATCGCCGCGCTGTACCGCAACTGGCTCAAGCAGCTGCCGGACTGAGCGGCCACGAGTCCGGCGCGACGCTCAGATATCGTAGTACCAGCGGGACCAGTCGTAATCGTCGAGGGCTACTTCGCGCAGCAGTTCGATGGCCTTGAGCAACGCGGGCGATTCGCTGGCGCGTGCATGCACCAGGTAGACCGGATAGCTGAACTCCGGCGCCTGCTCCACTCGCTTGAGAAGCCCTTCTTCCAGATAGCGCTGGACCACGCGGGTGCGAAAGTAGCCGCGGCCGCCGCATTGCACCAGATACTGCAAGGCCAGCGGCCCGAGGCTGAATGACAGCGCGGCGCGGGTGTATTCGGGCAGCGCCTGGTTATGCTGCTTGCGAAATGCCGGCCCCCAATCCACGTACAGATACGGCGTTGGATTCTGCGCCTGCACCACCTGGATCAGCTTTTCCTCCAGCAGCTGTTCGACCTGCAGACCGGGCAGGTACTCCGGCTGGTGTACCAGCGCGGCGTCGAGCACGCCGAGGTCGAGCTTCTTCTGCAGCTCTTCGCCGCTGCCCACTTCCAGTCGCACGGCGTGGCCCGGCAGCGCTTGCCGCAGCCGCTGGACCCAGGCCAGCATCAGCGGGTTGCACAGGCTCACCTCGGCGCCGAGCGTGAGCAGTTCGCCATAACCCCGTGGCAGCGGCAGGTCGCGCCGCGCGGCCTCCCAGGTCTGCACCAGCTGGCGGGCATAGGCGGCAAAGCGCTCGCCATCGGCCGTCAGCCGCGCCCCGGCGCGATTGCGCACGAACAGCCGGCAGCTCAGCTGGTTTTCCAGGTTCTGTATGCGCGCGGTGACGGCCGTCTGGGTGATGTGCAGGCGCTCGGCCGTGGCGATGAAGCTGCCGCTGCGAATGATCTCGAGAAAGGTGCGGGCGAGATCAATATCCATGGTCGACCTTAAATGCAGTGAACGTGACGGAACCGATGATTGTAGGGGGTTGTGACCGTCGTGGGGGCGCCCACCTTGAATCGGTGGGCGATCCGCTCACGATCAGTGCGAAGTGCCTTCGGCGAATTCGATCTTGTTGCCGACGTTGTACTTGCCGGAGGGCTTGTTCATCGGGATGCGTTTGACCTCCTCCAGCGTGTTGGCGTCGTAGACGAGGAGGGCGCCGTCGGTGTCCCAGACGCTGAGCAGGGCGTAGCGGCCGTCGTTGGTGAATTCGACGTGGGCGGCGTTCTTGCCCGGCATCGGGCGCAGGGTGTGGGCGACTTCCAGGGTCTGTTTGTCGATCAGGTGCACGGCGTCGTTGTTCGGGCCGAAGAATACGTCGGTCCAGGCATAGGGCGAGTTGGCCTGGCTGCGCATGAAGAAGCCCGGGCCTTCGGTGGGAATCTCCTTGATCAGTTTCCAGGTTTGCAGATCGAGCACCGAGATCAGCCCCTTGCTGACGTTGGGCGTGGCGAACACCCACTTGCCGTCACGTTTCCAGTAGATGCCCGAGCCCAGGTGCGGCATGCCCGGCAGCGGGATGTCGGTGACCGCCTTGCCGGTGTCCAGGTCGATCACCTGGCCGCCGTGGGCCTTGCGCGAGGTGGCCAGCAGGTGGCGGTAGTCGGGGGTGAAGGAGAAGTCGTCGAGGAAGTCGGCGGCCTCGATGCGCCGCGGTTCGAAGGTCGGCTCGCCGGCGTAGGAGAGTTCCCAGGCCTCTTTCACGTCCTTCAGCGCGACCACGAAGCTGTCGCGCGGTGGCGCGGTATACACGGCGCTGACCCGTGACGGCGTGCCATCCTGGCCGACCGCGGGGATGTGCTTGACCAGCGACAGGTCGCGGGCATCGAGCAGCACCAGATTGCCCGGCAGGTAGTTGCCCACCAGCACCCAGCGGCCGTCGTTGCTCACCGCCAGGTTGCGCGTGTTCAGCCCGGCGCGGACCTCGGCGATCATGCTCAGGTTGTGCAAGTCGTAGACGCTGACCCAGCCGTCGCGGGAGGCAAAGTAGACGAAGCGGCCATCCGGCGAGAACTTCGGCCCGCCATGCAGGGCGAAGTGCGACTGGAAGTTCGCCAATTCCTCGAAACGATCACCGTCCAGCACGCGGACGTGGTGATTGCCGGCTTCCACCACGACGAACAGGTTGAGCGGGTCGGCGCCGTGCTGCGGGGTGGTCGGCAGAGTGGCGAGGTCCTTGAGAATGCGGTGGCTGGCGCGGATGTCGGCATCGCTCCAGGTCGGCGGCACGGCCGAGGGCTGATAGAGGTAATCGACCAGGCCGGCGATCTGCGCTTCGTTCAGCACATGGGAGTAGGCGGCCATCTGGCTCGCCGGGCGGCCGTCACGGATCACCGCGTGGGCTTCGGCCGGCTTGATGCGGCTGAGGCTCTCCGGCAACAGCGCCGGCCCGGCGCCGCCGAGGCGGTTGACGCCGTGACAGCTCTGGCAATGCGTTTGGTAGAGCGCCTGGGCGTCGGTCGGCGAGGGGGCCGCGACGGCCATGTCGAGGGCGACGAAGGTGGCGGCCGGCAACGCCGCCGCCAGCAGCAGGGCAGGAATCAGTTGCATGAGGCCTCCGCAATCTTGATCGGATCACCTTGCAGATGTGCCGGGTGCTGAACCTGGCGCTCGGCGAACAGGCCGACCACCCGGCCGATCACGGTCAGGGTCGGCGGCGTGAGGTGCTGCTCGTCGGCCATGCTCGGCAGCTGGCGCAGCGTGCAGCGCACCACCTGCTGGTTCTCGCGGGTGCCGTTGCCGATCAGTGCGGCGGGCGTGTCCACCGGCAGGCCGGCGGCGATCAGGTTGCGCGAGATCTCGCCGAGGCTGGCCAGGCCCATGTAGAACACCAGCGTCTGCCCGCCCTGAGCCAGGGCGTCCCAGGGCAGGTGCAGCTCGCCGTTGGTCTGCAGGTGGCCGGTGATGAACTGGCAGGAATGCGCCAGATCGCGGTGGGTCAGCGGGATGCCGGCATAGGCGCTGCAGCCGGCCGCAGCGGTGATGCCCGGTACTACCTGGCAGTCGATGCCGCGCTGCAGAAGAAATTCCAGTTCCTCGGCACCGCGGCCGAAGATGAACGGGTCGCCGCCCTTGAGTCGCACCACGCGCTTGTTCTGCTGGGCCAGGTCGGCCAGCAGCTGGTTGATCTCCGGCTGCGGCAGGCTGTGGTAGCCACTGGTCTTGCCGACGTAATGGCGGCTGCAGTCGGCCGGCAGCAACGCCATCAACCCGTCGCTGACCAGGCGGTCGTAGACCACTGCGTCGGCCTGTTGCAACAGGCTCCAGGCACGCAGGGTGAGCAGGCCGGGGTCGCCCGGTCCGGCGCCGACCAGAGCGACTTCGCCAGGGGCGAACGCGGCGCTCAGCGAGGCGGGAAATGTGAGTGGCTGGTCCATGCGGTGCTCCTGAATTCTCATCGGGCTTACGGAGTGCGTTGCTGCGGCGCTTGGTCGGCCGCTCGATCGGTCAGATGGCGATGCTGGGAATGCGCTCGGCGGCGGACAGGCCGATCTCCTCGTCGGAGAGGTAGCAGCCCGGGTCTTCGGCCCACAGATCGCCCTGCGCCCAGGCGCGGGTGCGGGTGTTGCCGTTGCAGATCGCCAGCCAGCGGCAGTCGGCGCAGCGACCGCCGACCGCGCGCGGATGCTGGCGCAGCTCCTGCAGCAGCGGCGCCGGCTCGTTCAGCCAGATGTCGCTGAAGCGTTGGCGGCGCACGTTGCCGACGGTGTGCTGCCACCAGTAGGTGTCCGGGTGCACGTCGCCGATGTTGTCGATGTTGGCGATGCCGCTGCCGGAGGCGTTGCCGCCCCAGGCGCGCAGCATGCCTTCCAGGCGGTCGCGATGCTCAGGCAGGCGCTCCTCGACCCACTGCAGCAGCAGGACCGCATCGGCGTCGTTGTTGCCGCTGACGAAATCGGTCTCGCGGCCGTGCTGGACGTCGTCCCAGGCCTGCTCGAAGAGCTGACGCATGGCGTCGCGGGTCATCTGGTGATGGGCGTCTGCCTTGCGACTGCGCTTGCCGCGGCCGCTGTAGTTGAGGTGCGAGAGGTAGAACTTCTGCACGTCGTGTTCGCGCATCAGCGCCAGCAGTGCCGGCAGCTGAGGGTAGTTGTTCTGCGTCAGGGTAGTGCGCAGGCCGACGCGGATGTCGCGTTGGCGGCACAGGTCGATGGCATGCATGGAGGCGGCGAAGCTGCCCTTGAGCTGGCGCCATTCGTCATGCACCGCCTCCAGGCCGTCGATGCTGATGCCCACGTAGCCGAACTGCGCAGCGGCGATACGCTCGATGTTGCTCTCGTCGATCAGCGTGCCGTTGGTGGACAGTGCAACGAAGAAACCCTTGTCACGGGCGTAATCGGCCAGCTGGAAAATGTCGGCCCGCAGCAGCGGTTCGCCGCCGGAGAGTATCAGCACGCGCACACCGGCCTCGTGCAGATCGTCGATCACCTTCAGCGCCTCGGCGGTATCCAGTTCGTCGCGGAACTCGCTGTCGGCGGAGGTCGCGTAACAGTGCTTGCAGGTCAGGTTGCAGCGCCTGAGCAGGTTCCAGATCACCACGGGTGGGCGCTTGCCGCTGGCGCTGCGGGCACCGAGCACCTTGGTGGCCGGTTGGGCCAGGGCGCGCAGGTAATGGCTGATTCTCAACATGGGGCGGCTCCGCTTCGGCAGCGTATCTCACCGGGCGCGCCGTCTCGGGCGCCCGTTCCTTGAGCAGCAGGATCAACGAGCGGGGTAGGGCTGGCCTTGATCGGAAACAATAAAAGTCGCGGGGCGTGGCTGACCGCATCGTCAGCTTCTTGCGGCGGTGTACCGTTGGTCAGAGCAGGGTCAGCAGCACGCCGAGCACCAGTACCAGCGGCCAGGCGAGCAGCAGCAGACGCCACGCCCGCGGAGCGTGGCGCAGCTCCATGAAACCGTCGGTGATCAGCCAGGCCTTGCCGAACGCCGTGAGCAGAACGGCACCAGCCAATGCCAGCGTGGCGCCGGCATTACCCAGCAGCACGGTGGAAACCGACAGCAGTGCCAGGCCGAGCCAGCAGGCCAGCAGAATCTTCGAAGCGGACATGACTTACCTCAGCACGTAGACCAGCGGGAACAGCAGCACCCAGACCATATCCACCATGTGCCAGTAGAGCACGCCGGATTCCAGGCCGCTGTGCTCGTCCGGCCCGTAGGCACCGCGGCGGCAGCGCATGGCCAGCCAGCCGAGAATCACCATGCCCAGCAGCACATGCAGGAAATGAAAGCCGGTCAGAATCCAGTACAGGGTAAAGAAGGTGTTGTGTTCCATGCCCAGGCCGAGCCCGGCCAGGTGGCTGTACTCGTTGAGCTTGAGCACCACGTAGACGCAGGACGTGCCCAGCGCGGCGAGCAGCAACAGCGTCGCGCGCCCGGAGCGGGCTTCGCGCACCTGTTCCACCGCCAGCGCAGCGAACAGCCCGGAGGTAAGCAGGCTCAAGGTCAGCGCCAGGCCGATGGAGCTGTCCAGTGCCGCGCGGCTCTCGCTGAACAGCTCTGGATTGAGCATCTGCGTGGCGGCGAACGCCAGGATCAGGATGGCGAAGACGGTCAGCTCGGCGAGGATGAAGAACCACATCGCCAGGTCGCCCGGCAGGCGCCGGTGCAGTTGGCTGATGGATTCAGGCGAAGTGGACATCGACCACATCCATCAGCGCGGCGACTGTCTGCGGGTCATCCGACAGCGGTTCGGCGAGGCAGGCCAGGCAGGCCTGACGCGGCGTCATGCCGGAGCGGATCATCCGCGCGGTGAAGATCAGCAGGCGGGTCGAGGCGACTTCTTCCAGATCATGCTGCTCCAGCCGGCGTAGCGCCTGGCCGAGCTTGACCACCTGGGCGGCGAGTTCTTCATCCACCTGCGCCTCGTTGGCGACGATGCGCACTTCCTCGGCGGCCGGCGGGTAATCGAAGCGCATCGCCACGAAACGCTGGCGGGTACTCGGCTTCATGCCCTTGAGCAGGTTCTGGTAACCGGGGTTGTAGGACACCACCAGCATGAAACCCGGCGGCGCCTTGAGCGCCTCGCCGGTGCGCTCGATGAACAGCTCACGGCGGTCGTCGGCCAGCGGGTGCAGCACCACGGCGGTGTCCTGGCGCGCCTCGACCACTTCGTCCAGGTAGCAGATGCCGCCCTCACGCACCGCACGGGTCAGCGGGCCATCCTGCCACCAGGTGCCCTGGGCGCCGATCAGGTGACGGCCGACCAGGTCGGCGGCGGAGAGATCGTCATGGCAGGCCACGGTGTACAGCGGCAGGTTCAGCCGATGCGCCATGTGCTGCACGAAGCGGGTCTTGCCGCAGCCGGTCGGGCCTTTGATCAGCACCGGCATGCCGTGCTGCCAGGCCTGCTGGAACAGCTGCTCTTCGTTGCCTAGCGGTTGGTAGAAGGGCGCGTCAGGCGTGCCGGCGGCAGTCGGGATTTCAATCGCATTCACAGGCAAGTACCTCACGGCAGCAGTTGGTTATTTCCATCGCCAAGCTACCGAGCCCACCGACCCCTCTCAAGCCATCCGCCGGCAAAGCTTGATTGCGATCAAGTCTCGCCTCCGATGCCGGCCAATCGAAGCCGATTCCAGACGTTTCGGCCCGTTGCGCCCGCGACAAGGCGTCACGCTCAGGGGGTGCCGGGGGCTCTCTTGATTGTCGTCAAGCGCCTTCGCAACGGCGCTCTCATAGCATCCAAATCGCAAAAAGAAGAAGTCCCCGGGAACTGCCACACCGCCGTAACTAGCAGGAGTCGCCAGAAGCGCTCCCATAGGAGAGAAGGATGAGCAATGTCGGTAAACCTATCCTGGCTGGCCTGATCGCCGGCCTTTCGTTGCTTGGTCTGGCAGTCGCCCAGGCTGCTGCCCCAGAGATGACCGCCGAAGAAAAGGAGGCGGCCAAGCAGATCTATTTCGAACGCTGTGCCGGTTGTCATGGCGTTCTACGTAAAGGAGCCACGGGCAAGAACCTCGAGCCGCACTGGAGCAAGACCGACGCGGATGGCAAGAAGACCGAGGGCGGCACCCTCAACCTGGGCACCAAGCGCCTGGAGAACATCATTGCCTATGGCACCGAGGGCGGGATGGTCAACTATGACGACATCCTGACCAAGGAAGAGATCAACATGATGGCGCGCTACATCCAGAACACCCCGGATGTGCCGCCGGAGTTCTCCCTGCAGGACATGAAGGACAGCTGGAAGCTCATCGTTCCGGTTGATCAGCGTCCGAAGAAGCAGCTGAACAACATCAACCTGAAGAACGTGTTCGCCATCACCCTGCGCGATGCCGGCAAGCTGGCCCTGGTCGACGGCGATACCCACACCATCTGGAAGGTGCTGGACACCGGCTACGCGGTACACATCTCGCGTCTGTCCGCTTCCGGCCGCTACGTCTACACCGTTGGCCGCGACGGCCTGACCACCATCATCGACATGTGGTACGAAGAGCCGACCACCGTCGCCACCGTGCGTCTGGGCTCCGATGCCCGTTCCGTTGACACCTCCAAGTTCAAGGGCTACGAGGACAAGTACCTGATCGGTGGCACCTACTGGCCGCCGCAGTACTCGATCATGGACGGCGAGACCCTGGAGCCGATCAAGGTCGTATCCACCCGCGGTCAGACCGTCGACGGCGAATACCACCCCGAGCCGCGCGTAGCGTCCATCGTCGCTTCGCACATCAAGCCGGAGTGGGTGGTCAACGTGAAGGAAACCGGGCAGATCATCCTGGTCGACTACACCGACCTTAAGAACCTCAAGAGCACCACCATCGAGTCGGCCAAGTTCCTCCACGACGGTGGCTGGGACTACTCCAAGCGCTACTTCATGGTCGCTGCCAACGCCTCCAACAAGGTCGCAGCGGTCGATACCAAGACCGGCAAGCTGGCCGCGCTGGTCGACACCGCGAAGATCCCGCACCCGGGTCGCGGCGCCAACTTCATCCATCCGCAGTTCGGCCCGGTCTGGACCACCGGCCACCTGGGTGACGACGTGATCTCGCTGATCTCCACCGCTTCCGAGGATCCGAAGTACGCCAAGTACAAGGAGCACAACTGGAAGGTGGTGCAGGAACTGAAGATGCCGGGCGCCGGCAACCTGTTCGTCAAGACCCATCCGAAATCGAAGAACCTCTGGGCCGACGCGCCGATGAACCCCGAGCGGGAAGTCGCCGAGTCCGTCTACGTCTACGACCTGGCCGATCTGAGCAAGGAACCCAAGCGTCTCGACGTCGCCAAGGATTCCGGTCTGCCGGAAAGCAAGGCGATCCGTCGCGCCACCCATCCCGAGTACAACGAGGCGGGTAACGAGGTGTGGATCTCCCTGTGGGGCGGCAAGACCGACCAGTCCGCGATCGTGATCTACGACGACAAGACGCTGAAGCTGAAGAAGGTGATCACCGACCCGGCAATCGTCACGCCGACCGGCAAGTTCAACGTCTTCAACACCATGCACGACGTGTACTAATCCGCCCGAGGATTGCCTGTTAACACCCACCGCGCCTGGCGCGGTGGGTCTGGCAAGGGAACAGATTCCATGACAGATCAAGACGGCAACAAGCAAAAGAAGGGCGGCATCCTTGCGCTACTGCGGCGGCCGAGCGCGCGCTACTCGCTCGGCGGCATTCTAGTGGTGGGCATTGTTGCCGGCATCGTCTTCTGGGGCGGCTTCAACACCGCGCTGGAGGCTACCAACACCGAAACCTTCTGCATCTCCTGTCACGAGATGGGGGACAACGTATACCCCGAGTACAAGGAGACCATTCACTACGCCAACCGCACCGGCGTTCGCGCAACCTGCCCGGACTGCCATGTGCCGCGCGACTGGACGCACAAGATGGTGCGCAAGGTCGAGGCCTCCAAGGAGCTGTGGGGCAAGATCGTCGGCACCATCGACACCGCCGAGAAGTTCGAGGCCAAGCGGCTGACCCTGGCGCGTCGCGAATGGGCACGGATGCGGGCATCCGATTCCCGCGAGTGCCGCAACTGCCACAGCCTGGAAAGCATGAGCTCCGACATGCAGAAACAGCGAGCCCGCAAGCAGCATGAGATGGCGCGCGAAGACAACCTGACCTGCATCGCTTGCCACAAAGGCATCGCGCACCACCTGCCCGAAGGTATGACCGAAGAAGACGAAGACTGAACTGCGGTCCGGCGGGCCAGCCAACCATCGATGATGAGGAACCGATTATGAAAAAGACCCTGATGGCCAGCGCGGTGGGGGCGGTAATCGCCTTCGGTGCACAGGCTGCTATGGCCGCGGCACCGGCTGACTGGAGCGCGGTGGCTGCGACCGACGTCACTCTGTTCTACCCCGGCGTATCGCCGGTGGAATGGATCACCAAGGGTACCGAGCACGGTGGCGCCCGGGCCCTGAAGAAAGGCGAGACCTGCGCCGGCTGTCACTCCGAGGAAGTCGCGGACATGGGCGGCAAGATGGCCAGCGGCCAGAAGCTCGAGCCCACGCCGATCGATGGCAAGGCGCCCTTCATCAATGCCAAGGTGCAGGCCGCCAACGACGGCGAGAACCTCTACCTGCGCTTCACCTGGAAACAACCCGCAGCATCTGGTGCGGCGCCGATGGACGCCGACAACCCGGTGAAGATCGCCTACATGCTCGAAGGCGGTTCCAAGGTCCAGCTGGCCGAGGCGGGCGGTTGCTGGGGCAGTTGCCACGGCGACGCGCGGACCATGCCGGGTGCAGCCGATACCAAGACCAAATACGTCAAGGACGGCTCGCTGGCCAACGGGATCTTCTACGACCTGAACCAGTGGCGCAGCGGTGAGAACAAGGCCTTCGACGGCCATGTCGCCACCGAGCGGGTGATGGAGGGCGGCCAGGCCCTGGTCGATGCCCAGGGCCAACTCGATGGCGATACCTGGACGGTGGTGTTCACCCGCAAGTTCGCTGGCGGCGAGGGCGACGTGACACTGGCTCCGGGCAACGTCTACAACTTCGGCTTCGCCATCCACGACGACAACGCCACCGGGCGCTACCACCACGTTTCGCTCGGCTACACGCTGGGTATCGACGCCCAGGGCGATATCACCGCCGCCAAGCAGTAACCAGGCGGCAAGCAACGGGCCGGCGCAATGCCGGCCTTGTGCTTTTCCGGTGTCCGAGCGGCCGGCGACGGCGCAACCGTGCCGATGGGATGATTTGATTGCAATCAAGGAACCGGCATGGCGGCTCATTCATTCTGAGCCTGCCCGCACGGGTCGCGAAGCAGCCGTTCGAAGTCCCGGAACCCACAAACAATGACCAAGGACAAAAGGTTGCCTAGCACAAGCGGTAAATTTACCGTGCACTTGCTCAGTGCGTTTTGCTGAGCACCCTTTGGGTGAGCGGTAACGCTCTCCCCTTTAGCCTTGAGGAAAAGATCTAATGAAGAAAATCCTTATCCCGATGCTCGCCCTGGGCGGCGCGCTGACCCTGCAGCCGGCACTGGCGCAGGATGGTGAGGCGCTGTTCAAGAGCAAGCCTTGCGCGGCTTGCCACAGCATCGATGCCAAGCTGGTCGGTCCGGCGTTCAAGGAAGTCGCCGCCAAGTACGCAGGACAGGACGGCGCTGCCGACCTGCTGGCCGGCCACATCAAGAACGGCAGCCAGGGCGTCTGGGGTCCGATCCCGATGCCGCCGAACGCCGTCACCGAAGAGGAAGCCAAGACCCTCGCCGAGTGGGTTCTTAGCCTCAAGTAAGCTGCACGGAGGACGCCATGACAGTTGCCCGACACGCCGTTTCACGTCTGGGACTGGCCCTGGCGTCCTTTCTCCTGTTTCCCCTTGCCCTGGCCGCAGCACCCGCTGCCGAACGCCGGGCAACGCTCGACCATCTGCTGCTTCAGGACTGTGGCTCCTGCCATGGCCTGCGCATGACCGGCGGTCTCGGCCCCGCGCTCACCCGCGAGGCGTTGGCCGGCAAACCCCGTGACAGTCTGATCGCCACCGTTACCCACGGCCGCCCTGGTACCGCCATGCCCGGTTGGAATGCGCTGCTCGACGAGCAGGACATCGCCTGGCTGGTCGACCGCCTGCTCGAAGGATATCCCAAGCCATGATTCGTCCTTTTCTGCTGCTGGCTGCGGCCGGTCTGCTCGCGGCCTGTGCACAGCAACCGCTGCGCGGCACCGGAGACCTGGGCGTGGTGGTGGAACGTGCCACCGGCAGCCTGCAGATCATCGAGAGCAGCAGCCAGAGCCAGCTCGCCCGCGTCGAGGGCCTGGGCGACCTGTCCCACGCCTCGGTGGTGTTCTCCCGCGATCAGCGCTACGCCTACGTTTTCGGCCGCGACGGCGGGCTGAGCAAGGTCGACCTGCTGCGTCAGCGCATCGATCGTCGCGTCATCCAGGGCGGCAACAGCATCGGTGGCGCCATCAGCCAGGACGGCACGCTGATCGCTGTCGGCAACTACGAGCCGGGCGGGGTCAAGGTCTTCGATGCCAAGACCCTGGAGCTGGTCGCCGACATACCGGCTACGCCGCTGGCCGATGGCAGCCGCAATTCGCGGGTGGTCGGCGTGATCGACGTGCCCGGCCGGCGCTTCATCTACAGCCTGTTCGATACCGATGAGACCTGGCTGCTGGATTTCAGTCAGGGCAACCAGCCGCAGATCACTCGTTTCGAGGGTATCGGCCGCCAGCCCTACGATGCGCTGCTGACGCCGGAAGGGCGCTACTACATCGCCGGCCTGTTCGGCGAGGATGGCATGGCCAAGATCGATCTTTGGCATCCCGAGCGTGGTGTGGAGCGCATTCTCGATGGCTATGGCCGCGGCCAGCAGAAATTGCCGGTCTACAAGATGCCGCACCTGGAAGGCTGGACCGTGGCCGGCAACCAGACCTTCGTTCCCGCCGTCGGCCAGCATCGCGTGCTGGTGATGGATTCCGAGAAGTGGCAGCAGACCGACGCCATCGACGTCGCCGGCCAGCCGATCTTCGTCATGGCGCGACCGGACGCGCGGCAGATCTGGGTCAACTTCGCGCACCCCGACAACGGCAAGGTCCAGGTCATCGACAGCGAGACCCACGAGATCATCGCCGATCTGGAACCGGGCCCGGCGGTGCTGCACATGGAGTTCACCGCCCGTGGCGACCAGCTCTGGCTGTCGGTGCGCGATGGCGAGGAAATCCAGGTCTGGGACCCCTACACCCTGAAGCTGCTCAAGCGACTGCCGGCGCAGAGTCCGAGCGGCATCTTCTTCAGCAGCCGCGCCCACGAGACGGGGTTGTGACATGCAGATCGACGCCCTCAGCCGCCGCCTGATCGACCGCTACCAGCACGGCATGCCGCTGTGCGCCGAGCCTTACCGCGCCATGGCCGAGGAACTGGGCTGCAGCGAGCACGAGGTGCTCGCCTGTCTCCGACAGCTGCACGAGGGCGGTGGCCTGTCGCGCATCGGCCCGGTGTTCGAGCACAGCCGTGCCGGCGCCAGCACCCTGGTCGCGCTGGCCGTGCCCGAGGCTCGGCTGGAGCAGATCGCGGCGCGCATCAATGCGTTCCCCGAGGTCAACCACAACTACCTGCGCGAGCATCGCTACAACCTCTGGTTCGTGCTGACCGGGCCGGATCGGCCACACCTCGACCGGCTGCTGGCCGAAATCGAGGCCGATACCGGGCTGACCCCGCTCGACCTGCCGATGCAGCAGGCCTTTCGCATCGACCTCGGCTTTCCGCTGGGAGATCCATCATGACCGGTTGTCTCAATGACCTGCAGGCGCTGCAGCTGCGTCGCCTGCTCGAGGGTGGCCTGCCGCTGGCCGCGCGGCCTTATCAGCGGCTCGCCGAGCAGATCGGCAGCGTCGAGGCGCAGGTCCTCGAACAGATCCAATGCTGGCAGGAAGAAGGGCTGTTCCGCCGCTTCGGCCTGGTGCTCAAGCATCGCGCGCTGGGTTTTCGCGCCAACGCCATGCTGGTGATGGACATCCCCGATGCACAGGTCGACGAAGTCGGGCGGCGGCTCGGCTTGGCCGCCGGCGTCAATCTCTGTTACCAGCGCCCGCGGCGTCTGCCGCAGTGGCCCTACAATCTGTTTTGCATGGTCCATGGCCGCGAGCGCGAGCAGGTCTGCCGGCTGATCGAGCGCCTGCTGGCGGACAACGGCCTGAGCGATGTGCCGCATCAGCTGCTGTTCAGCACGCGGGCCTTCAAACAGTGCGGTGGCCGTTTTGCACCGCCGCTGCCCGAGGTCGCCAATGGATGAATTCGACCGGCTGCTGATCAATCGTCTGCAGCATGGCCTGCCGCTGGTGCGCCACCCCTGGGAGGCCCTGGCCGAGGAGCTGGGCAGCACGTCCGAGGACCTGCGCGAGCGGGTCCAGGCATTGCTCGACGACGGCACGCTGACCCGTTTCGGGCCAATGTTCGACATCGACCGGCTTGGCGGCGCCTTCACCCTGGCCGCGCTGTCGGTGCCGGAGGCGCGCTTCGACGATGTTGCCGCGCAGCTGGAGGCCATGCCCGAAGTGGCACACAACTACCGCCGCGAACACCGCTGGAACATGTGGTTCGTGCTCGGTTGCGAGACCCCGCAGGGCATCGCCGAGAGCATCGCGCGCATCGAGGCCAAGACCGGCCTGGCGGTGCTGAATCTGCCGAAAGAGGAAACCTTCCATGTCGGTTTGCACTTCCCCGTCTGACGATGGCCTGACCCGCCGCCTGATCGAGCTGACCGAGGCCGGGCTGCCGCTGGTGACCGATCCCTGGGCCTGGCTCGCCGGGGAGCTGGGCATCGACGTCGACGCCACCCTGGCGCTGCTGCAGCGGCTGCAGGCGGACGGCGCGATCCGGCGTATCGCGGCGATACCCAACCACTACCGCCTCGGCTACCGGCACAACGGCATGACCGTGTGGGACGTCGACGACGCCGAGATCGCGCGACTGGGTGCGCTGATCGGTGCCCAGCCTTTCGTCAGTCACTGCTATCGCCGACCACGGCAGGAAGGCTGGCCATACAACCTGTTCGCCATGGTGCATGGGCGTGATGCCAGTGATATCGAGGCCTACCGCAACCAGATTCGTGCGCTGCTGGGCAACGCCTGCCGGGCCAACGAGATGCTGGTGTCCAGCCGCATCCTGAAGAAGACCGGCCTGCGCCTGGCGACTCAACGCCGCGCCTGAATCTCGGCCTGCCGGCGCCCATCGGGGTGTTGGCAGTGCCTGCGTGCGATCGCCGCGCGGGCCACTCATATAGCCACGGTCACGCCGCCGAAAATTCAGGCCAGTGACCCGCAGCGCGCTGCAGCCCCCGTGGCGTCTGGCTTTGCGCTCCTCCTGCAGGGTCTCCAGAAAGCCCTACTGCCACGTTCAGGTTTTTCTTGATTGCCATCAAGCAGGTTTCGATAGCCCCCTTCTTAAACTGGCCACGCCAAGCCATGAGGAGGCGACCATGTCCGAGACCTTCACCAAAGGAATGGCCAGGAATATCTACTTCGGAGGAAGCGTGTTCTTCTTCCTGGTGTTCCTCGGTCTTACCTACCACACAGAGCAGACTTTCCCCGAACGCACGAACGAATCGGAAATGACCGAAGCGGTAGTACGCGGCAAGGCAGTCTGGGAAAACAATAACTGCATCGGCTGCCACAGCCTGCTCGGTGAAGGCGCTTACTTCGCGCCGGAGTTGGGCAACGTGTTCGTCCGTCGTGGTGGTGAAGAGGCCTTCAAGCCCTTCCTGCACGCCTGGATGAAGGCCCAGCCACTCGGCGCCCCCGGTCGTCGTGCGATGCCCCAGTTCAATCTGACCGAACAGCAAGTTGACGATATGGCGGAGTTCCTCAAGTGGACTTCGAAGATCGATACCAACAACTGGCCGCCAAACAGGGAGGGTTGATTGATGGACGTCTTTGTTTCCGATTTCACTGGAGGGGCCACGAGATGAGCATCATCAATCCGCATCTCAAATTCCAATCGCAGGCCGTTGCCAAACCCTACTTCGTGTTTGCACTGATCCTGTTCGTCGGTCAGATCCTGTTCGGTCTGATCATGGGGCTGCAGTACGTCATCGGTGACTTCCTGTTCCCGCTGCTGCCCTTCAACGTGGCACGGATGGTTCACACCAACCTGCTGATCGTCTGGTTGCTGTTCGGCTTCATGGGTGCCGCCTACTACCTCATTCCCGAGGAAGCGGACCGCGAACTGCACAGTCCGAAACTGGCCATCATCCTGTTCTGGGTGTTCGCCGCGGCCGGCGTGCTGACCATTCTCGGTTATCTCTTCGTGCCCTATGCCGGGCTGGCGGAAATGACCAAGAACGAACTGCTGCCAACCATGGGGCGCGAGTTCCTCGAGCAGCCGACGATCACCAAGATCGGCATCGTGGTGGTGGCCCTGGGCTTCCTCTACAACGTCGGCATGACCATGCTCAAGGGTCGCAAGACCGTGGTCAGCACGGTGATGATGACCGGCCTGATCGGCCTCGCGGTGTTCTTCCTGTTCTCCTTCTACAACCCCGAGAACCTGGCACGCGACAAGTACTACTGGTGGTTCGTCGTGCACCTGTGGGTGGAAGGCGTGTGGGAACTGATCATGGGTTCGATGCTGGCCTTCGTCCTGATCAAGATCACCGGCGTGGACCGCGAAGTGGTCGAGAAGTGGCTGTACGTGATCATCGCCATGGCTCTGATCACCGGCATCATCGGTACGGGTCACCACTTCTTCTGGATCGGCGCACCGACCGTGTGGCTGTGGCTGGGCTCGATCTTCTCCGCCCTGGAACCGCTGCCGTTCTTCGCCATGGTGCTGTTCTCGCTGAACATGGTTAACCGTCGTCGCCGCGAGCATCCGAACAAGGCCGCTTCGCTGTGGGCCATCGGCACCACCGTGACTGCATTCCTCGGTGCCGGCGTGTGGGGCTTCCTGCACACCCTGGCTCCGGTGAACTACTACACCCACGGTTCGCAGCTGACTGCCGCACACGGCCACCTGGCCTTCTACGGTGCCTACGCGATGATCGTGATGACCATGATCAGCTACGCCATGCCGCGTCTGCGTGGCCTGGGCGAAGCACCGGATGCACGTGCTCAGCGCATCGAAGTCTGGGGCTTCTGGCTGATGACCATCTCCATGGTCGCGATCACCCTGTTCCTCACCGCAGCCGGCGTGGTGCAGGTGTGGCTGCAGCGGATCCCTGCCGATGGCGCTGCCATGTCGTTCATGAACACCGCTGACCAGCTGGCCATCTTCTTCTGGCTGCGTCTGATCGCCGGGGTGTTCTTCCTGATCGGCCTGGTCTGCTACCTGTACAGCTTCCGCCAGCGCGGTCGGGTACCGGTCGTAGCAGCTGCCGCCGCGGCCTGAGACGAGTCGCAATGAGGATCGACGGCCCGACTGGTAACAGCGGGCCGTTTTGCTTTTTCAGTGCCTGCACGGAGTAACCGCCATGGCCTTTACCATCGAAGTGGAAGAGTGGGTCGGTAGTGTCTGGCACCGCTTCATCACCCGTCGCGCCAACCCGGATTTTCCGGAAGCACGGGTCGATCTCGAGAGCATGCAGCGGCCGCTGTCGCTGCTGTTCCGCGCCATGGGTGGCGCCAGCGGTGTCGGCGTCGAAGCCGCCAGCGCGCGTGACATGCTCGTGCGGCGCAACCTGCTGCAGCAGGTCGCCGGCACCTGCAAGCAACTGCCGGTGGCCTGGTGCGACGCCAGTAACCTGCGGTTGCCGCAGAGCCTGGCGGTCTATCCGGAAACCTCGCTGAACCAGGATCTGTATCGCTGGCTGGCGCTGCTCGCCGCGCAGGCCGGGCCGATGCGCCACTGGGCGCGCGACAACCAGCGCTGGACGCAGGCAATCCTTGAACATTTTCCGGCCATGCGCCCGCGCTATCAGCGCTTGGTCGAAGCCCATCTGCAGCTGCGCCCGGACCCGAGCCAGCTGCCCAAGGCCGAGGCCGCGCTGGAAGCGGCGCTGTGCCAGGCCCTGCGCGAGCCGGGCAGCGTCAGCCAGTTTCCACGCAGCGAGCGCGCGCCCTGGCCGCTGCCGCTGTGGCTGTATCCGGCGGACAATCTTGGTGAACCCCAGGCCGCCCAGCGCGCCGAAGAGGGTGAGGGCAATCTGGAAACCCCACCCGGCGGCGAATCGCGCCAGCGCAAGCGCGCCCGGCGGGTGGGCGAGAGCTCCAGCAAGGGTGGCCTGCTGCTGTTCCGTCTGGAGAACCTGTTCAGCTGGTCCGAGCACATCGAGCTGGACCGCTGCGGCGACGACACCGAGGACCTGGACGCAGCCCGTGTCGCCGAGGATCTCGACGAGCTGGCGCTGTCCCGTCAGCGTATGCGCCAGGGCGGCGGACTGAAGCTGGACCTGGACCTGCCGGCCGCGGATTTCGACGATGTGCCGCTGGGCGAAGGCATCAAGCTGCCCGAGTGGGACTATCGCAAGCAGTGCCTGCAGAAGGATTTCGTCAACCTGCAGCTGATGCTGCCTCGCGGCGCCGAGGCCAAGCCGTTGCCGCTGCACCTGTCGCCCCTGGCGCGGCGCCTGCGCCGGCAGTTCGAGCACTTGCGCAACGACCGCCAGTGGCTGCGTCAGCAACCCCAGGGTTCCGAACTGGACATGCAGGCCTGGCTCGATTTTCACGTCGAGCGGCAGAACGGCCAGTGCGCCGAACGCGGCCTGTTCATGGAACAACGGCAGAATCGCCGCGACCTGGCCTGCCTGCTGCTGGCCGACCTGTCCATGTCCACCGACGCGCATCTGGACAACGAGCACCGAGTGATCGATGTGGTCATCGACAGCCTGCTGCTGTTCGGCGAAGCACTGTCGGCGGTGGGCGATCCCTTTGCGCTGTACGGCTTCTCCTCGCTGCGTCGCCAGCAGGTGCGCATGCAGGAGCTGAAGAGCTTCCGCCAGCCCTATGGCGATGAAACCCGCGGCCGTATCCAGGCGCTCAAGCCCGGCTATTACACCCGCATGGGTGCGGCCATCCGCCAGGCCACCGAGCTGCTTGGCAACTGCAAGCAGCGGCGCAAGCTGTTGCTGCTGGTCACCGACGGCAAGCCGAACGATCTGGACCTCTATGAAGGCCGCTACGGCGTCGAAGATACCCGCCAGGCCGTCATGGAAGCGCGCAAGCAGGGTCTGCTGCCGTTCTGCATCACCATCGACCGCGAGGCCGGTGACTATCTGCCGTACATGTTCGGCGCCAACGGCTACACCCTGATCAAGGAGCCGCAACAGCTGCCGTTCCGGCTGCCGCAGCTGTACAAGCAGCTGACCCAGTCGTAACGCGCTTCACCCCTCCACAGCGGTGTTCGCGACGCGTTTGCCGTGCCGCGAACCTCGTCTCTCAGCGGATCTCGATGCGTTCGAGCAGGTGCTGCTTGGCCGTGCTGTCGCCAACCCGTGCCGCTTCGTCGGCCAGGCGCAGCGCGCGTTCGAGGTTCTTCTGCGCCAGCGCGGCATCGATCGCCTGGCGATAGTACGCCGAGGTCTCCGGCAGCACCGTCGGCGCCGGCGCGCTGGGCAGTTCGTTGCCCATCTCCTGGCCGATGCTGTAGCCCGGTACGTAGCCCTTGGCGGTCGAGCCGGCGGCGTTGTCGGGGATCATCACCAGCCGGATCACGCCTGCTGGCGAGTGCTTCGCCACCGGGTCGGGGATGCTCGGCGGCTCGTTGCCCAGCGCCTTGGCGTAGGCCTTGGCCGGGTGCTGCAGCACGGTCTGGCCGGCCATCTGCGCGTCGCTGGTGTAGAGGATCAGGTAGCGCTCGTTGCCCGGATGATCGGGCTGCGAGCGATCGATGCGCAGGCGCGCGTCGAGGCTGTCGCCCTTGAGCCCGGTCGGCGGTACGTAGGCGAAGTCGTCGGCGTCGAGCAGGCGGGTCGGGCGCATGCGGCTGTCGAGCAGCATGGCGTTGGGCGCCAGCACGCTGCTGCCGGCCTGGCTGTAGAGCCGGATCTCGAACGAGGGGCCGCCGGCCGGCAGGGCGAAGGCGCGGAAGAAGCTCTTGCCGGTCTTGAAACTGTAGGCCGGCGCCTGGGTGTCGATCAGTACGTCACCGGCGAAACCGGCTTCGAGCGGCTCGAACGGCAACTGCTCGATACCGCTGCAGCAGGTCGGCGCGGCGGCCAGCGCGCTACGGGCTTGCTCGATGGGCCGTTCCAGCGGCTTGGGGCTGGCGGTGAGGGCATCGACCCGGCGCAGCGGCTCGCTGCTGCAACCGGCGAGCGCCAGGGCCAATAGCCCGGCGGTAAGGAAGGACAAGCGATGCATGGTGGTTCTCCGAACAAAAAATGCCCCGACCTGCCAGCGTCGGGGCAAAGGCACCGTCTGGACGGTGGGAGCGGAAAGGGCGCCGTCGCGGTCGGTCCGCGACGGCACTTAAACGTTGCGGCTTACCACCAGGCCTCGGCCTGCACGCCGAAGGTCAGGCCGTCGTCGTCACCGGCATCGATGGACTCGCTGGCCGCCTGGTAACGGCCGCCGTCCCACTGCGCGTAGGTGGCGAACACGCGGATCTGCGGGCGCGCCCAGAAGCTGTTGCCGGCCGACCACTGCTGGGCCAGGGTGAGCTTCTTCAGGTCGCGGGTGCTTTCGCCGTCGGCCTGCGGATCGACGCGGTCGTAACCGAACTCCAGCGCGGTGCTCATCACGTCGCTCCACTTGTACACCGGGCGCACGCCGAAGCTGGCCCAGGTCTGCCCGGAGTCGTTGTCGAAGTCGCGGTCCTCGTAGATCTGCACGTACATCATCTCGATGTTGTCGCTCAGGCCCACCACGCCCTGGTTGACCAGGCGGAACATCTTGCCGTCGCTGTTACCGGTGCTGTTGCGCCCGCTGCTACCGATGATGCCGTCGGTGCCGTATTGCAGGGCGAGCTTGTTGTAGCCGCCGAACCAGTCGCTCTGGGTGTGCTCGAGGGTGACCAGATGACCCTTCTGGTCCTCGTAGCCGGGGTCGCGTTCCTGCTCGTCGGTAAGGTTGGCCTTGCCATAGTCGTAGCCGATTTCCAGCTTGCCGCCCGGGTTGACGTCGATCTCGGCGAGGCGGAAGTCGAGGGTGTCGTTGGCCAGGTTGGTGCCGGTGCCCGAGCCCTGGTAGACCCACTCGCCGTCGGTGTTGCGGATCCACGCCACGCTGGCCTTGGCGAAGCCCAGGTCGATGTCCTCGATACCGGCGCCGGGGCCGGAGACATCCCAGTAGTAGTAGTCGTTGATGTGCACGTCATGGCGCTTGTAGTAGCGCTTGCCGGCCCAGATCGCCGCGCCCGGCAGGCTCGGGATGAGGTTCTTGCCGACCACGTTGAACTGGCGGATGGAGGTGGTGCCGGCCTCGTCGAAGGGGTTGTTCTCGCCGCCGTCGGTATCGGTGCCGCCGGCTTCCCAGTCGTTACCCTGGTCGGAGCGGTAGGCGATCATGCTGTCGACGTAGAAGCTGCGGTTGCCTTCGCTCCACACCTCCTGGCCGAGGCCGATCTCGGCGTACGTTTCGCATTCGTTGCCCAGACGATATTTCGCCGGAGCGCCGGCGGCCTGGAAACAGGCCTGGTCGCCGCCGCCCGCCGTGGCGCCGACGCCCGAGCGCAGGTAACCGTGGAAGTCGACCGCCAGGGCCGGGCCGCTGACCAGCAGGGCGGCGAGCAGGCAGGCGGGTTTGCGGGCAAAGCTTGGGTGCGCGGTGTGCTTCATGACGAGGTCCTTGTTTTTCTTGTTAATGCCGAATCGATCACGCCGTCGCTGCCAGCCAGGGGCGGCGCAGCTCGGTGGCAGAAGCCTCGGGGAAAGGGCAGGGGGCGGCATCCTCCCGGCAGCGGATTTCGTTGGCGCAGGGTGAGGGCGTACCAGGGATGAGAACGGCGTAATCCCCGGGGCGGGGATGAGACGGGAGGGGCGCAGATGATTGCCAGGGGCCTTCGGCCTGGCC
>NZ_JXXD01000012.1 GCF_000935215.1 Stutzerimonas stutzeri
GACCGAGCCGGCGCTGGTGCAATACGCTCAGCAGCGCTGGTGCCAGTTGCGCGGCGCGGGCGTCGCGGGCGAGCTTTTCGCTCAGCCAGAGCCACAGCCGCCCCAGCGCACCGCCGCTGTCGCCAGCGAAGAGCAGGCCGAGCAGCCAGCCGAGCAGGGTCAGCAGGTTCAGCCCGAGCAGGCTGCCCAGCGCCCAGAACACATTGACCGGTCGCTGCCCGTCGCCCAGTGCAGCGAAGGCCAGGCCGGCGCCGGTGAATACCGCGAGCAGCGCCAGAACAAACCCACCCAGCCGTGCGCCCTGACGCCAGTGCAGGAGCGCTTCGACCAAGCCATCACGGCGGGCCAGCCAGAGCGCGCGCTGTTCGATCAGGGCCGGCAGGTCGCCGCCTTGGGCGCGGGCCTGGCGGTTGGCTTCGTCATCCTCCAGCGGCCCGGCATGCTCTTCGCGCAGGCGCACGGCTTCGGTCAGCCAGAGGCGGTCGAGCGTATCGAGATCAGGGGCGGGGCGGGCTATCACACGGCATCTCGCTGGCGGGTCGTGCCTTGAGGATAACCGCTGCCGTGGGGAACGGGAAAACGGGGAGCCGTTGCGGCTCCCCGCTGGGGCCGTCAGTCGGCGTTGCGCACGCGCACGGCGATGTCGGGCTGGTCGATGAACAGCCCGTCGATACCGGCGTCGAGGAAGGCGCGGATCTCCGTTTCGCTGTCGCCGCGTTCGTGGCGCTTGTCGCTGCTGCGCAGGTTGGCCGGGAGGAAGGTGTTTTCCGCGCGGAAGGTGTACGGGTGGACCTTGAGGCCGGCGGCGTGGGCGGCGGCGACGAAGCCGGTCGGCGTGCCGAGGTTGCCGTTGGCATCACGCGGGATGATGTAGCTCTTCTCCGGACCGACGCCGGCGGCGTAGCGGGAGATATCCTTGAGCCCGGCCGGCGTCGCCATCAGTGCGTAGGTCAGCTTGCTGCCGCGTACCTGCTGGTCATACGGCTGTCCCGAGCTGAACAGCTGCACCAGGCGCAGCTGGGTCAGGCGGCTGAGGGTCTTGAGGTTGTCCACCTCGAACGACTGGATATACACCGGCGCCTGCCGCCCGACGTAGCCGTTGCGGGTGAGGATGCGCACCAGCGGCTTTTCCATGGCCAGGCCAAGCTGCTGGAAGTGTGTCGGGTGCTTGGTTTCCGGGTACAGGCCGATGCGCCGGCCCTGGCTGAGCTGCAGGGTTTTCACCAGGTCGATGATCTCCTGCAGGGTCGGAATCTCCAGGCTGCCGTCGACGCGCGCGTTGCCCGGGCGGATATCCGGGATGCGCTCGATGGCGCGCAGGGTCTTCAGTTCGGCGAGGGTGAAATCTTCGCTGAACCAGCCGGTAAGGGTGACGCCATCGACCTGCTGGGTGCGCTTGCGATCGGCAAACTCGGGGCGCTGCGAGACGTCGGTGGTCAGGCCCAGCTCGTTGTCGTGGCGGGCGACGATCTGTCCGTCGCGGGTCATCACCAGATCCGGCTCGATGTAGTCGGCACCCTGGAACACGGCCAGCGCATAGGCGGCCAGGGTGTGTTCCGGCAGGTAGCCACTGGCGCCGCGGTGCGCGATCACCAGCGGCGACGGCTCGCCCCGCGCAACCTGGTGTTTCGCGGCGTGTTCATCCGGCGCAGCGAAGCCGGTGAGCGGTAGCAACAGGCTGCAGGCGGTCAGCCAGCGGCGAAGGGAAGCGGTGGTCTTGCGGGCCATTTCGGCATCTCCTCGGTTTGGATGTCACAGCCTGAGGCACTTGCATTACCGGACTTTGACGCTGCGGCGCCGCTTGTATTGCAAAGCGATGAAGCCGACGAACGGCTGACGCTGCGATTTCTGTTCGACTCAATGTGGCCAACAGCGCTGCAGGAAGACACGGCCCTCTGATATTCTCGCCGCCATGAATCAGACCCGCCTTCCCCTCGCCATGATCGCTGCTCTCGCTGAGCGGCACGTGATCGGGCGTGACAACATCATGCCCTGGCACCTGCCCGCCGATCTCAAGCATTTCAAGGCCATGACCCTCGGCAAACCGATCATCATGGGCCGCAAGACCTGGGATTCGCTCGGCCGTCCGCTGCCGGGGCGGCTCAACCTGGTGGTCAGTCGCCAGGCGGATCTGCAGCTCGACGGCGCGGAAACCTTCACCGACCTGGATGCCGCGCTGGTGCGTGCCGAGCAGTGGGCGCGTGAGCAGGGCGTCGACGAGCTGATGTTGATCGGCGGTGCGCAGCTGTACGCCCAGGCGCTGGGGCAGGCGCAGCGGCTCTACCTCACGCGTATCGATGCGGCTCCTGAAGGCGATGCGTTCTTTCCGGTCTTCGACGAGGCTGAGTGGCAGTGCGTCGAAAGCCAGCCACATCCGGCTGAGGGCGAGGCACCAGCCTACCGTTTCGAAACCTGGCAAAAACAGAGCTGACCGGCACCCTCTTCGCTTGATCGGCGCCAAATCTTTCGCGGGCTGCAGCTTCTATGCTGGCCCGTCGCTGTCGTAACGAGAAATCTCATGCAACCTGACAAATCCGACGCCCCGGAAGCCGAGCGCGTTGCCGCGATCTTCGTCCGCCACCCGCTGTGGGAGGATGGTCTGGCGCTGCTCACCGGCACCGCGCTGGTCGCCCTTGGCATTGCCTTCTACAGCCATGCCGGGCTGCTCACCGGCGGCACCGTTGGGCTGGCGTTCCTGCTGAAGTACCTGGCCGGCTGGTCGTTCGGCCCAGTGTTCTTCCTGCTCAACCTGCCGTTCTACGCGCTGGCGATCTGGCGCATGGGCTGGCAGTTCACCCTGCGCACCGTCTGCGCGGTGGGGCTGGTCTCGCTGTTCGCCGAACTGACCCCGCAGTGGGTGCGCTTCGCCGAGCTGAATGTGGTCTACGCCGCTGTGTTCGGCGGGTTCGCCATCGGCATCGGCCTGCTGATCCTGTTCCGCCATCGCGCCAGTCTTGGTGGGGTGAACATCCTCGCGCTGTTCCTGCAGGAGCGTTTCGGCCTGCGCGCCGGAACCTTCCAGATGGGTATCGACGCGCTGATCGTCATGGCCGCGGTGTTCGTGGTGCCGGCGGACAAGGTGCTGCTGTCGGTACTCGGCGCCGTGGCGCTGAATCTGGTGCTGGCGATCAATCACCGCGCCGATCGCTACATGGGCGTCAGCTGAGGCTGATCAGCTCGACCTGTGCATCACCGTCGTTCAACTCCAGCAGCGCCAGGCTGATCGGCAGGCTGAAGCGTCGCGGACCGGCGCTGCCCGGGTTGATGTAGAGCACGCCGTCGCGCCGCTCGACCTTCGGTTTGTGCGAGTGGCCGGCGATCACCACGTCGATGCCGGCGGCGAGCGGGTCGATATCCAGCTGCTTGAGGTCGTGCAGCACGTGCAGCGTGAGACCGCCGATGCGCAGATCCAGTCGCTCGGGCAGCTCTAGCGCCCAGTCGGCCGTATCGATATTGCCGCGAATCGCCTCCAGCGGCGCGATGGCGCGCAGCCCGTCGAGCACCTGTGGTTTGCCGATATCGCCGGCGTGAATGATCTGCGCGCAACCCTGCAGCGCCGCCAACGCCTCAGGGCGGAGCAGGCCGTGGGTGTCGGAGATCAGGCCGATGCGCATGCCGGTTTTCCCTTGAAAAGAAATTGTTAGGGCATCCGACCCTTGGCCGGCCGCTGTGGTTGCGGCAGGCTTGGGCCCTCGGGTCGAGGAGTCTGGCATGGATCGAGTGGATTGCGTGGTGGTGGGTGCGGGAGTGGTCGGGCTGGCGGTGGCACGCACGCTGGCGCTGGCCGGCCGCGAGGTGCTGATACTGGAAGCCGAAGCGGCCTTCGGCACCGCTACCAGCGCGCGCAACAGCGAAGTCATCCACGCCGGCATCTACTACCCGCAGGGCTCGCTCAAAGGCCGGCTGTGCGTCGCCGGGCGCCGCCAGCTCTACGATTTCTGCGACAGCCATGGCGTGGCCTATCGCCGCTGCGGCAAGCTGATCGTTGCCACCGACGAGGCCCAGATCGCTGCGCTGGAGCAATTGCAGCGGCACGCGCAGGCCAATGGGGTCGACGATCTGCAGCGTCTGGGTGGCCACGAGGTGCTGGCGCTGGAACCGCAGCTACATGCAGTGGCTGGGCTGCTTTCGCCAAGCACCGGCATCATCGACAGCCACGCGCTGATGCTGGCGCTTCTGGGCGATGCCGAGCGCCACGGCGCGGTGCTGGCGCTGAACGCGCCGGTAACGGCGATCACGGCTGGCAGCGAAGGCTTGCAGGTCGAGGTGGGCGGCGCCGATCCGCTGCAGCTGCTGGCCCGCACCGTGGTGAACTGCGCTGGGCATGGCGCGCCTATCCTCGCCGCGAACACCGTGGGGTTGGACCCGGTGGTGCGGCCGCGGCAGTACTTCGCCAAGGGCAGTTATTTCAGCCTGGCCGGGCGCACACCGTTTCGCCATCTGGTCTATCCGCTTCCGGAGCCCGGCGGGCTTGGCGTGCACCTGACCCTGGACCTGGCGGGTCAGGCGCGTTTCGGCCCGGATGTGCAGTGGGTCGAGGACCTGGACTACCGCATCGAGCCGGAACGGGCCAATGGCTTCTACGCGGCGATCCGCCGTTACTGGCCGGGGCTGCCGGACGATTCGCTGCAACCGGCCTACACCGGCATCCGCCCGAAGATCAGCGGGCCCGGCGAGGCGGCCGCGGACTTTCGCATCGATGGCCCGGCGCAGCACGGTATCGCCGGCCTGGTGAACCTGTTCGGCATCGAATCGCCGGGACTGACCGCCTGTCTGGCGATTGCCGAACACGTCTGCGGGCTGCTCGACCCTGAGCCATTGGCGACCTGATCACGCGCTGTCGCACCTGCGTTGCGGCCCGTGCGGGCGGGTAGCACACTGCAACCCGCGGCGATCGGACGGCGCAATCACCGGCAGAAGGAATGTGCATGGAACAGACAGGCGAAGCTCGACCGCTGAAAGTCTATCTGGCGGTCGGATTGCTGCAGGGTATGACGCTCTGGGCGGCCAGCGAGGCGTGGCCGCACGCTGCTGGCTGGCGCGTGCTGTGCTCGGCACTGCTGGCCTTCACGGTGATTGGCGGCTGGCAGGTGCAGCTGCTCTGGGGCGATCTGCGCGCGGCCGGCCGCTGGCGCCTGGTCCTTGCCGCAGCCTTGTTGCCGGCCGTGCTGGCGGGCGGTCTCGCACTGCAGTTCGACCAGCCGCGCTGGTATTACCTGGGTGAATCGGTCGGCACGCTGCTGCTCTGGAGCAACCTGATCCTGGCTTATGTGCTGACGCCCTTCATCCAGGCGCGGGATGCCGATCATCGCTGGCGTGTCGACTACGCCGCGCTGTACCGGCATGCCATCAACAACGGGCTGTTGCTGTTCATGGCACTGCTGATGCTGGCGGCGTTCTGGCTGCTGATCTGGCTCTGGGCCGGCCTGTTCAAGCTGGTCGGCATCAGGATTTTCGCAACGCTGTTCGAGTCCTCCGGCTTTATCTGGGTGGCCAGCGCGACGGTTGTCGCCATCGGGCTGTGGATCGGGCTGGAGCGTGGCCAGGTGGTCGATGCGCTGCGCAATGTGCTGCAGGCCATGTGTCGCTTCCTGCTGCCGCTGACGGTGCTGATCCTGCTGCTGTTCGTGGTCTGCCTGCCTTTTACCGGCCTGCAGCCGTTGTGGGAGACCCGCCACGCGACGCCGATCCTGCTGGCCATGGTGTTCGCCCATGTCGCGCTGCTCAACGGCGTCATTCAGGATGGCCGGCAAGCGGTGCATTACCCGCGAGCGCTGCGCGTGCTGGTCGACGCCAGCTCCCTGTGCCTGCCGCTTCTGGCAGGGCTTGCGATTTACGCGCTCTGGCTGCGGATCGGCCAGTACGGGCTCACGCCTGATCGGGTGGTGGCGGTCGGTGCGACGCTGGTTGCCCTGCTGCATGCGCTGGCGCTGATGGCAGCGGTGCTGCAACGGCGGAATGGCTGGCTGGCCGGCCTGCGCCAGAGCAATCCGCTGCTGGCGCTGGTTTCGGTGGCACTGTTGCTGCTCATGCATCTGCCGCCGTTGAGCCCGTTGCAGCTCAGCGCAGCCAACCAGTACCAGCGCCTGCTCGACGAGCAGGTGCCGGCAGAGCGCACCGATCTCGGCGCACTGCGCTTTCAGTTGGGGCAACCCGGTCGCGACCAGCTCGAAAAGCTGCGTCAGCGCGTGGTCGAGCCTGGTCTCGCAGACGCGCGACGGGAGCAACTGCAGGCAGACCTGCAGCGACTGGACAAGGCAGACAGCTACTGGAACTGGCGACACGAGCACGACATGGCCAATACCGCACCGGTGCCCTGGATCGGCGAGCCTCTCGAGGATGCCGGTGGCGCGTTGGCACAGGCCATCGCGACCCAGGGCTGTGACGGGGACTGCGCCCTGTTCGCCGTCGATCTGGACGATGACCGTCAGCCCGAGGTGCTGCTGCTACGCGGTGCGCGGCAGCGGATCGTGACGGTGCTGGGGCGTGGCGATACCGGTACTTGGCGATGGATCGGGCACCTTCGCACGACCGATCAGCAAACCCTCGACGGCGAGACCCTCAAGCAGCAGATCGAGCGTGGCGCTTTGCAGGTGGTAGCGCCGCGCTTCAAGGCGCTGGAAATCGACGGCATCCGTCTGGAACCGGCGATTACCGAATAGTCTGCTGAGCATGAAAAAGCCCGACGCGAAGGTCGGGCTTTTCATTTACAGCGAGCAAGCCTGGCGATCAGCCGTCCAGCATCGCCTTGTTGCGCACCGCACCCTTGTCGGCGCTGGTGGCGAGCAGGGCGTAGGCCTTGAGCGCCGTCGTCACCTTACGGGTGCGTGGCTGAGCAGGCTTCCAGCCTTTCTTGTCCTGCTCGATGCGGCGGTGGGACAGTTCTTCATCGCTGACCTGCAGCTGGATGCTGCGGTTGGGGATGTCGATCAGCACCTTGTCGCCGTCCTGCACCAGCCCGATGGCGCCGCCCGCAGCCGCTTCCGGCGAGGCGTGGCCGATGGACAGGCCTGAGGTGCCGCCGGAGAAGCGGCCATCGGTGAGCAGGGCGCACTCCTTGCCCAGTCCCTTGGACTTCAGGTACGAGGTCGGGTAGAGCATTTCCTGCATGCCCGGGCCGCCCTTCGGGCCTTCGTAGCGAATGATGACGATGTCGCCAGCCTTCACTTCGTCATTGAGGATGCCTTTGACGGCGCTGTCCTGGCTTTCGAAGATCTTGGCGGTGCCTTCGAAGACGTGGATGGATTCATCCACTCCAGCGGTTTTCACCACACAGCCGTCGAGGGCGATGTTGCCGTAGAGCACGGCCAGGCCGCCTTCCTGAGAATAGGCATGCTCGACGCTGCGAATGCAGCCTTCGGCGCGGTCCAGGTCCAGGGTGTCCCAACGGGTCGACTGGCTGAACGCCGTCTGCGTCGGGATGCCCGCCGGGCCGGCCTTGAAGAAGGTGTGCACCGCTTCGTCCTGGGTCTGGGTGATGTCCCATTGGGCGATGCCTTCGGCAAGCGTCCGGCTATGCACGGTGGGCACGTCGGTGTGCAGCAGGCCGCCGCGAGCCAGTTCGCCAAGGATGGAGAAAATGCCGCCGGCGCGGTGCACGTCTTCCATGTGGTACTTCTGGATGTTCGGCGCAACCTTGCACAGCTGCGGCACCTTGCGTGACAGGGCATCGATGGCGCGCAGGTCGAAGTCGACCTCGGCTTCCTGAGCGGCGGCCAGCAGGTGCAGGATGGTGTTGGTCGAGCCACCCATGGCGATATCGAGCGTCATGGCGTTTTCGAACGCGCGGCGGCTGGCGATGTTGCGCGGCAGGACTGATTCGTCGCCCTCGCCGTAATAGCGCTGGCACAGCTCTACGATGGTGCGGCCGGCGCGCAGGAACAGCTGCTCGCGGTCGCTGTGCGTGGCGAGCGTCGAGCCGTTGCCGGGCAGGGCGAGGCCAAGGGCTTCGGCCAGGCAGTTCATCGAGTTGGCGGTGAACATGCCGGAGCAGCTACCGCAAGTCGGGCAGGCGCTGCGCTCGTATTCGGCGACCTTCTCGTCCGAGGCGCTTTCGTCGGCAGCGATGACCATGGCGTCGACCAGGTCCAGGCCGTGGCTGGCCAGCTTGGTCTTGCCGGCTTCCATCGGGCCGCCGGAGACGAACACCACCGGGATGTTCAGGCGCAATGCAGCCATCAGCATGCCGGGGGTGATCTTGTCGCAGTTGGAGATGCAGACGATGGCATCGGCGCAATGCGCGTTGACCATGTATTCGACAGAGTCGGCGATGATCTCGCGCGAAGGCAGCGAATAGAGCATGCCATCGTGGCCCATGGCGATGCCGTCATCGACTGCGATGGTGTTGAATTCCTTGGCGACGCCGCCGGCCTTTTCGATCTCGCGAGCGACCAGCTGGCCCAGGTCTTTCAGGTGCACGTGGCCGGGCACGAACTGGGTGAAGGAGTTGGCGATGGCGATGATCGGCTTCTTGAAGTCTTCATCCTTCATGCCGGTGGCGCGCCACAGCGCGCGGGCGCCGGCCATGTTGCGGCCGTGCGTGGAGGTTTTCGAGCGGTAATCAGGCATGACGGTTCCTGCGGCTGATCAGGTAATCGGAGGTTTGCGTATGGTGAGCAACGCCTGTGCCGGATGCAACGGAGGATGACCGTGCGTTCGGAAGGGGCCGGGTCGAGGCGGGTAGACGCTCGTAGGGCCTGGGCTCAGAGTCCGCCGTGTGGTGAATGGCGAGATATCACCGATTCTACGCACGTTCCGGCAGCCGGGCCAGGCGGGACGATTGCCGGTCCTGCGCTATCCCGCATGCCAGCGGCCCGGAGCGGCTGGATAGGGCGTGAGGCCTGCGCATCGGCCGCCTTTTTCGGCGTATGACCGCCGGTCCCCTTGACTGGCAGGTCGAGGATCGCTCGCTAGAGTCCAAACCCGACCGTTTCGCTGGTGACTGCACCTTGTCTTGCCGCTGGCCAGCGAGCGGTCGCCTCGCCATGGGTGCGCGTTCTGCGGAGTAGCGGGCAGCCGATGATGGGCGAGGCGTCCTTATACCAACGATAAGAACGAGGAATGCAGATGCACAAATTCACACGTCTATACCTGAGCGCCGCTGCTCTGGTGGCCCTATCCGCAACCGCCGTCGCCGCACCCCTGCCGGACACACCCGGAGCGCCATTCCCCTCGGTTTCGAGCTTCGACAATTCCGGCCCCTACGCCGTCACCAGTCAGAGCGAAGGGCCGAGCTGACGCATCTACCGGCCACGCACGCTGGGCCAGGATGGCGTCAGGCATCCGGTCATCCTCTGGGGCAATGGTACCGGCACCGGGCCGACGACTTATTCAGGGCTGCTGACCCACTGGGCCAGCCATGGCTTCGTGGTGGCCGCGGCGGAAACCTCGAATGCCGGCACCGGGCGCGACATGCTGGCCTGCCTCGATTACCTGGTACAGGAAAGCAATCGCACCTACGGCACCTACGTCGGCGTGTTGAACACCGGACGCGTCGCCACATCGGGCCATTCCCAGGGTGGCGGTGGCTCGATCATGGCCGGGCAGGATGATCGCGTGAAGGTCACCGCGCCGATCCAGCCGTACACCATCGGTCTTGGCCATGACTCGTCGTCGCAGCGCAACCAGCGCGGGCCGATGTTCCTGATGTCCGGCGGTGCCGACACGATCGCCATCCCCTATCTGAATGCGCAGCCGGTCTATACCCGCGCCAATGTGCCGATCTTCTGGGGGGAAAGGCGCTATGTCAGCCACTTCGAGCCAGTGGGTGATGGCGGGGCCTATCGCGGACCGACGACGGCCTGGTTCCGTTATCACCTGATGGACGACGAGAGTGCGCGTGGCACCTTCTACGGACGTTTCTGCGGGTTGTGCACCAGCCTGTTGTGGAGCGATCAGCGCAAGGGCATCGAGTAGCACCGCACGTTGAAACCTTCGCCCGCACTGCCGGGCGAAGGTTTCATGGCGATACGGTAGGCGCGTGTGCCGTTCCTCAGCTGTTGGGCAGGATGCGGCAGGTCAGGCTCTTGATGTAGCGGGTTTCCGGGATCGCCGGATGCACCGGATGATCCGGGCCCTGGGCGCCGCGTTCGAGCAGCTGGATATTGCGGTCCAGATGGCGCGCGCTGCCGAGCAGGATGTTCTGCAGGTGATCTTCTTCCAGGTGCATGGAGCAGCTGGCGCTGACCAGAATGCCGTCCTTGTTGAGCAGGCGCATCGCGGCTTCGTTGAGGCGGCGGTAGGCAGCCTCGCCGTTCTTGATGTCCTTCTTGCGCTTGATGAAGGCCGGCGGGTCGGTGATGACCACGTCGAAGCGTTCCTCGGCGTTCTTCAGTTCCTTCATCGCCTCGAAGGCATCACCCTCGACGCAGGTCATCTTCTCGGCCACTCCATTGAGCGCGGCATTGCGCTCGACACCGTCTAGGGCGAAGGCCGATGCGTCGACGCAGAACACTTCGCTGGCACCGAAGGCCGCCGCCTGCACACCCCAGCCGCCGATGTAGCTGAACAGGTCCAGCACGCGCTTGCCCTTCACGTAGGGTGCAAGGCGCGCGCGGTTCATGCGGTGGTCGTAGAACCAGCCGGTCTTCTGGCCCTGCAGCACCGGAGCCTCGAACTTCACGCCGTTCTCTTCCAGCGCGACCCACTCCGGCACCACGCCGAACGCCGTATCGACGTAACGCTCCAGGCCTTCGGCATCGCGGGCACTGGAGTCGTTCTTCCACAGCACGCCGCGGGGCTTGAGCACCTGCACCAACGCCTCCAGCACGGCATCCTTGTTGCGCTCCATGGTCGCCGACGCCAGCTGCACCACCAGATGGTCGTGGAAGCGATCCACCACCAGGCCCGGCAGAAGATCGGAATCGCCATAGATCAGGCGGTAGCACGGCTGATCGAACAGGCGATCACGCAGCGATAGGGCGACCTGAATGCGGTGCACCAGCAATGACTTATCCAGGCTGTGCTTGAGATCGCGTGACAGCAGGCGCGCGCAGATCAGGTTGTTCGGCGATACCCCGACGATGCCCAGCGGCTTGCCGCCGGCGGCTTCGAGTACGGCCTGATCCCCGGCAACGAAGCCCGCCAGCGGCGTGGCCGCGGTGTCCACCTCGTTGCTGTAGACCCACAGATGGCCGGCGCGCAGGCGGCGATCGGCGTTGGCTTTGAGGCGCAGGCTGGGCAGGGTCATCGGCGGGGCTCCGGGAAAAAGACGGGCATTCTAAACGAGCGGCAGGCCACGCGCGCCGGCGCTGCCGGAAATTCCTCGCAGCGCCCGTCACGCATCACCGGTCAGGCGGACAGGGCTTGAATCAGCGCCTGGCTGAACGCTGGGATGTCATCCGGCTTGCGGCTGCTGATCAGTTGACCGTCCACCACCACCTCCTGATCCACCCAATCGGCGCCGGCGTTCTTCAGGTCGTCGGTAAGCGACGGCCAGCTGGTCATGCGCTTGCCCTTGACCAGTCCGGCCGAGATCAGCAGCCAGCCGCCGTGACAGATCACCGCGATCGGCTTGTTCGCCGCGGCGGCGTCGCGTACCAGTTTTTGTGCGCTTTCGTCGGTGCGAATGGTGTCGGAGTTGACCACCCCGCCGGGTAGCAGCACGGCGTCATAGTCATTCATATCGAGGTCGTCGAAGGTCTTGTCCACGTGAAACTTGCTGGCCGGCGTGGTGTGGTTCCAGCCGGTCACTTCGCCATTCTTGGCGGAGACGATCTGGGCTGTCGCACCGGCCTTCTCCAGCGCCTCCTGCGGGCCGGTCAGCTCGACCTGCTCGAAGCCTTCGGTCACCAGGATTGCCACGCGCTTGCCGTTGAGGGATTGGGTCATGAGCATGCCTCCGTCTGTCTGTCGGTAACGCTCGCCGAATGCGAGTCACTTGAAATGGGACCCGCATCTCAGCCAAAGTTCGCCCTTTCGTGCCGATGGCACTTTGCCTTCTCGTCGAGCGACCCCTCATGGCCGTTGAACTCTCCGCCGAACAGATCCGCCGGGTGCTGCAAGGCATCAGCGTGCCGCCGCAACCGCAGATCATGGTCGACCTGCAGATGGAGCAGGTCATGCCGGTGCCCGATCTGAAAGCCATCGCCCGGCTGATAAGTCAGGACCCGGGGCTTTCTGGGGCGCTGCTCAAGCTGGTCAACTCGCCGCATTTCGGTCTGGCCAACCGCATCGCTTCCATCCAGCAGGCGGTGAACCTGCTGGGCTGCAACTCGGTGATCAACCTGATCAATGCGCAGTCGATCAAGGGCGAGATGAGCGACGAGACCATCGTCACGCTCAGCCGCTTCTGGGACAGCGCGCAGGACGTGGCCATGGCCTGCCTGACCCTGGCCAAGCGCATCGGCTACCAGTCGCCGGATGAGGCCTACACCCTCGGGCTGTTCCACAATTGCGGCATCCCGCTGATGCTCAAGCGCTTCCCCGGCTACATGAGTGTGCTGGAAGAGGCCTACGCCAGCACCGGAGACGGCCAGCGCATCGTCGATATCGAGAATCGCGTGCTCAGCACCAACCATGCGGTGGTCGGCTACTTCACCGCCAAATCGTGGAACCTGCCGCTGCACCTGTGCGATGCCATCGCCAATCACCATAACGCGCTGTCGCTGTTCGCCGACGACTCGGGGCGCGACGCGCCGATCAAGACGCTGCTGGCGATCCTCAAGATGGCCGAGCACATCTGCGCCTGTCATCGGGTGTTGGGCGCGCAGCCGGACGATCACGAGTGGGACAGCGTGTCGCAGCTGGTGCTCGAGTACGTCGGGCTGTCGGAATACGATTTCGTCTGCCTCAAGGAAAGCATCCGCGAGCTTGGCGTGGGCTGACGGCCCGGCGCCGGCCTGCTAAGGTCGGCATCCCTTCGCTGTATCCAACGTCCCGCCATGCCCGAACTTCCCGAAGTCGAAACTACCCGCCGTGGTATCGAGCCATACCTTGTCGGTCAGCGTGTCAGCCGCGTGCTGGTGCGTGACCGGCGGTTGCGCTGGCCGATCCCGGAAGACCTCGATGTGCGTCTGTCCGGCCAACGGATCCAAGCCGTCGAGCGTCGTGCCAAATACCTGCTGATCAAGGCCGAGAGAGGCACGCTGATCGTTCATCTGGGCATGTCCGGAAGCCTGCGTCTGGTTGACGCGGCATTGCCGGCGGCCAAGCACGAGCACGTCGATATCCTGCTGGAGTCCGGCCAGGCGCTGCGCTACACCGATCCGCGGCGCTTCGGCGCGATGCTCTGGAGCCACGAGCCGCTCGCCCATGTGTTGCTCGCCAGTCTCGGGCCCGAGCCGCTCGGCGAGGATTTCGACGGTGACCGTCTGTATAGGCTGTCGCGTGGGCGCAGCATGGCGGTCAAGCCGTTCATCATGGACAACGCGGTAGTGGTGGGAGTCGGCAACATCTATGCGAGCGAGGCACTGTTCGCCGCCGGGATCGATCCGCGGCGGCCGGCCGGGAGCATCTCGCGAGCGCGTTATCTGAAGCTCGGCGAGGAAATCCGGCGGATACTGGCGATGGCCATCGAGCGTGGCGGCACGACCTTGCGCGATTTCGTCGGCGGCGATGGCAAGCCCGGCTATTTTCAACAGGAGCTGTTCGTCTACGGGCGGGCCGGCGAATTCTGCAAGAACTGCGGCGGCACGCTGCGTGAGATTCGCCTCGGTCAGCGCGCCAGCGTGTATTGCGCTCGCTGCCAGCGTTGAGCGGCTAGCGGAACTGTGCATGCGTTGACGGCGTTCACGCTCAGCGTGCCCCGGCCACTGCTATAGTGGCCGCCACAACTAAAAATTGCCGCGTTTCGCACATCTGAAGGACCACACCATGAATCTGTTCCGCTCTACCGCTGCTGTCTTGGCACTGACCACTGGCCTGCTGGCGCTGCCGGCACATGCGGAGTCGGTCCCGCAGAACGCCAGTGGTGATCCGATGTACTCCGTAGAAGCGCCCAAGGCCTACTCCATGGTCGGTGACCTGATCATCGCCCGCCCGCTGCTGATCGCCGCGACTGCCATCGGCGCCGGTGTTTTCGTTGTCAGCCTGCCGTTCACCGCTTTGGGCGGCAACGTCGGCGAGGCTGGCAAGGCTCTGGTCGTCGAGCCGGGTAAAGCGGCGTTCGTACGCTGCCTGGGCTGCACCACCAGCGGTTACAACGCCCAGCGTTGATCGACGTCATCCGCATCGCGACTGGCAAGGGCCTGAGCCTTCCGGTCGCGGTGTTGCTGCAGTAGGCTTCGCCTCCCATCCCGCGCCGCGAAGCCCCCTCCTTGAACAGCCGCTTCTTCAAGACATTTCTGCCCATCGTGGGCCTGCTGATATTGTCCTGGTCGTTCTGGGCCAGTGACGGATGGCTCGAGCTGTGCGCGGGACTCGCCCTGTTCCTGTTCGGCATGCAATGCCTCGAAGAGGGGCTGCGCCAACTGGCCGGTAGCAAGCTCGAACAGCTGCTGACGCGCAGTACGGCGACGCCGCTCAAGGGCCTGATGTTCGGCATGAGCGGCACCATGCTGCTGCAGTCCAGCACGCTGGTCTCGTTGCTCACCATCGCTTTCATCAGCACCGGGCTGATCAAGCTTGCCGGCGGCATCGCCATTCTGTTCGGCGCCAATCTCGGCTCTACCACGGGTATCTGGCTGCTGGCACTGGCCGGGCAGAACGTCAGCCTGAGTCCGCTGGCCTTGCCGCTGCTGGTTTTCGGGGTGCTGGCCAGCTTCACCGGCGACAAGGGCAAGGCGGCCGGGCGCATCGTGCTCGGCATCGCCTTCATCTTTCTCGGCATCGATCAGATCAAGACCGGTTTCTCCACCTTCGGTGGCATGGACCTGTCGCAGTACCACGCTGGCGGTCTGGCCGGGCAACTGATGTTCGTCGCGATCGGCCTGTTTGCCACGGTGGTGCTGCAGTCCAGCCATGCCACATTGATGCTGACGCTGACCGCTTTGGCTACCGGCCAGCTGGATCTCGGCCAGGCGCTGGCGACTGCGATCGGTGCGAATGTCGGGACGAGCGTCACCACTGCGTTCGTCGGCTCGCTCGGCGGCAACCGCAGTGGTCAGCGCCTGGCGCTGGCCCATGTACTGTTCAACGTGACTACCGCCGTGCTGGCCATCGCGCTGCTGCTGCCGTTGACCTGGCTGGTCGAATGGCTGGTCGCGCCGCTGGGCCTGGCTGAAAACCGCCTGATTCAGCTGGCGCTGTTCCATACGCTGTTCAATGCCATGGGTGTGCTGCTGTTCTGGCCGTGGCAGGCGCAGCTGGCAAACCTGCTGTTGCGCGTGTTGCCCGAGCGAGTCGAACCGACGGTGCTGATCACCGAACTTGCGCCTGCTCGACCGGAGGAGCCGACCCGCGCGCGCTACCTGAATGACCGTGCGCTGGACTCCGCGGATGCTGCCGCCAGCGCCGTGGCGCAGGAGCTGCAGCATCTGGCGCGCCTGAGTCTCGAGGTGATCTGCCATGCCACCTATCTGCCGGTGGACCAGCTGCGCCAGCAGGGTCGGATTGACGAGGCGCTGATCAACGCGAAGCCCGACGCCCAGGCCCTGGATGCCGAGCGGCTGTATCAGCGGCACATCAAGGGCGTGTATTCCGATCTGCTGACCTTCATGGGGCGTCTGGAGCTGCCGCTGGACGAGAGCCACCAGGCGTTCTGGCTGAGCTGCCAGGTTGCGGCGCTGCAGCTGGTGGATGCGGTCAAGGATGCCAAGCACCTGCAGAAAAACCTCGGACACTACCTGCGCACCGATGACTCCGCGGCGCGCCAGGCGTATGTCGAGCTGCGTCGGCATTTGCTGGAGTCGTTGCGCGAGATCCGCGCGCTCAACCACTCGGAGCTGCCCGATGAGCTATGGCGCGAGCGCTTGAACTGGCTGGACGAGCGCGCTGCGAAGTTCGATGCGGAGTTTCGCCGGCGCCTGTTCGAGTCGATCCGCAACCAGAAGCTGGACGGTTTGCAGAGCAGTTCGCTGATGAACGACCTGGGCTACGCCAGCCGCATCATCCAGAGTCTGCGCAACGCCTTGCTGCTCGGCGAGGGCCATGAGCTGACGCGGCAGCTGCGTCAGCTCGCTGAGGACGAAGGCCCGGTCATTCTGCAGCTGTAACCGGCTCGCGGCGTGCTGGCACCATCAGTGCCTGGCCGATGCCGCGCGGGTCGCTGGCCGCCTCGACCGTGCCGCTCGGCTTGTGCCAATAGAGCACCTGCTGGTTGCCGTAGTCGCGTTCGATCAGCCTGGGCTGGTGGCCGCGCGCGCGCAGGGTGTCCAGCTGTGCCGGAGTGAACGCGTCGGCTTCGTACTGCAGTACGTCGGGCAGGTACTGATGGTGATAGCGCGGCACTGCCGGCCAGGCCTGCACCGGTTCGCCATCCAGGTAAGACAGTGCCGAAAGCAGCACCATGCTGGGGATGCGGCTGCCGCCGGGCGTGCCGAAGGCGGCGAACTCCTCGGCGCTTTCGATGAAAGTCGGGCTCATGCTCGACAGCGGACGCTTGCCGCCGGAGATGGCGTTGGCGCTGCTGCCCTTCAGGCCATAGGCATTGCTGCCGTCGATGTCGGCGGCGAAGTCGTCCATCTCGTCATTGAGCAGCACACCGGTGCCGGGCACGCTGAAGGCGGCACCGAACATCATGTTCAGCGATAGCGTCGCCGCCACCGCATTGCCTTCGGCATCGATCACCGCGAAGTGAGTGGTGTGCTCGCCCTCGCGCCAGCGTGGCGCGGGCGGCAATGCGCTGCTCGGCGTGGCCCGATCAGGGTCGATGGAGCTGGCGAGCTGGTCCAGATACTGGTCTGACAGTAGACGTCGCAGTGGTGACGCGACGAAATCCGGATCGCCCAGTTGCCCGCGGTCGCGATAGGCCCGGCGCAGCGCCTCGACCACCAGGTGACTGCGTTGCAGCGGTTCGGCGTCGCGCCAGGACAGGCGTTCGAGAATACCCAGGCTCTGCGCGAGGATCATGCCGCCGGCCGAGGGTGGCGGCGCGCCGATCAGCTCACGGCCATCGGCGAGGGTGAAGCGTAGTGGCTCGCGCTCGACGGTGTGGTAGTCGGCCAGATCCTCCAGCGACCAGATGCCACCGGCGGCGCGCACGCCTTGCACCATTTTTTTCGCGAACTCGCCGCGGTAGAAGCCGTCGCGACCGTGACTGGCCAGGCGCTCCAGGGTTTGCGCCAGCTCCGGCTGACGCAGCAGATGGCCTTCGGCTGGCAGGTCGCCGTCGCGGAGAAACAGCCGCGCGCTCTCCGGATCGTCACGCAACGCCGCGAGGCGCCAGCCGGCGCGCTGGCGATAGACGGAATCCACCGCAAAGCCGTCGCGGGCCAAGGCGATGGCCGGCGCCAGGGTGGTCTTCAGTGGCAGGCGACCGCGCTTCTCCGCGAGCTCGACCAGTGCCGCCGGCGTGCCAGGTATCGCCGCGGCCAGCGGGCCATTCAGCGAAAGTTCGCGCCGGATCTTGCCCTCGCGCAGGTACAGGTCCGGCGTGGCAGCG
>NZ_JXXD01000129.1 GCF_000935215.1 Stutzerimonas stutzeri
ATGAAGGCCATCCAGTCGAATGCGAAACCGAAGCGGAACGGTTGCGGCACGCTGAGCAGCGGCAGTTCGCCCAGCTCGGCGAAGTCCACCTTGCCCATGGACCAGGCCACCAGATAGCCCGCGGTCAGCGCGATGATCACCGCCGACAGCCGCAGGATCGCCCAGGGAAAGCGGTTGAGCACCACGATGATGCCGATCACCAGGCCGGCCAGCGCCAGGTTGGGCAGGGCGCCGAGGTCATCGGCGCCGTAGCCGCCGGCGATATCGGTCATCGCCACCTTGATCAGCGAAAGGCCCATCAGGCAGATGATGGTGCCGGTGACCACCGGCGTGATCACCCGGCGCAGCTTGTTGATGCACTGACTGAAGGCGATCTCGACGAACGCGGCGCAGAAACTCACGCCGAACAGCGTGGCGAGGATCTCCTCCGGCGTGCCGCCACGCGCCTTGACGATGAAGCCGGCGCTGAGGATGGCGCTGAGAAAGCCGAAGCTGGTGCCCTGCAGGCATAGCAGTCC
>NZ_JXXD01000130.1 GCF_000935215.1 Stutzerimonas stutzeri
GGCTTCAATTCAATAACCGTGTTGCGCTCAGCTCCTGCAACCGCCATGTTTATACCTGCTCAATTTTTGCAGGCTCGAATGTGAAATCCCCCGACGTTCCTGGCTTCATCCATTGCATTCTGCTCAAGACGAATGCGGATGAACTTTCAAAACCGCTCTGACCTCCCATCTTCAACGCGTCGGATGAAGTGTCACCCGCACGCCTCCTTTTTTACCTTGATGAGAGGACTGAGTGACCACCATGAGTAATCAACTGGCAGGCAAAAAAGTACTATTCATCACCTCGAATACGGGTATCGAGCGCGATGAGCTGGTGAAACCGCTTGAAACGCTTAAGGCGCATGGCGCCCTGGTCGCCCATGGCTCAAGTGACGGCGGCACTACCCAGACGTTCGTTCAGGACACTGAGAAAGATCGCACTGTCGAGTCTCAGGTTGCGCTGGCTGGGCTCGACGCTTCGGACTTTGATGCGCTTGTGATTCCAGGCGGAACGGTCAACGCCGACACGCTTCGACTGGATGAAAATGCCCAGCGCCTGGCCAAGGAGTTCGCCGAATCAGGCAAAGTAATCGCTGCGATTTGCCATGGGCCGTGGTTGCTAATCAACGCTGGGGTCATAGCTGGCAAGACCCTCACGTCTTACCCCAGCGTCAGGCTCGATCTGGAAAATGCCGGTGCTGCTGGTTGGATAGATGTTGAAGTAAAGCAATGCCAAGCCAATGGATGGACTTTGATCACTTCGCGTAACCCCAACGACATCCCCGTGTTCAACGACGCTATCGTAGCGGCGTTGAAGTAGGGAGGCGCTGATAAGCCATACTCCAGCCGCGAGTCACAGGCCGGGTTCTGCCCGAAGCCTGGGCTCAAGGCATTTGGCACATGCTGTCAGTCGTCAGAGGCTTTTTTCGGCCCAGAGTGTGTAAAAACGCACCGGCAAAGCCTTGCTATGTCCGAGAATCTCAGCGCAAGGGACGCCCATGAAACGGTTTATCCAGGGTGAACACCGAGGTCAAAGCACCTTACTTCCCGAAAGCCTCGACGACTACGTCAGTGATACCATCCGGTACGTGTGGTCGATGTCTTCGTCGACGAGCTCGACCTAGGCACGCTAGGTTTTGATGGCGTCATTCCAGCTGAAACCGGAAGACCGGCTTACCACCCTGCGATCCTGCTGAAGATCTATATCTACGGCTATCTAAACCGCATTCAATCGAGCCGGCGTCTTGAGCGAGAAGCTCAGCGCAACGTCGAACTCATGTCGTTAACCGGGCGATTGATGCCCGACTTCAAGACCATCGCCAACTTCCGAAAAGACAACAGCAAAGCCATTCGCGGCGCCTGCCGCCAGTTCGTTTTGCTCTGCCAGCAGCTGGGACTTTTTAGCGAAAACCTAGTTGCCATCGACGGCAGTAAATTCAAGGCGGTGAACAACCGCGACCGGAATTTCACCAGCGCCGAACTGAAGCGGCGCATGGAAGAAATAGAGACGAGCATCAGCCGTTACTTGGCATCGCTCGATGCGGCTGATCGACAGAATCCTATCGCCTCCGCGCCAGACACTGCCAGCCTGGAAGACAAAATCGCCAAGCTCAAAGCGCAGATGAAAGAGCTTCAGGGGATCGAAACTCAGCTCAACGATTCCCCTGACAAACAGGTTTCGCTGACCGACCCAGATGCCCGTTCGATGATGACGCGCGGCAGCGGAGTTCAAAGTGCCAGAGTTGCGCGCTGAAAACCCAGTGCACGCTAAGCACAAATCGTCGCGTAAGGCGCTGGGAAAATGAGGCTGTGCTGGAGGAAATGCAGCGCCGGTTAAACCAAGCACCAGAGATGATGAAGGTTCGAAAACGGACTGTTGAGCATCCCTTCGGGACGCTCAAGCAGTGGATGGGCGCAACGCACTTCCTGACCCGAAAGCTGAACGGGGTGAGTGCAGAAATGAGCTTGAATGTGCTTGCCTATAATTTGAAGCGGGTGATGAAAATCATGGGTACCGAAGGCTTATTGAAGGCGATGACGGCGTAAAAGCCCCGGTTTTTACTGTCCCAAGAGGTACCACAGTGCTTTATAAGCGCTCTGACGCGCCACCGGCGCTGATCGTGGCAAATGCTCGGGAAATCACTACGCCCAGGCGCAGTGGGCTGGGGCATACAAGATGTGAAAGTGTTTTTACACACTCTGGGCCAAAAGCGGACGATTGCTGGCAGGTATTCAAGCTATGTCCCCAGGCCCTGGGGAAATAGCTTGGGGTTTGAGAAAGCCTGCTTAAGGTGGTCGTACACCAATCGCACCCGCTTCGATACAGGACCCTGCTGCGGGCGGTATATGAACAGATCCCATGGCGCTGGAGCGAGATCAGCCAAAACAGCAACCAGCTTTCCTGACCGCAGATGAGGCTCAGCCAGATAGGCAGGAATTTGGCCAAAACACATGCCTGCCAGGGTGGCTTCCAATTCCGTATCTGGATCATCACAGATAAGAGCTGGCTGCCTGGGCGTGAACGTTTGCCCGTCGGCAAATAGCCAAGGCCAAGGGCGGCCATTTTTCCGGTCGATCAGGACTGAAAGTGGCAGCTTAGCTAAGGCATCCAAAGATTTAGGTGGTGTCTTTTGGCCTATGAGAGACGGGCACGCGACAACGTAAAACGGCACGGGAGCTAAGGCACGTGCAACGTAGCGCCGGTCGCGAATAACCCCCACCCTGATACCAATATCGATATGCGCCTCAACAGCATCAGTCATCTGATCTTCCAAGCGGAGATCGAATTGCAGGTCAGGATGTGCAGCGGCCAGGGGCTGAAGAAACGGTATCAGGAAGCGCCTGCCAATAGCATGTGGAGCCGTGATTCCCACCCTCCCTGACAGCTCAGGTTCCATCCTGTGCGACCGGAATAGCGTGTCGAAATGCTCCAGAGCTGATCTGGCATCTTTGGCGTAATCCTGACCGAAAGCAGTGATGCTCACCTGGCGGGTATTACGGTGAAACAGCGATTCGCCAAGCTCCGTTTCCAGGGCTTGAATGGCTCGGGTAACCCCTTGCGGGGAGATACCTAATCGGGTTGCCGCTTCGCGGAAGCTACCTGCCTCTGCTGCTGTGCAAAAAATCCTGACCATCTCCATGCGGTTAAGCATGTTGCCCCTCTCATTTATTCCATTTTCAGGAATAGCATAATCTAATCATTTCCATTTATTGAGATCAATCATGGGTCTAAAGTTTGCGCACTGCCAGGTTAACCAGCCATGGCGAAGTACAAACCCGCCGATGAGGTTCTCAGCATGAGCAATAACATTTCTGGAAAAGTTGTCGTTATCACCGGTGCCAGTAGCGGCCTGGGTGAGGTTACTGCGCGCCACCTTGCTGCGCTTGGTGCTCGCGTAGTGCTGGCTGCACGTCGCAAAGATAAACTCGACGCACTGGTGGCTGAGCTGACCAATGCAGGTGGTCAGGCAATCGCGTATCAGACCGATGTTACCTCTCAGGAAGAGGTCAAAACGCTCATTCAAGGTGCCGTGGACACCTACGGTCGCATTGATGTACTGGTCAACAATGCCGGACTGATGGCGATTGCACCGCTCAGCGATGCTCGCACTGACGAGTGGGATCGCATGATCGATATCAACATCAAGGGTCTGCTGTACGGAGTCGCGGCTGCATTGCCAGTCTTCCAGAAACAAAACAGTGGTCACTTCATCAACATCGCATCGGTTGCAGGCCTGAAGGTGTTCAGCCCAGGTGGCACCGTGTACAGCGGCACCAAGTTTGCTGTGCGGGCTATCTCCGAAGGACTGCGTCACGAAGTCGGTGGCAGCATCCGCACCACGACTATCGAACCGGGCGCCGTGGACTCCGAACTGAAATTCGGCAGCACCCACCAACAGAGCCGCGATTTCGTGGTGGACTTCTACAAGCATGCAATTCCCGCCGAATCGGTCGCTCGAGCTATCGCCTTCGCAATTGAGCAGCCTGCTGACGTGGATATTAACGAGATCGTTCTGCGCCCAACCGTGCAGGAGTTCTAATGAGTTGAGGGCCTGTCTCTTCGGCGTCAGGCTCCGCTTATCTGGAGTAAAAAGCTGTGAGCAACGTAACTGAATCGCTGTCGGGTGGTGGGCTGATGAAGGCCTTGCGCCTAGATAGCTAGGGAAACTCTTATATGGACGCCTCCCGGAGCTCAATAGGTAGCCATGCTGGCG
>NZ_JXXD01000131.1 GCF_000935215.1 Stutzerimonas stutzeri
GCGGCGGTCAGCCGCAACCCGCCGGGCAGGCGTTCGAACAGGGGCGCGCCGATCTCGTCTTCGAGCTTGAGAATCTGCCGGTTCACCGCCGATGAGGCGACATTGAGCCGGCGCGACGCCTCGCGAATCGACTGGCAGCGCCGCACCATGTCGAAGTAGTGGATGGCCGGGGAGTGGATGCGTAGCTTGCGGGCCACGGTCGGTCAGCGATCCGCGGGTGGCGGCGGGGTCAGTCCGCAGCCCTTGAGGATGATGGCGATCAGGTTGTCGCTGGCGTGGGCGAAATCGGCGCGAGTCATGCGCTTGCCGTTGATACGGCGGATCTGATCGGAGAAGTCGGCATAGTGTTGGGTGCTGCTCCAGATCATGAAGATCAGGTGCATGGGGTCGACCGGGTCCATCTTGCCGGCGGTGATCCAGGCGTCGAACACTGCGGCGCGGCCGCGGAACCAGTTGCGGTAATCCTGGTTGAAGTGCTCGGAGAGGCACTCGCAGCCGCTGATGACTTCCATGGCGAAGATCTTCGAGGCCTGTGGGTGGCGTCGCGAGAATTCCATCTTGATGCGGATGTATTCGGCCAGGGCAATGGCCGGATCATCGTCGACGGTCACGTCGTCGAAGGCGGTATCCCAGAGTTCGAGGATATGCCGCATGACCTCGACATACAGCCCCAGCTTGCTGTTGAAGTAATAGTGCACGTTGGCCTTGGGCAGCCCGGCGCGGGTGGCGATGGCGTTCATGCTGGTGCCTTTGAAGCCGTAGCGGGCGAACTCTTCGGCGGCCGCCGTGAGGATGCTTTCCTCGTTCTTCTGCCGAATGCGGCCGGCGGGCTTGCCCTGGGCGGTGTAGAGCGGCTGGGGTGCGTTGTTCTTGTCCATGTTCCCTGTCCGTGAGCGCGCTGGCGGTTGCCTGTTCCACTATGCGGGGCGGGCCTGCTGCGTGTTGAGGATGATGGCCTATGCGCTGCGTTCATTCGCCTCGCAGCCCCGGGAAATGCCGTCGGACCGCCCGGGGTGATGGTCGAGCCGAGCTGATTCTGCACGAGTTTCGCTGTTCGATGCAGCCGTTGCGCTTGTGGCGGCCAGGATAGCGACTGGCACCGAACGAGTGCCGCCCGGTTTGCGGGCGGCGAGGCGCATCAGAAGTGCGCTTTGACGATGAAGTTGGTGACGTTGTTGTCGGTGTTGAAGGCGCTGCTGTCCTCGACGCCGTACTTGTTCGTCCAGTAGTCGTATTCGATACCGACATAGAGCTTGCCGGGCGTGTAGTCCAGGGCCTTGCCGAGGTCGTACTTGACCTGCGGGTTGAAGTGGAAGTTCTTGGCGAGGTAGTCGCCCTTGGACTTGGAGCCGGCGTCGTTGACCACCCAGTCGATGTAGCCGTCGAGCAGGATGTCGGATTTGCCGACCGGAATGGTGATGGCCCAGGTCGGGGTGATCTGCCACTGGCCGCCCGGCTTGCCGGTGATGCCGTCGGGCTCGCGGTAGTAGGTATTGATGGCCAGGCGATCGAAACCGGGAACGGCCAGGTCGACGGCCGGGCCGAGCAGATAGTTGCGGTTGCGCCCTTCGCCGCGTTCGTAGGTCGCGGAGATCAGCACGTCCTTGACCGGACCGAAGGACAGGTCCGCACCACTGATCTTGCTCAGCGACAGGCGTGGGCTGAATTCGCCGTAGTAGGTGCGGCCGTCCTTGCCCGAATGGCCGTTGAACCACTTGTGGTCGACGAACAGGAACATGTCGCCCCAGGTCCAGCCGCTGGCATGTTCGAAGGTGATGGTCTGCTGGATGGCGGCTTCGCGGCCATCCTGGCCCGAATCGACTGCGAAGTTCTTGCCGTACAGGTAGGTGAGGCTGTTGTTCTGCCAGAACATTGGGCTGGCCATGGCTTGGCTGCTGAGGATGAACCCGGCCGCGAGGGCTGCGGTGGTCAGGCTGCGCTTCATTGAGTGTGTCTCCGTATTGGCATTTGAATGAGCTTGTAAGTTGTCCAAGCGGTCAGGCTTTGGGTCACATAGCAAGCGTCGCGCCAATACCGGATATTCCATTGTGGTTAAGGATAAATGGTTGATAAGAAAGGATTTATTTTTATCGGATGAAGGAGGTTCGCGGATGGCCGGGCCGTCGGGCGGGAGGTGAGCGCGCTGGCATGACCTGACCGATGCGTCAGCTTGCTTCAGTTTGGGGCGCTGCGATGGCCGATCGCCAGGCTCGCCACCGAAACGGTGCGCCGACTGGCCAAGGCAAAGTGCGGGACGGGAATCGCGCAGAGAGGAAGCGCGACTGCCGGCAGGGCGCCGGCAGTCGGGTGTAGCGAACGAGCTTACTGCTGGGTGACCAGGGCGGTGTTGTTCCAGCCGCTCTGGTTGATGTAGGCCGCATTGCCGTAGCCGGCCTGGCTGGCGATGGCTTCGTTGCCGACACCGTTCTGAGTCACCTTGATCAGGTGATCGGCGCCGCTCTGGCTCAGCATCACGTCGTTGAGCGAGCCTTCCTGGCGAACGGTGGCCAGGTTGTCGCGGCCGTCCTGTTCGAGATCGGCACTGTTGCCCCAGCCATAGCTGACGCCGACGATTTCGTTGTCGGTACCATGCTGCACGGCGTTCAGCTCGTTACCGGTACCGTCCTGGTGGAAGTGCAGATCGTTGCCACGACCCTGCTGCTCCACGGAGGCAACGTTGAAGCCGCCTTCCTGGATGGTCTTGGCAGTCTGGTTGCGGCCGTCCTGGTACACGTCGGCTTCGTTGCCGATACCTGACTGCTCGGTAGTGGCGGTGTTGTTGCCACCGAGCCAGCCGTTGCTCTGCACAATGCTGGAGTCGTTGCCTACGCCGTGCTGCAGGACGAAGGCGTTCTGCGCATTGCCGCTCTGGTCGACGTCGACGCTGTTGTTGCTGCCGTCGGACTTGACGTAAGCCTCGTGCAGCACGCCGGTCTGCGAAACCATGGCGTCGTTGCGCCAGCCGCTCTGCTCGACTTCGGCAATGGAGCCGCTGCTGAGGATCTGGGTGACATGCGCATCGTTGTCGACGCCTTGCTGGGTGATGGTTGCGCGGTCGTTGTTGCTGAGGAGCTGGGTGATGCTGGCGTTGTTCAGGTCGCCGTTCTGGTTCACCACCGCCTGGCTGCCAAAGGTGGCGGTCTGGGTGATCAGGCCGTAGTTGTCCTTGCCGTCCTGGTTAGTGGTGGCGTTGGCCATGGTCGAGCCGGCCTGGAACGTCTCGGCGACGTTGTCAACGCCTTTCTGGTTCTGCGTGGCGCCGGTCTTGTAGGTGCCGGTCTGCTCTACCAGTGCATCGTTGCCCCAGCCTCTCTGGGTCTGGGTCGAGCCGGTCATCAGCGCGCCGCTCTGGCGGGATTCGGCATTGTTGAAGTTACCGGTCTGGGTCTGGGTGGCGGTGGTGGCCTGCGAGTTAGCTTGCTCGACCATCGCGTCGTTGCTGAAACCGCTCTGGTTTTGTGTGGCGAAGTTGCCCGAACCGCCGCTTTGCAGCACTTCTGCGTTGTTGTTGATGCCGTGCTGGTTCTGCTCCGAGGTGTTCTCGGCGGCAAAGGCCTGGGCAGTGGCGACGGTCAGAATGGCTGCTACAAGAGGTTTGAACTTAAACATTTTTGTCACTCCATGGATGTTTTAAGTACAGCGGTATTTCCTTGGGATTAGCGGTACTGGCGAACCACTACCGTCAGACCTCGGCCGCTCTGGCTGACATTGCTGCTATGCCCGCTGCCGGTCTGTTCGATGAGGGCTCGATTGCTCGAGCCCTGCTGTGCGATGGCGGCGCGGTTGTCCGAGCCGGTCTGTTCGATGTGGGCGTCGTTGTCGAAGCCGTTCTGGCTGATCAGCGCCGCGTTGCCTTGCCCGATCTGCTCGATGCTGGCGCCGTTGGCGTAACCGCTCTGGATGATGTAGGCCTCCAGCTCGGAGCCGGTCTGGGCGATGCGGCCGGTCATGCTCTCGCCGGACTGCTGGACCAGCGCCACGGCGCCCTGGCCGCTGATGCCGGCATGGGCGGACGGATCGGCCGTGAGGTAGGCCAGTTCGTTGGGGGCAAGATCGATCGAGACGGGGATATCGGCGTGGCTGGCAGTAGCCAGTAGCAGAACTGCCGGTAGCAGCAGGTCATGCGCAATCCGTTGCGAGCGAGTCATGGCGTCCTGTCCTGATGGGCTCTGATGTCGACATACTTGCCCCTAATCGGGGCGGCGAACATCCATCCAATGATTGAAAATGTTGCGATCCGGTGCGTAACGGGCGGCGATTGGCGATACAGGCTGCTGCATCCGGGGGCACTGCCCGATAGCTGATGGCGCACGGCCGTACAGACGGCATCGCCATGAAGCGTGCCGTCAGCCGGAAAGGGAGATTGGAGGAACGCTGAAGCGTCGTCGGCGTTGCGCCGACGACTCGGATCAGTCCAGTTTGCTCAGGTACTTGCTCAGCGCCGGATGCTCGCCACCGCTGCCTTCGGCGGTCTGCCAGAGGCGCCGGTCGACGCCCTGGGCGATCAGGTGCGCCACGGCAGCCTCGATCGCCGAGAGCACGCAGAGCTGGGCCGGCTCGTTGGTGGTGTAACCGGCCTCCGCTTCGAGCAGTTCCTTGAACTCGATGAACTTGTAGACGTTGGCGCTACGGCCGACGGAGAAGATCGTCTTGGTGGTCATCACGTTCGACAGCACCCTGCCGCTGCGCACGTCGATGGCCCGCAGGTTCACCGTGACCTGATCGACGCGATACTCCTGCGACAGTCCGATGCCCAGATAGCGCGCACCCTGGCCGCCGCTGCGCACGTTGGTCTCATAGGCGACGATGGCGCCTTCCATGATGATGTTGGCCGCCAGCAGCGACGGCAGTTCGGACTGGATATTGGGTGCCACGTCCGGCTTGGCCTGCGAGGCGCGGATGATCTTGCGCTCGGTCAGCACGTTCTGCAGGCCTTCACGCTCGAGCACCACGAACCAGCCACTGGCCTGCATGGCATCGACCAGCATGCTGGCCGCGCCCTGGGTCACCGCGGTGGAGAAGGAACTGGCCGGAGTGGGCTTGTACTGGCCGGTCTGGTCGCGAAAGCCGTACACCGCAGCTACCAGCGGGCCTTTCGGGCGCGGTAGCGCCAGCAGGTCCTGGTAGGTCGAGGTACGTGGGGTCAGGGTTGGCGGGTGCTGGTCGGCAGACATGGGCTCGCGAACGGCGCAACCCTGCAGTACAGCCATCATCCCTATGGCTACGAATAGGCTTCTCATGGCCTTTGTTTCTCCTTGAAGGGTCAGTTCTGACCGACTATGATTTCGGACATTTCGCCGGTGAGACGGTCGGTGATTTCCACGATCAGCATGCCGGCGTCGCCGTTGTAGACGCGCACGATGAAATCGTCGGTGGTCACGGTGCCGGTCTTGCCATCGGTCACGCCGCTGAGCAGATCGCCCAGCAGGCGCGACTCCAGCTGGCTGGTGAAACGGTCCAGGGCGGACTGGTTTTCCAGCAGCGAGGAGCGATCGATGGCATCCGGGTCCTTCTTGCTGTTCTGCGCCTGCGCGTTGCCGAGCAGCCAGGCACCGTTGAGCGGGCTACCGCCGAAGGATGGGTTGACGGGGGTGTACACCAGCTCGGTGGCGCTGGCGCCAGTGCAGAGCAGCAGGCTGGCGAGCAGCGTGCCGAGCGCCTTGTGAATGTGCTGTTTCATAGTTCGTCCTTGGCCATGTCAATGTTGTCTTCGAACAACGCTTCGATCTTGCGCCGGTTGATTTCCTGCACGACGAAATCGGCGGCCTCGTAGGCTGGTTCCTTCATGTCCGCCACGTTGGGCTGCAGGAAGCGGCGATACAGGGTCTGGTTCTCGTGCTCTACCCAGACCAGAACCCCCCAGCGCGCCGAGGGCCTTTCCTTGATGGCAAGGTTGAAGTCCAGGGTGCTGATGTCGTTCAGGCGTTCGCAGAAGCGCAGGTAGAACTCGTGACCGGAGCGGGAAACCGTGTTGTTGGTGATGAATCCTTGCAGCTCGGCTTCGTCGGCCTGAGCGGTCAGGCTCAACAGCAGCAGAAGCAACGCGGCGGTGCGTTTCACGACACCGCCTCACCAACGTGGGCCAGCACCAGCGAGGCACCCTGGGCGCGATTGCTGGCGCCGAGCTTGCGCAGGGCGTTGTGCACATGGCTCTTGATGGTGTGAATGCTCAGGTGCAGCCTTTCACCGATGGCCGCGTTGGACAGGCCCTGGCCGGCGAGCGCGAGGATCTGCTTTTCGCGCAGGGTCAGCTCGTCGATGACCTGATGTGCGTTGCTGAGCTGCCGGTAGCGACAGAGCAGCGTTTCCATCAGCTCCCTAGGTAGCCAGTCGCCCCCGGCGAGCATGGTCTGGATACCGCGGACAAACATGGCGCGTGGCGTCGCGCGGTAGAAGACCCCGCGGATCCAGGGGTGCGTTTCAACCAGTCTGCGCGCCTGATCGGGCTGGGCGTTGATCAATGCTAGCGGTGCGTCGCCGAACTGGCGGAGCAGGTGCACGCAATCGTTGCGGTCGTAGCTGGCGACATCCAGCAGCACCAGCGCGGAATCGATCTGTTCGGATCGCGGCGTGACCATATGCACCAGTGTGCAGCTGGGGCAGTCGTACAGGTGCTGGCGCAGCGTGCTGTCGAGCAGCTTGCTGGCAGAGAGAAGCGTTATGCGGAATTGGGCTGGCTGGAAAGCCGGCGCGACGTCGTCTTTCATTCGCATGTCCTTTGCTGAATGTTGATGGGCAGTCCTTGATTGCGTGACGCGCAGAGAGCGGTCCCGTCTGGCAATTGAAAGTAGTTCAGCTTTGCGACAAAAAAAAGTCAAAAGTTAAATTTTGCGTCAGCATCCCGACGAAAAGAGTATTCAGAGAATCTGCTGGAACTCGGAATGCTTCCGTCCTAGAGTCTGATCTCTTGGATGGATGGCCTCGGTCTGGCCACGTAGATGGAGATGGAGCGATGGTTGATCCCGTGTTCTGGCTGGTGTTCTTCTCGGCGGCGCTGGCACTGAATCTGTCGCCCGGGCCGGATCTGCTCTACGTGATTTCACGCACCCTGAGTGGCGGCCGCCGTATCGGTATGATTTCCGCCTGTGGTGTATGCAGCGGGGCGCTGGTGCATGTGGCGTTCGCCGCGCTGGGCATCTCGGCCATCCTCGCCACTTCGGCGCTGGCGTTTACGGTGGTCAAGTACGTCGGTGCCGTCTATCTGCTGTATCTCGGCTATCAGGCTCTGCGCTCGGCCGGCGGCGGAACCGTGCTGGCCCTCAAGGCAGCACCGCAAGCGTCCGCCTGGAAAGCCTATCGCCAGGGCGTGCTGGTCGATCTGCTGAACCCCAAGGCGGCGATTTTCTTCATGGCTTTCCTGCCTCAGTTCGTCCGCCCCGAGCATGGCTCCGTACCGCTGCAGCTGCTGGTTCTCGGCGTGCTGGTGGTTGTGGTGGCGATCATCATCGAGTGCGCTGTGGTGCTGCTGGCGGCCCGCGCCACCCAGGCGCTGCGCGACAATCCGGCCATAAGCCAGTGGCTGGACCGGGCGCTGGGCTCGATGCTCATCGCCCTGGGTATTCGCCTGGGCTTGAGCGAACGCCTCTGAAAGGGAATTGATCGCTACGGTGTGGCTCTCATGAAAGAAGGGCAGCCCTTCGGCAGCCCATGATGGGAGCTGTGTATGTCTCAGCAGAGCAAGAACACCTCGGCCAGCCTGATCCCCTGCCTGCGCTATCGCGACCTGGCCAGCGCCATCGACTGGCTTTGTCGTGCTTTCGGCTTCGAATGCCAACGCCAGTACCGCGACGAACAGGTCGGCATCACTCATGCACAACTGGCTTTCGGCAACGGCATGCTGATGGTCGGACCGGTAGTCGATTCCGAGTATGGCCAGCAGCTGCGCCAGCCCGATGAGATTGGCGGCGCATCCACCCAGGGCATCTACGTGATCGTCAACAGCGCCGATGCGCTCTACGCTCAGGCCAAGGCGGTCGGGGCGCAGATCGTCGTCGAGCTCAAGGACGAGGATTACGGCGGTCGCGGCTTCACCTGCCGCGATATCGAAGGGCATCTGTGGAGCTTCGGCACCTACGACCCCTGGGCGGACGAAGCGGCGGGAAGCGTCGCCCAGGCTTGAGTACGTTCCTGCGCGCGGGGCATCGCGCCGACCATCGGGGGGAATGTTCGGCGCGACGTCGCTGTCAGCTTAACTACGACAGCAGACTGCGGAGGAACGACGATGGCCTACGGAAAACTCTACGGCGCCCTGGTGGTGCTGACCGGTGCGTCCAGCGGCATCGGTCGCGCCGCTGCCCAGGCTTTCGCCCGCCAGGGCGCGCGGCTGGTGCTTGCCGCGCGCGACGCCGAAGCGCTGACGGAAACCGCCGATGAATGCCGCGCGCTCGGTGGCGAAGTCCTGGTGGTGCCCACTGACGTCACCCACAGCGACGAGGTCGAAGCACTGGCCAGCGCTGCGGCGGAGTTCGGCCAGGGGCGCATCGATGTGTGGATCAACAATGCCGGCATCGGCGCGGTCGGCGCGTTCGACGAGACGCCACTGGATGCCCATGAACAAGTGGTGCAGACCGATCTGCTCGGCTATCTGCGTGGCGCCCATGTGGTGCTGCCGTACTTCAAGCAGCAAAAGAGCGGTGTGCTGATCAATACGCTGTCGGTCGGCAGCTGGGTGGCGCAACCGTTCGCGGCGGCCTATTCGGCCAGCAAGTTCGGCCTGCGCGGCCTGTCCCAGGCGCTGCGCGGCGAACTGGGAGCCTGGCCGGGGATTCACATCTGCGACGTGTATCCCGGCATTGTCGATACCCCCGGCTTTCGCGACGGCGGCAACTACGCCGGGCGCTCGTTGCAGCCGCCGCCACCGCTGCTCGATCCGCGTCAGGTGGCCGATGCCATGGTCAGTCTGGCCCTGCATCCGCGCCACACCACGTCGGTCGGCGCGACCGCCACATTGCTGCGCCTGGCGCATTTCCTCACCCCGGGCTTCGATCGACTCAATGGGCTGCTGACCGGCTTCGCGCTTGGCCGCGCGCAGCGAGTGGCGCCCTCGTCAGGCAATCTCTTTCATCCGCCGCTGGGCCAACGGCGCATCGATGGCGGCTGGCGCTCGTCGCCGGATGATGACAAGCGCTGGCTGTTGATCGGCGGCGTGGCAACCGGGTTGATCGGTCTTGGCGTATGCCTGGCGCGGCGGCGCTGACCCGCTGTCAGCGCACCTTCGGCGCGGCACTGACGCCTTCGAGCGTGGCGAAGGAGGTGTCCTTGGCGGTCAGCAGGAAGTCGCGCATGAAGGGTGAGTCGAGCATGTCGGCGCGGATGCCCGCATAAAGCGTGGCGAACAGACCTTTGTCGCCCAGCCGTTTGGCGGTGACGTAGCCGCGTGAACTGTATTCGTGCAGTGCCCAGTTCGGCAGTGAACAGACGCCGCGCCCCGACGCCACCAGCTGCATCATCATCACAGTGAGTTCCGAGGTGCGTACCTGCGCCGGTTCGATGTCGGCCGGTTCGAGGAAGCGGGTGAAGATATCCAGGCGGTCGCGTTCGATGGGGTAGGTGATCAGCGTCTCGCTGGCCAGGTCTTCCGGTCGGATGTACGGCCGCGCGGCCAGTGCATGCTGGTTCGCCACCGCCAGCAGGGCCTCGTAGGTGAACAGCGGCACGTAGGTGATGCCGGGCAGCTCCAGCGGGTCGGAGGTGACCACCAGATCGAGATCACCGCGCGCCAAGGCCGGTAGCGGGGCGAAGGAGAAGCCCGAGGCCAGATCCAGCTCGACCTCGGGCCAGGCATCGCGGAACTGGTCGATGGTCGGCATCAGCCACTGGAAGCAGCTGTGGCATTCGATGGCCATGTGCAGCCGCCCGGCGGTTCCGCCGGCCAGGCGGGCGAGGTCACGTTCGGCACTGCGCAGTTGAGGCAGCATCAGATCCGCCAATTGCAGCAGACGCAGGCCGGCGCTGGTAAAGCGCACCGGGCGGGTCTTGCGCACGAACAGCTGCAGGCCGAGGCGTTCTTCCAGTTCCTTGAACTGATGGGAAAGCGCCGACTGCGTCAGGTGCAGGCGCTCGGCGGCTTCGACGAGACTGTCGGTTTCCCGAAGTGCATGAAGCGTCTTCAGGTGACGAATTTCCAGCATGCCGAACTACCTTGCGAAGCGGGATCAGCACGAGCTCGAGCAGCAGGCCTGATGTTCCCTGAATGAATAAGCAGATGAGCAACGCTCATCCGTCGCAAGTGTGTCCCAGCATCTGGATGCTGTCGAGTGGCCGCTACGCAATCGGCCGGGCCATTCAGAACCAGAGCCGCGAAACCATGTAGGCCAGACCAAAGAAGAACAGCAGCGCGGCAAGGATCATCGCGCCGTCGCGGGCCATCATGCCCAGCCCCAGCACGCTCAACGCCGCGCCGGCAGTGGAGTTGCCGAACGGGATCAGCTCCAGCGGCGGCATGGTGGCCGCGATTGCCAGACACAGCACGGCATTCAGCCGATTCGCCAGGCCGTTGGTAAGGAAGGTCAGCCGCCGCTTGAGCAGCCGGTCGACGAAGCCGGCAATGCGATGCAGGAAGGCTATGGCCTTGTCGTACTTGCTGCGCGAGGCGCTACGCCGCAGCAGCCATTTGGGCAGCCAGAAGTGCTTCCGGCCGATCAGCAGCTGAAGCGCGATCAACGAAACCATCACCGCGAACACGCTGGGCAATCCGGGAATTCCCGACAGCGGCGAGAACACCAGCAAGCCTGGCACCAGCAACAGGGCACCGAAGCTGCGCTCATCGGTGGCCTGCAGCATGCACTCGATGGTCACCGGCTGGTCGGCTTCGCCGGCCTGTTCGAGACGCTGCAGCAGGCTTTCGAGATTCTGCGGTGGCTGATCCGGGTTCATGAATACGCCTGGTAGGGGAGGTTTCTTTTAGAGCCCTGAGGCCCCGAAATGCTCCTGCATGAATATTTCTATATTTCAAATGTAATTACATGAGTTTGTTTCACGCAGTCATGGCGCGGACAATCAGCCCATTCATGCAGAACGACATTTGGAGTGAGAAATGGCTGTAGCGCACAACCTCGGTTTTCCACGCATTGGTGCGGACCGCGAGCTGAAGAAAGCTCTGGAGGCATATTGGAAGGGCGAGCTGGACCAGCAGGGGTTGCGCCTGGTTGGTCGTCAGCTGCGTGCACAACACTGGCAAGCCCAGGCCGATGCCGGTATCCAGTTGCTGCCGGTGGGCGACTTCGCCTGGTACGACCAGGTTCTGACGCACTCGCTGATGTTCGGCGTGGTGCCGCAGCGCTTCCGCCCGGCCGATGGCCAACCGACGCTGGACACGCTGTTCGCCATGGCCCGTGGCGTGACGAACAGCTGCTGCGGTGGCGCCCAGGCCCAGGAGATGACCAAGTGGTTCGATACCAACTATCACTACCTGGTGCCGGAGTTCAGCGCCGATCAGCAGTTCCAGCTGTCCTGGTCGCAACTGTTCGAGGAAGTCGAAGAAGCGCTGGCGCTAGGCCATGCGGTCAAGCCGGTGCTGATCGGCCCGCTGACCTATCTCTGGCTGGGCAAGCTCAAGGGCGAGGCTGCCGAGCGTTTCGACAAGCTCGAGCTGCTCGAACGACTCTTGCCGGTCTACGGCGAGGTGCTCGACCGGCTGGCGGCGCAGGGCGTGG
>NZ_JXXD01000132.1 GCF_000935215.1 Stutzerimonas stutzeri
GACACGCCAGCCGGCGGCAGGTAATCGAACAGGCGACGCAGGGGTGAGGGCAGCGCCAGGCGGAGGATGCTGGAAGACACTCGATGATCCTTGGTGATGTGCGGCGATGGTAAACGATGACGCGATTCGGCGTCGTCGCGAGCGCGCCAGCGGCTCAGCGCGTCTGTCGCCCGCGCTTGCATCACCCTAGCGCTCTGGTATGATTCGCGCCCTACTTCGTGCGGTACTCGACATAGGGTCGGGTGGCGGCACACAATCCTAGAGGATTCACCATGAAAGCCGATATCCATCCTAATTACGTCGAAATCGAGGCCACCTGCAGCTGTGGCAACGTCATCAAGACCCGCTCCACGCTGGGCAAGAACCTGAGCCTCGACGTGTGCTCCGAGTGCCACCCGTTCTACACCGGCAAGCAGAAGGTGCTGGATACCGGCGGCCGTATCGATCGCTTCAAGCAACGTTTCGGTGTGTTCGGCGCCAAGTAAGCTGGCGTACCGGGAATCCAATGGGGTTTTCCGAGCACATGAAAAAGGCGTCCCTGGTGGGCGCCTTTTTCGTTTCTGTCTTCTGGCAAATTCAAGCGCTTGCCTTCTGCCCGTCGCCGGGGCGCTTGTCGACGCTGGAAGTGGCCCAAGTCGTTGACGGCGATACGCTGCGTCTGGTCGATGGTCGCAGCGTGCGGCTGATCGGCATCAACACGCCGGAGCTGGGGCGTGACGGGCGCAAGGCCGAGCCTTTCGCGCTGGCCGCACGGCGCCGACTGCAGGCGTTGGTGCAGGCCAGTGACGGGCGGGTCGGTCTGGTCCTGGGCCAGGAGCGGCAGGATCGCTATGGGCGCACGCTGGCCCATGCTTATGACGCGCAGGGACGTAATCTCGAAGCCGTGCTGCTTGCCGATGGCCTTGGCTTCATGGTCGCGGTGGCGCCGAATACACGGCTGGTGGCCTGTCAGCAGCGGGCCGAGCAGCAGGCGCGGCAAAACGGTCTGGGTGTCTGGCGCGAGCTGAAGCCCGGCTCGCCGCAATCGTTGAGGCGTGGTGGCTTCGCGCTGCTCGAAGGCAGGGTCGAGCGGGTCGAGCGCAATCGCGGCGGCTATTGGCTGGAAATGGATGGCCCGCTGGTGGTGAACATACCGCCGCAGGCGCTTGACGCATTCGATGTCCGGACAATGACCGTACTTGCCGGGAAGCGACTCGAGCTGAGGGGCTGGGTAGTCGACCGCCGCGGACGGGTGGGGGCCGCGCAGGCCCGCTGGATGCTGCGCGTCACCCATCCGGCGATGCTGGGGTTGTCGCGCTGATCGGCTGTTCGTAACGGCGCGTGAATCTACCCGGAAAGTCGTAGCGGCTTGGGCTTGACAGTCAGCCGGCCCGCTGGCTTGTGAGTGCGCTTGTTCTTGGCGTATGCTCGACCGCCTGTCTGTCCCAGTAAAATAAGCGGAAATGCCACATGACTGACCTGAAAACTGCCGCGCTCGAATACCATGCCCAGCCCCGTCCAGGGAAATTGAGCGTCGAGCTGACCAAGCCCACCGCCACTGCTCGTGATCTTTCCCTGGCCTACAGCCCGGGTGTAGCTGAGCCTGTGCGCGAGATCGCTCGCGATGCGGAGCTGGCTTACCGCTACACTGGCAAAGGCAACCTGGTGGCTGTTATCTCCGACGGCACCGCTATTCTCGGCTTGGGCAACCTTGGCCCGCTGGCTTCCAAGCCGGTGATGGAAGGCAAGGGCGTGCTGTTCAAGCGTTTCGCTGGCGTCGACGTATTCGACATCGAAGTCGATGCGGAAAGCCCGCAGGCCTTCATTGATACCGTCAAGCGCATCTCGATCACCTTTGGTGGCATCAATCTGGAAGATATCAAGGCGCCGGAGTGCTTCGAGATCGAGCGGGCGCTGATCGAGCAGTGCGATATCCCGGTTTTCCATGACGACCAGCATGGCACCGCCATCGTGACGGCTGCCGGCATGCTCAATGCGCTGGAAATCGCCGGCAAGACTCTCGAGCAGGCCAAGATCGTCTGCCTCGGTGCTGGGGCTGCCGCAACCTCGTGCATGAAGCTGCTGGTCAGCATGGGCGCGAAAATCGAGAACATCTTCATGATCGATCGCAAGGGCGTCATCCACGCCGGCCGTGACGATCTGAACCAGTACAAGGCTGTGTTCGCCCATGAAACCGACAAGCGCACTCTGGACGATGCGCTCGAAGGTGCCGACGTTTTCGTCGGCCTGTCAGGCGCCAATCTGCTGAGTCCGGAAGGTCTCAAGCGCATGGCGGCCAATCCGGTCGTCTTCGCCTGCTCCAATCCTGATCCGGAGATCAGCCCGGAGCTGGCGCATGCGACGCGTTCGGACGTGATCATGGCAACTGGTCGCTCGGACTACCCGAACCAGGTCAACAACGTACTGGGCTTCCCGTTCATCTTCCGTGGTGCGCTGGATGTTCGCGCCAAGCGCATTAACGAGGAGATGAAGATCGCGGCCGCCATTGCACTGCGCGATCTCGCCAAGTTGCCGGTGCCGGCTGAAGTGGCTGCTGCGTACGGTGTGGATAGTCTGGAATTCGGCCGCGAGTACATCATTCCGAAGCCAATGGATCCGCGTCTGATCACGTTGGTGTCTGATGCCGTGGCCAAGGCAGCCATCGAAAGTGGCGTGGCGACATTGCCTTACCCGTCGCATTATCCGCTGCAGTCAGTTAACGACGTTTTCAACGGCTGACCGCGCTGAAAAAACAAACCCCGCCAAGGCGGGGTTTTTTGTTGGCTGGCGAAAATTGGTCGATCAGAACAGATCCAGCGGGGCGGCTTCATCGGCCGGAAGAGGGCTTCCAGGTGCCTGGGTTCCAGAGTCGAATTCACCCATGGGGGGCGGCGAATCCTCGCTCTTGAAGACCTCGAAATAGGCGTCAGGCGTGCTGGGTGTGGCAGAGCGACCGCTGACTGGATCGATGCGCAGCTTGAGCAGCCCGTCCGGCTCCGCTGGCGGGTGCTCGGGCATGTCCTTTAGCACTGCGCTCATGTAGCTCATCCAGATCGGCAGAGCGACCGTGCCGCCATATTCGTTGCGCCCCAGGCTTTGTGGCTGGTCGAAGCCCGCCCATACCGTGGTTACGATGTCGGCGTTATAGCCGGAGAACCAGCTGTCGATGGAGTCGTTGGTGGTGCCGGTTTTGCCTGCGATGTCACCGCGACCCATGGCCAGCGCACGTCGCCCTGTGCCGCGCTTGATAACGTCCTGCAGCATGCTGGTCATGATGTAGGCGGTACGTTCATCGAGTACCTGCTCGGCAAGGCGTGGTTCGGCGTCGAGTGCCTCGCCGTCGTTCAGGTCTCTAGTGTCAGGCGCTGCGTAAGCCTCGGCCTGTGTTTCCTTGGTCTCGGTATTCCTCGATGGCACGCGTGCCGGGTTGGCCTCGAAGAGCAGCTTGCCTTCACGGTCTTCTATGCGCTGGATCAGGTATGGCTCGATCTTGTACCCACCGTTTGCAAAGGTCGTCCAGCCGGTGGCGATCTCCATAGGTGTAAGCGTCGCCGTACCCAATGCCAGAGATAGGTTGCGCGGCAGGTCCTGCGGATTGAAACCGAAGCGGCTGATGTAATCGACCGTGTGGTCGATGCCCATTGTCTGCAGCAGACGAATCGAAACCAGATTCCTCGATTTGTACAGCGCCTCGCGCATGCGGATCGGCCCGAGGAACGTATTGTTGTCGTTCTTCGGGCGCCAGATGCGGTCCATGCCCTGTTCGACAAAGACGATGGGGGAATCGTTGACCAGGCTCGCGGCGGTGTAGCCCGCGTCCAGCGCTGCGCTGTAAATGAACGGTTTGAAGCTTGACCCGGGTTGGCGCTTGGCCTGGATGGCGCGGTTGTAGTTGCTCTGGCCAAACGAGAAGCCGCCTGCGAGCGCTTCGATCGAACCATCCTGGGGGTCGAGTGAAACCAGTGCCGCCTGCGCCTGCGGCACCTGGCTGAATACGGCTGTTTCATCATCCTGCCAGCGAATGCGGACCACGTCGCCTAGCTTGACCACGTCGGCTGGGCGCTGCGGCCTTGGCCCCATGCTGTTGATGCCGAGGTAGGGGCGGGCCCACTTCATGCTGTCCCAAGCGACTGCGTGCTCGTTTCCGTCGCGCGTCAGCACCAGAATCCCGCTGGTCTCTACCTGAGTGACGACGGCCGGCTGCAGCCCGGAAAGGCTTCGGTACTTGGCCAGCTCGCTGGGCCAGCTTTCGCGCGGCAGTTCTGCGAGGCGCGCTTCCGGTCCGCGGTAGCCGTGCCGCTGGTCGTATTCAATCAGTCCGTTGTCGAGTGCGAGGTTGGCAGCAAGCTGCCGCTCGCTGGACACCGTGGTCTTTACCCGAAAGCCATCCGTGTAGGCAGCGCTGCCGAAGCGCCCCACCATCTCGGCGCGTGCCATCTCCGCGATGTAGGCGGCATCCAGCTCGGGGGCTGCGCCGTGGTACCGAGCGGTCTCAGGTTCGGCGAGTGCTTGCCGATAGCTAGTTTCATCCAGTGAGCCAAGTCTGTGCATGCGGCCCAGGATCCAGTCGCGTCGTTCTTTGCTGCGGGTCGGATTAACCAATGGGTTGAATGCGGAAGGTGCCTTCGGCAGGCCGGCGATCATCGCCAGCTGTGCGACGCTAAGCTCCGAAATGGGCTTGCCGTAATACACCTGAGAAGCCGCCTCGATTCCATAGGCACGATTGCCAAGGTAGATCTTGTTGACGTACAGCTCGAGGATTTCGTTCTTGCTGAGCTCTCGCTCTATCTGCAATGCCAGCAGTATCTCGTTGATCTTGCGCGAGAAACTCCGCTCACTGGTAAGGAAGTAATTCTTCGCCACCTGCATGGTAATGGTGCTGCCGCCGGTCTGAATCTGCCCACTTTTCAATAATTGCGTGGCAGCGCGCATCAGGCCGGTTATGTCGACGCCATAATGATTAGCGAAATTGTCGTCCTCGGCAGCCAGCAGTGCGTGGATGAATTCCTCAGGGATGTCCTCGAAGTGGATCGGTGAGCGTCGCATTTCCCCGAACTCGGCGATCAGCTTGTCATCCGCGCTATAAACCCGCAGCGGAATTTGAAGCTGTATGCTCCGCAGGGAATCGACGGAGGGGAGGCTGGGGCTGAGGTAGAGAAATGCGCCGCTGATGCTCAGCAAGAGTGCGCAAAAGACTGCGAAGCACGACCAGAGAAAAAATTTCAAAAAACGCATCAGGGTTCTTGGAATCCAGGATTTGGGGGAGGAAGACTGCGGCGATGCTGAAAGGGAAAACCGTTCACATTATATGCGGTTTTTTTGCCGGGTAGCCATTTGCGCTTCTGTCAAGGCTGTTATCTAATGTGGATAAACATAATTAATCCGTAAGTTGCGGATAAAGATAGGAAATCGGTCGTGCTAGGGCTCTTCACTAAGAAAGCGAACACGCTGCTTGGGATCGATATCAGTTCGACCTCAGTCAAGCTCCTCGAATTAAGTCGATCAGGTAGTCGCTACCGCGTCGAGGCGTATGCTGTCGAGCCGCTCCCGGCAAACGCCGTAGTTGAAAAGAACCTCGCCGAGGTCGAGGGCGTCGGCCAGGCATTGCAGCGGGTGGTTGCCAAGGCCAAGACCGGATGCAAGTCGGCGGTAGTGGCTGTTTCAGGCTCCGCGGTAATCACCAAGATCATCGAGATGGATGCTGGTTTGTCCGACGAAGAGCTCGAGAATCAGCTGAAGATCGAGGCGGACCAGTACATTCCCTATCCGCTGGAAGAAGTGGCGATCGACTTCGAAGTCCAGGGGCCGGCTCCTCGCTCTCCTGGCCGAGCAGAAGTCCTGCTCGCCGCTTGCCGCAAGGAAAACATCGAAATTCGTGAGGCAGCGCTTGCGCTGGCGGGGCTCACTGCCAAGGTGGTTGACGTCGAAGCCTATGCGCTTGAGCGGTCATACGGGCTACTCGCTCCACAGTTGGGTGCGGCGCATGGAGAGCTGACCGTCGCCGTGGTGGATATCGGTGCCACCATGACTACCCTCAGTGTTCTGCATAACGGTCGTACTATTTATACCCGTGAACAGCTTTTTGGTGGGCGTCAGCTGACGGAGGAAATTCAGCGACGCTACGGCCTTTCACAAGAAGAAGCTGGTCTAGCCAAAAAGCAAGGCGGCCTCCCAGACGACTACGACAGTGAGGTTTTGCTTCCGTTCAAAGAGGCAGTTGTGCAGCAGGTTTCTCGCTCGTTGCAGTTCTTCTTTGCGGCAGGACAGTTCCATGATGTCGACTGCATCCTGTTAGCGGGCGGGACGGCATCGATACCTGGGTTGGATCACATGATTCAGCAGAAGATCGGTACTCAGACTCTAGTTGCGAATCCATTCGCCGATATGGCTTTGAGCAGCAAAGTGAATGCTGGAGCGCTGGCTAGCGATGCGCCGGCCTTGATGATTGCTTGTGGCCTGGCGCTGAGGAGCTTCGACTAATGGCGCAAATCAACTTACTTCCGTGGCGTGAACAGCTGCGTGAAGAACGAAAGCAGCGTTTCCTAGCGTCTCTGGTCGGTGTGCTGGTCATAGCGGCTGGTCTGGTCTTTCTTGGAGATCGTTATTTTCAAGCTGCGATTGAGCAGCAGAGTGCGCGCAACGAGTTTGTCAAAAAGGAAATTGCGGTTCTTGATGCTCGTATTAAAGAAATCAAGGAATTGAAAGAGCGTCGTCAGCAACTACTGGAGCGCATGAAGATCATCCAGGACTTGCAAGGTAATCGACCTATTATCGGGCGAGTTTTTGATCAGCTTGTAAGAACTCTGCCGGATGGAGTGTATTTCACTTCGGTAAAAATGACCGGAAAGAACATTGCGATCATTGGTGCTGCCGAATCGAACAACCGTGTCTCCAACCTTATGCGCAATCTTGATGCCTCTGATTGGCTCGAAGCGCCGAATCTGAACGAGGTGAAAGCCGTCACCGCCGGTGCCGTGGATCAGGAAAATGTGTTCCAGCTGACGGTTCAGCAAACGCAGCCGGTTGCCGCTACGGAAGGAGCAAAGCCATGAGTCTGGCTGAATCGTTAGATAGTTTTCGCAAGATAGACTTCGCTGATCTCGATCTTAATAACCTCGGTTCTTGGCCTGCGCCGGTCAAGTTCATTGCTGGCGTTATGCTTCTCGCAGCGGTGCTTGCTCTAGGTTATTACTTTCATTTGCAGGATATGCAACTGCAATTGGAGCAGCAGCGCGCTCAGGAAGAAACCTTGAAGCAGCAGTTCTCGACCAAAGCCTTCCAGGCCGCCAATTTGGAAGCTTATAAAGCGCAAATGGCCGAGATGGAAACGTCGTTTGGTGCGTTATTGCGGCAACTGCCAAGCGATACCGAGGTCCCTGGGCTTCTGGAAGACATCACTCGAACGGGGCTCGGTAGTGGGCTGGAGTTCGAGGAAATCAAGTTGCAGCCAGAGGTGGCTCAGCAGTTTTATATCGAGTTGCCTATAGATATTAAGGTCGTTGGGGGATATCACGATCTGGCAACTTTCGTGAGTGGTGTGGCAAGCCTTCCGCGTATCGTCACGCTACATGATTTCGAGATCAAGACTGAAAAGAACGAAGCCACATCAAAATTGCGTATGAACATCGTCGCTAAGACTTATCGTTATAACGACAAGGGGCTGCAGAAATGAATCGCGCAAGACTTACTGCGTTGGGCTTAAGTCTGGTTGCGCTGACTGGCTGCGGCAGCAGCAACGACTTCGGCGATCTGCAGCAATATATGAATGAGGTCAGGGCGAAGCCGAAAGGGACGATTGAGCCGCTACCGGCATTCATTCCCTACGAAGCCTTTACCTATAGCGCTGCCGCCCTGCGACATCCGTTTCAGCCTCCCGTCAAGCTTGATTTAACCCAGCGGCAAAAGGGCTCAAAAGATATCCAGCCCGATGAGTCGCGAGTTAAGCAGTTTCTTGAGGGGTTCAATATCGAGAACTTCACGATGGTAGGCACGTTAGCCAATGGTGGGGGGCGGTACGCCTTGATCAAGGGCGGCGACGGGGTTCATCGCGTCAAGATTGGTGACTATTTGGGGCGCAACCATGGCCGTATCGTCGAGATCAGCGATGCGGGAGTGGATGTTGTGGAAATCGTACCTGATGGAGAGGGTGGGTGGCTCGAGCGCCCGCGCAGTCTGACCTTGAAAGAGCGCACCTAGCGCGGGGCAAAAGCATGGAAAACCTTTACCGGTCTGCACAACGGAAGCAATTTATGAACACTACCCTTTCACGCCTAGGTATCTCTTTGCTGGCGGCGTTTATTTCTCCAGCCCTGCTGGCGGCCAACCTGAACGCCCTCGATGTCGCTGCGCTGCCTGGCGACCGTGTTGAATTGAAGCTTGCGTTCGACGAACCGGTGGCTACACCGCGTGGTTATACCCTCGATCAGCCTGCGCGGATCGCTCTCGACCTACCCGGCGTATCCAATAAGCTCGGAGCGAAGAATCGCGAGCTAGGAGTTGGCAATGCGCGGAGCGTGACCGTCGTTGAAGCCCAAGGCCGTACCCGACTGATCGTTAATCTCAATACTCTGGTGCCCTACTCCACTCGCGTAGATGGTAACAATCTCTTTGTGGTACTGGGCGAAAGTTCGGGTGCTGTACGTGCCCCAGCTGTTTCAGCTGCGCCCGTTGCTCCAGTGGCTGCGCCTGCCAAGGCGATGGCTGTAGGTAAGGCGATCGAGAATATCGATTTCCGTCGGGGTGAAGACGGTGCCGGGAACGTCGTTATTACGCTCTCTGACCCATCGGTAGGCTCGACCATTGAGGAGCAGGGCGGAAAAATTCGTGTCCTCTTCGACAAGACTCAACTGCCAGAGGCGCTGCGTGTTCGTCTTGATGTTCAGGATTTCGCTACGCCCGTGAAGTTTGTCGATTCGTCAGCTCAGGCCGGTGGAGCCAGTGTCGCCATCGAGCCGACCGGTCGATACGATTATCTGGCGTACCAGACAGACAACAAACTGACCATCAGCATCAAGCCTCTGACTGAGGATGAAGCCGAGAAACGCAAGACTGAGCGTTTTGCTTATTCGGGCGAGAAACTCTCGCTCAACTTTCAGGATATCGACGTTCGGTCCGTACTGCAGCTGATCGCTGACTTCACCGATCTGAACCTGGTGGCGAGCGATACCGTCGCTGGCAACATAACCCTGCGTCTGCAAAACGTGCCTTGGGACCAGGCGCTGGATCTGGTGCTTAAAACCAAAGGTCTGGATAAGCGCCAGGTTGGTAACGTGCTGCTGGTCGCGCCTGCCGACGAGATTGCTGCCCGTGAGCGTCAGGAGCTTGAGTCGCAGCGGCAGATCGCCGAGCTTGCTCCACTTCGTCGCGAGGTCGTTCAGGTCAATTATGCAAAAGCTGCCGATATCGCGCGGCTTTTTCAGTCGGTGACGGGTAGCGATGCCATTACAGCCGATCGAGGTTCGATCGCGGTCGACGATCGTACAAACAACATCATTGCGTATCAGACGCAAGAGCGGCTGGATGAATTGCGCCGCATCGTTGTGCAGCTAGATATTCCTGTGAGGCAGGTAATGATTGAGGCGCGCATCGTCGAGGCTAACGTTGGGTACGACAAAGCGCTTGGAGTTCGGTGGGGCGGCAATTACACCAACGATAATTGGGGGTTCTACGGTAAAGATGGAGCTATTGGCGTTGACGAAGAAACAGGGCGTGCAGGTTTGCCTGGAACCGACAAAGTCGGTAACTTCACCCTGAAGGATGCTTTGGCGCCGGTTCCATTCGTCGACTTGGGTGTGGCGAATAGTACCGCCGGGATCGGGATTGGCTATGTGTCGGACTATGGCATCTTAGATCTACAGCTGTCTGCAATGGAAAAGACCGGGAATGGGGAGATCGTTTCGCAGCCCAAGGTCGTAACGGCTGATAAGGAAACCGCTAAGATCTTGAAGGGTTCCGAGATACCCTATCAAGAGGCCAGTTCGAGTGGTGCCACCTCTACATCCTTCAAAGAGGCAGCGCTGTCGTTAGAGGTGACGCCGCAAATCACTCCTGACAACCGCATCATCATGGAAGTCAAGGTCACAAAGGACGCCCCTGATTTCGCCAACGCACTGAATGGCGTGCCCCCGATTAACAAGAATGAAGTCAATGCCAAGGTCCTTGTGACGGATGGAGAGACGATAGTCATTGGTGGCGTCTTCTCCAATAGCCAGATCAGCAGCATAGAAAAAGTTCCTTTCTTAGGTGATGTTCCGTTCGTTGGTCGCTTGTTCCGGCGAGATATAGTCGAAGACACAAAATCCGAGCTTCTAGTGTTCCTGACGCCTAGAATTCTTAACTACCGAGCGGTCGCCGTAGGGCAATAGTCGTTGCACAACTTCATTCTCGTAGGCCCGATGGGTGCTGGCAAAAGCACCATCGGGCGCTTGCTTGCCAAAGAGCTTCGTTTGCCGTTCAAGGACTCCGATAAGGAGATTGAGCAGCGGACAGGTGCCAGCATTCCACTGATTTTTGACGTGGAGGGTGAGGGCGGTTTTCGCGAGCGGGAGCGGGCGGTGATCGCCGATCTCTGCCAGCTCGAGGGAGTGGTGCTGGCCACTGGCGGTGGTGCGGTGTTGCGAGAGGATAATCGGCAGGCCCTTCGTGCGGGTGGGCAAGTCGTCTATCTTTGCACGTCGGTCGACCAGCAGCTTGAACGCACCGCCCGCGACCGCAACCGGCCGCTATTGCAGGCTAGTGATCCCCGCAGCGTTTTGTCCGCCCTCATGGCCATTCGCGATCCGCTATATCGCTCGATAGCGGACGTCATCATCGAAACCGACGAACGTCCGCCGCGGATGGTTGTGACGGAAATTCTCGACCGGCTCGCGTCTTTGCCGCCTCGTGAAAGCCGGGATGAATCTGCGCTATCCTAGACCCCTTTATTGTTGGGGGCCCCATGCAGACTCTTCAGGTCGATCTCGGTGAGCGTAGCTATCCCATTCATATTGGCGAGCGGTTGATTGATCGCGCCGAGCTGTTTTCCGACAGGATCCGTGGGCGGCAGGTGGCCGTTGTCACCAATGAAACTGTTGCGCCGCTGTATCTCGATCGACTGACTCAGACCCTTTCCGACTACTCTGTCACTCCGGTGATTCTTCCCGACGGGGAGGAACACAAGAACTGGCAAACCCTGCAGCTCATCTTCGACTCTCTGCTCGGAGCTAGGCACGATCGCAATACCACGGTTATCGCGCTGGGTGGCGGCGTCATTGGCGATATGGCGGGCTATGCAGCTGCCAGCTATCAGCGTGGCGTGGACTTCATTCAGGTTCCCACCACGCTATTGTCGCAAGTGGACTCTTCGGTTGGCGGCAAGACCGGTATCAATCACCCTCTAGGCAAAAACATGATCGGGGCGTTCTATCAGCCCCGAGCGGTCATCATTGACACCGCGACCTTGAAGACATTGCCGCCTCGTGAACTTTCTGCGGGACTGGCTGAGGTGATCAAGTATGGGCTTATCTGCGACGAGCCCTTCCTTGGCTGGCTTGAGGCAAATGTTGATCGACTTCGAGCGCTTGATCCTGTGGTGCTGACGGAGGCGATCCATCGCTCCTGCGCTGCAAAGGCCAAGGTGGTGAACGCTGATGAGCGCGAGTCCGGCGTGCGCGCGATTCTCAATCTAGGTCACACATTTGGCCACGCGATAGAAACACATATGGGCTATGGCGTCTGGTTGCATGGTGAGGCCGTGTCGGCGGGAACCGTGATGGCGTTGGAGATGTCTTGTCAGCTGGGCTGGATCACGCGGATGGAGCGTGACCGGGCCATCAGGTTGCTGCAGCGCGCGGCGCTTCCGGTCGTTCCCCCTGCGCAGATGAAGCCGCAGGACTTTCTCGAGCACATGGCCGTCGACAAGAAGGTTCTAGACGGTCGGCTACGCCTCGTGTTGCTGCGGCGAATGGGCGAGGCTGTTGTGACCGGGGACTTCCCTCGCGACGTGCTGGAAACCACCTTGAGCGCCAGTTACGGTGCAATGACGGAACACCTTGGAGCATAAGAAAATTTCCATGACCAGTTTGTCTGCGGACGACGCGTTTCTGAATCACTATGGCTTCAGCCATGACCCGTTTGCTGCTCGCGTTCCGGGCTTCAAGTTCTTCCCCGCGCAGCGCAAGCCGGTGCTTGGGCAGCTTCATCATCTGGCGCGCTACAGCCAGTTGCTGCTGCTGGTTACCGGGCCGGAGGGAAGTGGAAAAACCCTTTTGCGTCAGGCACTGGTTGCCAGTAGCAACAAGCAGGCGGTTCAGAGCGTAGTCATTACCCCTCAGGCTACGATGGATGCGAGCGCGCTGTTGGCACAGATCGCTCAAGCACTGAACAGCCAGGAGGCCGATTTCGACGGCGTGATGGCCCAGGTCATCCAGCTGGCGTTGACAGGTCAGGAAGTCTATCTATTGGTCGACGACGCCGAGCAGTTGACGGGTGCTGCGGTGGAAACTCTTCTGCGTCTAGCTGTGGGCACCCCTGAGGCCAGGCCGCATGTGTTCCTGTTCGGTGAGTCTGCGCTTGGCGGGCGGCTCGAGGCCTTGAGTGATGGCGAGGAGCGCTACCATGCCATCGCGCTGCAGCCGTATGAAGAGGACGAAACCAGGGAGTACCTGGCATTGCGGCTGGAGGGTGCCGGTAGCGGCCTAGAGTGTCTGAGCGAAGAGCAGATTGGTCGTATCCATGAGCAGTCTGGTGGTTGGCCGGGGGCGATCAATCAGTTGGCCCGAGACGAGCTCATCGCCGCGATGCAGAGCAAGCGCGGTCGGCGGAAATCAGGCGGTATCGGATTTCCGCTACCCAAAAAACATTTGGTCGCTGTAGTCGCAGTCCTTGTTCTTATAGCGGTCGGCTTTCTTTACTTGCGTGGCGGCGATTCCGAGCGCCCTTCGGCCCCTGAAGTGACCTCCCTGCCGCTCGATGCTTCGCCTGTCTCGGGGCCGGCTGCTGAGACCGCGGAGCAGGACCCGGCTGCCATCGAGTTCGATGGACAAGAGCGGCCGTTGTCCCTGCCACTGGGTGGCGACGCACAGCCGGTGGTGCGCGAGCCGCTGGCAGCCGCTGCTGGTGGCGAGAGCGAGGACGAGAATGGCGGGCCCACCGCGAATGCCGCAATCCCTACAATTCCAGCACCAGCACCAGCACCGAGCGAGCGTGTTCAGCCCGCACCCGCTCCGCAAGTTGCTGCTCCGGCTCCCGCTCCGGCGCCAGCGTCACGCCAAGTGCGGCCGAATGCCGCAGAGCGTGCGCCTGCTGCAGCAACTGCCTCGGGCTCAACCAATAGCACTTGGTATGCGAGTCAGCCGGGAAGCAATTATCTGGTTCAAATTCTGGGCACCCGTGTCGAGAAGAATGCTCAAGCGATCGTCCAGCAGCATGGCGGTAACTACCGATACTTCGCCAAAGTGCATGAAGGCAAGCCGCTCTACGTCGTGACTTACGGCAACTTCGCGAATCGTGCTGCTGCGGTCGCAGCGGTCAAGACGCTGCCCGTCTCGTTGCAGGCTGGCAAGCCGTGGGTACGAAATTTGGCAGGCGTGCAACAGGAAATCAAACAGACTCGATAGAAAAATGCCCCAAAAAAGTGCGCAATGCACCTTTTTGGGGCTTGCAAAAATAAATTGTGTCGCTCTAGCTGGCTTTGTAAACTGCTCCCCCTTTTGCCCACGTGAATGACGGGGTGAGTCTCTGCCCGTCAATAAGGGGTTGATTTACAACGCATTTAGCTGGTGGAGTGCCTATGAGAGCAGGTCTTTTTCGTCCTGAAGAGTTCAAGGATAACTGCGGCTTCGGTCTGATTGCCCACATGCAGGGCGAGGCTAGCCATCACCTGCTAAAGACTGCCATTCAGTCCCTGACCTGCATGACTCACCGCGGTGGCATCAACGCTGACGGCAAAACCGGTGACGGTTGCGGTCTGCTGATGCAGAAGCCCGACGCATTTCTGCGTGCCCAGGCTCTGGAGCATTTCAACGCCGAGCTGCCTGCGCAGTATGCCGTCGGGATGATCTTTCTAGATCAGGACGCCAGCAAGGCGGACAAGGCCCGCGCTCGTCTCAGTGAAGAGATTATCGCCCAAGGTCTGACGCTGGTCGGCTGGCGTGAAGTGCCGGTCGATACCAGCGTGCTGGGCCAGCTTGCTCTTGAGCGTCTGCCGCGGATCGAGCAGGTCTTTGTCTCCGGCGATGGATTGGACGAGCGCGAGTTCGGCATCAAGCTTTTCTTCGCACGCCGCCGCGCCGAAGTCGCGCTCGCCGACGACAGCGCCTTCTACGTTTGCAGCCTCTCCGACAAGGACATCATCTACAAGGGCCTGATGATGCCCGCCGACCTGGCGCAGTTTTATCCTGACCTGGGCGATGAGCGTCTCGCCACTGCGATCTGCGTATTCCACCAGCGTTTCTCCACCAACACCATGCCGCAATGGCGCCTGGCTCAGCCGTTCCGTTTCCTCGCGCACAACGGTGAGATCAATACCATCACCGGCAACCGTAACTGGGCGCAGGCACGTCGCCTGAAGTTCGCCAACGAGCTGCTGCCCGACCTGGAAAGCCTGTCGCCGCTGATCAATCGCACCGGCTCGGACTCTTCCAGCATGGACAACATGCTTGAGCTCTTGGTCACCGGCGGAATGGATCTGTTCCGTGGCCTGCGTATGATCATTCCGCCGGCGTGGCAGAACGTCGAGACCATGGACCCCGATCTGCGGGCGTTCTATGAGTTCAACTCCATGCACATGGAACCCTGGGATGGCCCGGCTGGCGTGGTGCTTACCGACGGTCGCCATGCAGTCTGCCTGCTCGACCGCAACGGCCTGCGCCCGGCACGCTGGGTGACCACCAAGAACGGCTACATTACCCTCGCCTCCGAAGTTGGCGTCTGGGATTACAAACCGGAAGACGTCCTGGCCAAGGGCCGTGTCGGGCCGGGGCAGATCCTCGCCGTGGACACCCACACCGGCAAGGTGCTGCACACCGACGACATCGACAATCGCCTCAAGGCACAGCAGCCCTACAAGAAGTGGCTGCGGCAGAACGCCCTGCGCATCCAGTCGACCCTGGACGACAACGACCATGGTTCGGCCTTCTACGATGCCGACCAGCTCAAGCAGTACATGAAGATGTACCAGGTCACCTTCGAGGAGCGTGACCAGGTACTGCGTCCGTTGGCCGAGCAAGGCCAGGAAGCGGTCGGCTCGATGGGTGACGATACGCCCATGGCGGTCCTGTCGTGTCGTGTGCGCTCGCCCTACGACTACTTCCGCCAGCAGTTCGCGCAGGTCACCAATCCGCCGATCGACCCGCTGCGCGAAGCCATCGTCATGTCGCTGGAAACCTGCCTGGGTGCCGAGCGCAATGTCTTCGAGGAAACCGCCGAGCACGCCAACCGCGCGATCCTGACTACCCCGGTGATCTCGCCGGCGAAGTGGCGCACGATCATGAACCTGGAGCGTCCGGGTTTCGAACGTCTGGTGATCGACCTGAACTACGACGAAACCATCGGCCTTGAGGCGGCGATTCGCAATATTGCCGATCAGGCCGAGGAAGCCGTACGTGGTGGCAAGGTGCTGCTGGTCCTCAGCGATCGTCATATCGCACCAGGCAAACTGCCGGTTCATGCTTCGCTGGCCGTGGGTGCGGTTCACCACCGTCTGGTGGAAACCGGCCTGCGCTGCAGCTGCAACATCCTGGTGGAAACCGCCACGGCCCGTGATCCGCACCATTTCGCGGTACTGATCGGCTTCGGCGCGACTGCGGTCTACCCGTTCCTTGCTTTCGAAGTGCTGGGCGACCTGATCCGCACTGGCGAAGTGCTGGGCGACCTCTATGAGGTGTTCAAGCACTATCGCAAGGGCATCTCCAAGGGGCTGATGAAGATCATCTCCAAGATGGGCATCTCGACCATCGCCTCCTACCGCGGCGCGCAGCTGTTCGAAGCTGTTGGCTTGGCTGAAGAAGTCGTGGACCTCAGCTTCCGCGGCGTGGCCAGCCGTATTAAGGGCGCGCGCTTCGAGGATCTGGAGGCCGAGCAGAAGGCCCTCGCCGCCGAAGCCTGGAGCAGCCGCAAGCCGATCCAGCAGGGTGGCCTGCTCAAGTTCGTCTACGGTGGCGAATACCACGCGTACAACCCGGATGTAGTCAGCGCGCTGCAGGTGGCGGTGCAGAGCGGCAATTACAGCCGCTTCAAGGAATACACCGCGTTGGTCGACCAGCGTCCGGTGGCCATGCTCCGCGACTTGCTCAAGGTCAAGGTGGCTGACCAGCCGCTGGCGCTGGAAGAGGTCGAGCCGCTTGAGGCGATTCTCAAGCGGTTTGATTCCGCTGGTATTTCGCTGGGCGCCCTGTCGCCGGAAGCCCACGAAGCCATCGCCGCGGCGATGAACCGCATCGGCGCGCGCTCGAACTCAGGTGAGGGCGGTGAAGACCCGGCCCGCTACGGCACCGAGCGCAGCTCGAAGATCAAGCAGGTAGCGACCGGCCGCTTCGGTGTCACGCCGGAATACCTGGTCAATGCAGAAGTGCTGCAGATCAAGGTCGCCCAGGGCGCCAAGCCCGGTGAAGGCGGCCAGTTGCCTGGTGGCAAGGTCAACGGCCTGATCGCGCGGCTGCGCTATGCAGTACCGGGCGTCACACTGATCTCTCCGCCGCCGCACCACGACATCTACTCCATCGAGGATCTGGCCCAGCTGATCTTCGACCTCAAGCAGGTCAACCCGCAGGCGCTGGTTTCGGTCAAACTGGTGGCCGAGCCGGGCGTGGGTACCATCGCCGCCGGTGTGGCCAAGGCCTATGCCGACCTGATCACCATCTCCGGCTACGACGGCGGCACCGGCGCTTCGCCGCTGACCTCCATTCGCTATGCCGGCTCGCCCTGGGAGCTCGGCCTGGCCGAAACCCACCAGACCCTGCGCGGCAACGACCTGCGCGGCAAGGTCCGGGTGCAGACCGATGGCGGCCTGAAGACTGGCCTCGACGTGATCAAGGCCGCGATCCTCGGCGCCGAAAGCTTTGGCTTCGGTACTGCGCCGATGATCGCCTTGGGCTGCAAGTACCTGCGCATCTGCCACCTGAACAACTGCGCCACCGGCGTTGCCACGCAGAACGAGCAGCTGCGCAAGGATCACTTCATCGGCACCGTCGACATGGTGGTCAACTTCTTCCAGTTCGTCGCCGAAGAAACCCGCGAGTGGCTGGCCAAGCTGGGCGTGCGTAGCCTGGGCGAGCTGATCGGGCGTACCGATCTGCTCGAAGTGCTGCCGGGTGAAACGGCCAAGCAGAACAACCTGGATCTGTCGCCCCTGCTCGGCAGCAGCAACATCGCCGCCGACAAGCCGCAATTCTGCTTGGTCGAGAAGAACCCGCCGTTCGACCAGGGCCTGCTGGCCGAAGAAATGGTCAAGCTCGCCAAAGGCGCCATCGATGCCAAGAGCGGTGGTGAGTTCGAACTGGAAATCTGTAACTGCGACCGCTCCATTGGTGCCCGTGTCTCCGGCGAGATCGCTCGCCAGCATGGCAACCAGGGCATGGCCGGTGCGCCGATCACCTTCCGCTTCAAAGGCACTGCCGGCCAGAGCTTCGGCGTCTGGAACGCCGGTGGCCTCAATCTCTATCTGGAAGGCGATGCCAACGATTACGTCGGCAAGGGAATGACCGGCGGCAAGCTGGTGGTCACGCCGCCGCAGGGCGCCAGCTATCGGTCCCAGGATTCGGCGATCATCGGCAACACCTGTCTGTACGGCGCTACTGGCGGCAAGCTGTTCGCTGCAGGTACCGCGGGTGAGCGTTTCGCGGTACGCAACTCTGGCGCCCACGCAGTTGTCGAGGGTACTGGCGACCATTGCTGCGAGTACATGACCGGTGGCTTCGTCTGCGTGCTTGGCAAGACCGGACACAACTTTGGCTCGGGCATGACCGGTGGTTTCGCCTATGTGCTGGACATGGACAACAGTTTCGTGGACCGGGTGAACAACGAGCTGGTCAACCTGCAGCGCATCACCGGCGAGGCGATGGAAGCCTATCGCAGCCATCTGCAGGACGTGCTGCGCGAATACGTTGCTGAAACCGCGAGTGAGTGGGGGGCTGAGCTGCTGGATAATCTCGACGACTACCTGCGTCGGTTCTGGCTGGTCAAGCCCAAGGCGGCCAACCTGGCTTCGCTGCTGTCGAGCACCCGGGCCAACCCGCAATAACAATAAGCCGCTTCAGGCAGCGGCCCCAGCCAACGCGGGGCCGCTGCTCACCCTGATTGTCTTGCAGCCGTATGTATTGCCTACGGTTGCTGTTGAGAGGTTTTGAAATGACTGAACGTCTGAATAACGACTTCCAGTTCATCGAGGTCGGGCGCAAGGATCCGAAGAAGAAGCTGCTGCGCCAGCGCAAGAAGGAGTTCGTCGAGATCTACGAACCCTTCAAGCCGCAGCAAGCCTGCGAACAGGCCCACCGCTGCCTGGGTTGCGGCAACCCCTATTGCGAGTGGAAGTGCCCGGTCCACAACTATATTCCCAACTGGCTCAAGCTGGTCTCCGAGGGCAACATCCTCGCGGCCGCCGAGCTGGCGCACCAGACCAACACCCTGCCGGAAGTCTGCGGCCGCGTCTGCCCGCAGGATCGCCTCTGCGAGGGCGCCTGCACCCTGAATGATGGCTTTGGTGCGGTGACCATCGGCTCGGTGGAGAAGTACATCGCCGATACCGCCTTCGCCATGGGCTGGCGGCCCGACATGTCCAAGGTCAAGCCGACCGGCAAGAAAGTCGCGATCATCGGTGCCGGCCCGGCAGGGCTGGGCTGTGCCGATATTCTCGTGCGCAACGGCGTGACCCCGGTGGTGTTCGACAAGAACCCCGAGATCGGCGGTCTGCTGACCTTCGGCATTCCCGAGTTCAAGCTGGAAAAGACCGTACTCAGCCGTCGTCGCGAAATCTTCGGCGGCATGGGCATCGAGTTTCGTCTTAACACCGAGGTAGGCAAGGACATCACCATCGACCAGCTGCTGGCCGATTACGACGCCGTGTTCATGGGCATGGGCACCTACACCTACATGAAGGGCGGCTTCCCCGGTGAAGACCTGCCGGGCGTGTACGACGCGCTGGATTTCCTCATCGCCAACGTCAACCGCAACCTCGGTTTCGAGAAGTCTGCCGAAGACTTCATCGACATGAAGGGCAAGAAGGTCGTGGTGCTGGGCGGCGGTGATACTGCGATGGACTGCAACCGCACCTCCATTCGCCAGGGTGCGAAGAGTGTGACCTGCGCCTACCGTCGTGATGCGGCGAACATGCCGGGCTCGCGCCGCGAAGTGAAGAACGCCAAGGAAGAGGGCGTGAAGTTCCTCTTCAACCGCCAGCCCATCGCCATCGTCGGCGAAGGCAAGGTTGAGGGTGTAAAGGTGGTCGAGACACGTCTCGGCGCACCAGACGCCCGCGGTCGCCGCAGCCCGGAGCCGATTCCGGGTTCCGAGCAGGTGCTGCCGGCCGATGCCGTGGTCATCGCCTTTGGTTTCCGTCCGAGCCCGGCGCCGTGGTTCGAAGCCCAGGGCATCCAGATCGACAACCAGGGCCGCGTCGTGGCACCCGAGGTGGGTCAGTTCAAGCACCAGACCAGCAACCCGAAGATCTTCGCCGGCGGCGACATGGTCCGCGGCTCCGATCTGGTGGTGACGGCGATCTTCGAAGGTCGTCAGGCTGCCGAAGGCATCATGGATTATCTCGGCGTCTGATCGGGCGTTGCCGGGCATCGAAGGGCGCCCGGAGTGGCCTGATTTGAATCAAGCCCATAGCTAAATGGCACGGCGCTCGCCGTGCCTTTTTTTTTCTGCTTTGCGACAATGCACGGCACTTTTACGCTGGAACCCTGCCATGACCGTCTTGAAGAACGACCGCTTCCTTCGTGCCCTGCTCAAGCAGCCTGTCGACGTCACCCCGGTGTGGATGATGCGCCAGGCCGGCCGCTATCTGCCCGAGTACCGGGCCAGCCGCGCCAAGGCCGGTGACTTCATGAGCCTGTGCATGAACCCCGAACTCGCCTGCGAGGTCACCCTGCAGCCGCTGGACCGCTATCCGCTGGATGCCGCGATCCTGTTCTCCGACATCCTCACCGTACCGGACGCCATGGGTTTGGGTCTGTACTTCGAGACCGGCGAGGGACCGCGCTTCAAGAAGGTGGTGAGCACCGCTGCGGACATCGAGGCGCTGCCGATTCCCGATCCGGAGAAGGACCTGGGCTATGTGATGGACGCAGTGCGTACCATTCGCCGCGAACTCAATGGCCGCGTGCCGCTGATAGGGTTCTCCGGCAGCCCCTGGACTCTGGCGACCTACATGGTCGAGGGCGGCTCGTCGAAGGACTTCCGCAAGTCCAAGGCGATGCTCTACGAGAACCCGCAAGCGATGCACGCCCTGCTGGACAAGCTGGCGCAGTCGGTCACCAGCTACCTCAATGGCCAGATCCTCGCCGGCGCCCAGGCGGTGCAGATATTCGATTCCTGGGGTGGCAGCCTGTCGGCCGCGGCCTATCAGGAGTTCTCCCTGGCCTACATGCGCAAGATCGTCGATGGCCTGATTCGCGAACATGACGGCCGCCGCGTGCCGGTCATCATGTTCACCAAGGGCGGCGGCCTCTGGCTGGAATCGATGGCCGACTCGGGCGTCGAAGCGCTGGGGCTGGACTGGACCTGCGATATCGGCGAGGCACGCCGCCGCGTCGGCGGCAAGGTCGCCCTGCAGGGCAACATGGACCCGAGCGTGCTCTATGCCAAGCCCGACGCCATCCGCGCGGAGGTGGCGCGCATTCTGGCCAGTTTCGGCCATGGCGAAGGCCACGTGTTCAACCTGGGCCACGGCATCACGCCGGAAGTCGATCCCGCTCATGCCGGCGCCTTCATCGAGTCGGTCCACGAGCTGTCGGCGCAGTACCACGGCTGATTTGCCAGCGGCTCCAGGAAAACGCCCCGCATTTGCGGGGCGTTTTGCTTTACCGGCTCAGTGAGCCGCTTGCGGCTCCGGCAGTGGGCGCAGGCGCGCCAAGTGCAGGGCTACAGCGACGGCGATCAGCAACAGCGAGGCGATGAACAGACCTACGCCGTCCCAGCCGGCAGCGTGCCAGAAGACGCCGCCCAGCGTGCCGGCGATGCTTGAGCCCAGGTAGTAGCTGAACAGATAGAGCGACGACGCCTGGCCACGAGCTTGTTGCGCGCGGCGGCCGATCCAGCTGCTGGCCACCGAATGGGCGCCAAAGAAACCGAAGGTGAACAGCAGCATGCCCAGCAGTACCAGCGGCAGTCGGTCGAACAGGGTCAGGGCCACGCCTGCCAGCATCAGAGCGATCACCAGCCAGAACACTCGGCGCCGGCCGAAGCGATCAGCGAGCGCGCCCACCTGTGCCGAACTGTAGATGCCCGACAGATAGAGCACCGCCAGCAGGCCGATCATGGTCTGGCTGAGGTGGAACGGCTCGGCGATCAGCCGATAGCCGATGTAGTTGTACAGCGTGACGAAGCTGCCCATCAGCAGGAACCCCTGCAGGAACAGCCACGGCAGGCCGGCATCGCGAAAATGCAGTGTGTAGCCCTGCAGCAAGCCGCGTAGGCGCAACGGGCGTGGGTGGAAGTGCCGCGACTCCGGCAGGAAGCGCCAGAGCAACAGCGCCGCCAGTAGCGCCAGACCGCCCATCACTCCGAGCACGCTGTGCCACGACAGGTAGTCCACCAGCACGCCGCTCAGCAAGCGTCCGCTCATGCCGCCGATGGCATTGCCGCCGATATACAGCCCCATCGCCAGGCCGAGGTGGTGCGGGTGGATCTCTTCGCTCAAGTAGGTCATGGCCACCGCAGCCACCCCGCTGAGCGCCAAGCCGACCAGCGCGCGCATCAGCAGTACGCCTTCCCAGCTGGGTGCGAGTGCACTGCCGACGGTGAACACGGCGGCAGCGAGCAGGGAGACGACCAGCACCTGCTTGCGGCCGATGGCATCGGAGATCGGTCCGGTGATCAGCAATCCGACGGCCAGTGTCAGGGTCGAGAGCGAAAGGATCAGGCTGCTCTGCGCTGCGTTGATGCCGAACGCCTGCGACAGCATGGGCATCATTGGCTGCACGCAGTACAGCAGGGCGAAGGTGGCGAAGCCGCCAGCGAACAGGGCCAGGGCAGTGCGCGCGAAGCGCTGCGTGCCTTTCTCGGTATGGCTGATGGGCGCGCCAGGCGCAGGTATCTCTGCTGACGCGCCACTGGCGCCGTGCGTACTGCTCACGATGAAGACCTCTGTCCGATTCGCTTTTTCCGGCCAAAAGCGGCCCGTTACGCCTGTGATCATTTTTTCGATCGGCGGGCGCGATTGCTGTTGTTCGGGTTTATGGGCGAAATGATAGGAAGCTTTGTTTAAGCTATCCAATATATTATTCGACCTTATTGATATGTTTTACGAATCGTTTGGGGCGCACGTGGAACTGAGACATCTACGCTATTTCGTGGCAGTAGCCGAAGAGCTGCACTTCGGTCGAGCAGCCGAACTGCTGCGCATCTCTCAGCCGCCGCTTAGCCAGCAGATCCAGGCTCTGGAACAGGAGCTGGGCGTGCGCCTGTTCGACCGCACCAACCGCCGGGTGTCGCTGACCGACGCGGGGCGGCTGTTTCTCGACGAGACCCGGCGCACGCTGGCTCAGGTGGACAAGTCGGTCGATGTGGTGCGGCGTGCCGAGCAGGGTGAGATCGGCGAGCTGCAGGTCGGCTTCACCTCGTCAGCGCCCTTCACGTCGATTCTGCCGCGAGCGATTCTGGCCTTTCGCCAGGCCTTCCCAGCGGTGCACCTCGCGCTGCAGGAGATGACCAGCAAGCAGGTGATCGACGCGGTGCAGGACGAGACGCTGCAGGTCGGCATGATCCGTCCCTTTGCCTTGCCGCCGGGCCTGCAGACCGTCGAGCTGTTCAGCGAGCCACTGGTAGCGCTGATGCATACGGGGCATTCGCTTGCCGAAGCAGGGGAGGAGGGCCTGGCTCTGGCGGAGCTGGCCGACGAGCCCTTCGTGTTCTTTCCGCGCAGCTACGGCACCGGGCTCTACGATCAGTTGCTCAATCTGGCGCGACAGGCGGGATTCAGCCCGCGAATCGCGCAGGAAGCGAACGAGGCTCTGACAATTATCGGACTGGTCGCGGCGGGATTGGGCGTGTCGGTGCTGCCGGCATCCTTTCGCCGTATCCGTATCGACGGAGTGCGCTTCCGCACCCTGTCGGATCAGGACGCCACCACAGCTGTGTGGCTGGTCAAGCGCCGCCAGGAGCAGTCGCCGCTGGCGCAGGCCTTCATGGATCTGGTGACGCGCGAGGCGCTTTCGGGCAGTTGAAGCACCCCTCAGCGGCTGGCGCGAAGCCGGTTGCGGGCCTGGGCCGTTGCCGGCCAAGCAATCAGTTGAAGTCGTACTTCGCTTCGATCTTGCGCTTTTGCAGGGTGTAGTGGGTCAGATCGATCTGGTTCTGCGCCAATTGATCTTCCAGCGCGTCCATCTCGCTGTTTTCCAGCTTGCTGACGTGCTGCTTGGTCGCGTGATAGTTGATCGTTTCCGCTGCGCTGTGCCCGCTTACCGGGTCCCACAGGATGGACAGGGGCCAGAACAGCAAGTTGACCACGCCGAAACCGTACTCCCGACCGTAGAACGAGCCACCGCCGGGTAGCAGGCCGAGTGCCGTCCCGAGGGCGGGGCTTTTCTCTTCGACCGCCAGCCCGGCGGCTTCATAGTGGCGAAGTTCGGATTTCTGATATGAATTCAGGCCGCTCGCGCAGCCGGTAGAGGCGAGAATCGTACCGGCGAGAATGATAGGGGTTAGTTTCACGACAGCTCCTTGTAATTGCGGACATGCGCGCTCCTTGACGCGCGGTCGCGGAAACTATCATGAAAGATGGCGATATGACATGTCGCTGCACAGCTAATGCTGACGCGTTGGTATTTGGCTGGGCGGTATGGCTATGTGGTAGGCGGAAAGGTCTCGGCGGCTTTAGCTTGAACTGTTCAGCGGTGCGGGCCTTTTTAGCTTGACACTGTCCACTGCCCTGCCAAAGCTACAGCGCAGCCGGCGAGGGCGCCGGTTATCCACCAAAGAGAACGATCATGAAACGGATTCTGCTAGCGTCCCTGCTCCTTACCGCTTCCGCCAGTGCCTTCGCCACCGCTCCGGGTGGGCCGGGTTGCGGCTGGGGCAACATGCTGTTCGAAGGTCAGCGCGGTCTGCCGTCGCACCTAGTGGCTTCGATCACCAACGGGACATCCGGTAATGCCACCTTCGGCATGACCTCCGGTACCAATGGTTGCTCCACTGATGGGGCGTTGCAGTACAACGGCAAACCGATGCTGGTGCTCGGCAGCATCATGACCGAACTGTCTGAAGACATGGCCATGGGCGAAGGTGAGGCGCTGACGACCTATGCCGTCGTGCTGGGCATCAAGCCTGAGGATCGCGCACATTTCGCCAGCGTCACCCAGGCGCACTTCGACGAAATCTTCAGCTCCGCCGATGTGACCGCCGAACAGGTCCATGCTGCTACCCTGGCGGTGCTCAAAGCGGATGCTCGTCTGGCTCAGTACGTCGAGCAGGCCTGAGTTTCACGCGCCTACCATTGTGCCCGCTCCGGCGGGCACTTTCATATCCGCTTGCCATTGGCCGAATATGCTTCGACCCCTGCTATTGCTGGCGCTATGTAGCCTAAGCGCCGTCGTGCTGGCTTCTCCACCCCCTGTTTCTGCCTTGCATCGGCTTGCCGACGAGGCCTACTGGCATTCGCTTGGTCACTACGAGCGCGGCAAGCTTGGCGGCTGGCGAAGCTATGTCGATGATGATGGCTTCTTCCTGGCCGAGGGCGGCGAACAAGATCCGGCGGCTGAGCTCGCGGCGACGCTCGCCGCCCTTTATGCTCCCGCGGATCAGGGTGACCCGCATGCTCAATGTGTCTACCCCGCGCGCACCCGTTGGTTACGCGAGCAGTTGAGCCTGACCGATCTGCCAGCGGTCGAGTGCTCCGAATTCACAATCTGGTTCGCCGAAGTCGCGCCGCACAGGGCCGTGCTGGTCTTCCCAGCGGCCTATCTCAATAGCCCATCATCAATGTTCGGTCATACGCTGCTGCGTATCGATCAGGCCAACATCGATACACAGGGTAGCCCCCTGCTGAGTTCCGCGCTCAATTTCGGGGCCTTCATCGAAGGGTTAGATAACAGCATCCTCTATGCCTGGAAGGGCCTGATGGGAGGCTATCCCGGATTGTTTTCGCTGCTGCCGTATCGCGAGAAGATCGGCGAGTACAGCCGCCTAGAGAATCGTGATCTGTGGGAATACCGGCTGAATCTGACGCCGGATGAGACGGGGCGGATGCTTGAGCATGTCTGGGAGCTCAAGCAGATACGCTTCGATTACTTCTTCTTTGACGAGAATTGCTCGTACCGCCTGCTTGAGTTGCTGGAAATCGCCCGGCCCGGGCTCAGGCTGACTGCGCAGTTTCCGTTAACTGCAATACCGGCCGACACCGTGCGCGCCGTGATCGATGCAGGGCTTGTCGAGGGTATCGATTACCGCCCTTCGCGTGAGCGAGAATTGCTGGCTCGCACCGAGCCACTCGAAACCGAGGAACTAACCTGGGTTCGCCAACTGGCCGACGATCCACAGGTGCTTAAGCAGAGCGACTATCTCAAGCTGCCGGCAGAACGCCGCGCCTTGATTCAGGATGGCGCTTACCGCCTGGTTCGCTATCGCGTCACCGGAGAGGTGCGCGATGCGGCCAATGCCGCTCAAAGCTATCGTCTGCTGCAGGCAATCAATCGTAATCCGCCGCCTCGCCTGGAGGTCGAGCGGCCGGTTCTGCCTGAATATGGCCATGAGTCACGCACGCTGCAGTTCGGCCTCGGCAGCCACGGTGATCGAGCCTTCGCCGAGTATGGGCTGCGCATGGCCTATCACGACCTGCTCGACAATCTCGAAGGCTTTCCGATGGGCGCGCAGATTGAAATCGCCCAGCTGCGGATGCGTCAGTACGAAGGCAACCGCTGGACGCTGCAACGGCTGGACCTGGCCGGAATTCGTTCATTGACGCCCGTTACGCCGTTGCTGAGGCCCTGGTCCTGGCAGATCGCCGCGGGGTTGGAACGCGTGCCGGAGGCTGATCAGGATCGACTGGTGGGGCATCTCAACGGCGGCGGTGGCTTCACGTGGCAGTTTGGAGACGGTCTGCTCGGCTTTGCTTTGGCTACGGCCCGGCTTGAGCACAACCCGGATTTCGGCGCGGCCATCAGTCCGGCCGCGGGTTTCGATAGCGGACTGCTCTGGCGGAATAGAGCGGGAAATCTGCTCCTTGAAGCGCGCGGCGACTATTTCCACAACGGCGAAGTGCGCCGACGCATCAGCTTCGCTCAGCAGTTCGAACTGTATGACGATATCGGCCTGCGTCTGGGCCTGGAGCGTAGCTTCAGCCATCGCGCCGAGGCCGAAACTGAAGTCCGGTTACAACTGCGCTGGTACTACTACTGAGGGGCCTGCCTGCTTGCAGGGCGAGCTATCAGGTCAGGGCTGTTTGTAATGGGCAGGGGTTTCGCCTTTCTCCTGCTTGGGCACACGGGTAACGCGGATGTCGGTGATGCCCATGACCTCGGCCTGCTCAAGTAACTGTGCTTCGTCAGCACCCGCTTTAGGCATCACCAGACTGTTCTCGGCGTCGCCATTGTGTAGCTCGATGAGATGGCGAGCCGCTTCGCCCTGAGACAGGCTGCCCACATCGGCGTCATAGGTCTCGGCGCGCGGATCGTTCTGGTAGATGTAGTTAATTTCGAATGTATGCGAAGGCTTGTCGAACATAAGGCGCTCCTGTTGAGTCACTGATGTTCAGTGGACTCGACGGCGTCGACAATCGTTCCGGTATACGCGCTGCGTGCACATTTCAGCGGAACTTCCTCCTTGCGGTGACTTACTTCACGCCGTGCTGCGCCAGCCACGCCATCAGCTGCGGCAACGGCATGGCGCCGCTCTGTCTGGCGACTTCACGGCCTTTGCGGAACAGGATCAGGCTGGGAATCGAGCGGATGCCAAGTTGCGTCGACAGCTGTGCATTGGCCTCGCTGTCGAGCTTGGCCAGGCGGCAGCGGCCCTGGAGCTGGCTGGCAGCCTGCGCAAAGGTCGGGGCGAAACTGCGGCAGGGCCCGCACCAGCTGGCCCAGACATCTATCAGTAGCGGCAGGTCGCCCTTGATCTGGTTGGCGAACTGGCTCTGTTGCAAGTCGAACGGAGCGCTTGGCAACGCCTCGGCCTTGCACCGGCCGCAGCGCGGTGCGTCGTGCAGCCGGTCCGCGGGGATACGATTGAGGCTGGCGCAGTGCGCGCAGGGGACGATCAGTGATTCGGTCATGACGAGGCTCCACGGCGGTATGCCCTTAATGTGGAGCCTCGGCGGCGGATATCAAGCGCGAGTCAGCCCTTGGACGCGCTCAGCGCCTGGGCCAGATCGGCGAGGATGTCGTCGATGTGCTCGATACCGATGGATAGCCGGATCAGGTCCTGTGACACACCGGCGCGGGCCAGTTCCTCGGCATTCAGCTGGCGGTGCGTGGTGCTGGCTGGATGGCAGGCCAGGGACTTGGCGTCGCCGATGTTCACCAGCCGCACCACCAGCTTGAGCGCGTCGATAAAGCGCGCGCCGGCTTCCATGCCGCCCTCGATACCGAAGCAGAGGATCGACGCCGGCATGCCCCCCATATAACGGCGAGCCAGTTCGTGCTCGGGGTGATCCGGTAGCCCGGCGTATTTGACCCAGGCCACTTGCGGATGGGCCTGCAGGAACTCGGCGACCTTCAGTGCATTCTCGCAATGGCGTTCCATGCGCAGCGCCAGGGTTTCCAGCCCCTGCAGGATCAGGAACGAATTGAATGGCGAAATGGCCGCGCCCATGTTGCGCAGCGGCACCACGCGGCAGCGGCCGATGAAGGCGGCGGGACCGAACGCTTCGGTGTAGGTGACGCCGTGGTAGGACACATCGGGCGTGTTCAGCAGCGCGAAGCGCTCCTTGTGCTGCGCCCAGGGAAACTTGCCGGAGTCGACCACGATGCCGCCGATGCTGGTGCCGTGGCCGCCCATGTACTTGGTCAGCGAGTGCACGACGATGTCCGCGCCATGCTCGAAGGGGCGGCAGAGCATCGGCGTGGCGACGGTATTGTCAACGATCAGCGGCACGCCGTGGCGGTGTGCGGCTTCGGCCAGGGCGGCTAGGTCGATGACGTTGCCCGCCGGGTTGCCGATGGATTCGCAGAACACCGCCTTGGTGCGTTCGTCTATAAGCGCCTCCAGGGCGGCGATGTCATCGTGGGCGGCGAAGCGTACTTCGATGCCCTGGCGCGGCAGGGTATGGGCGAACAGGTTGTAGGTACCGCCGTAGAGCTTGGCGACCGAGACGATGTTGTCGCCGACTTCGGCGATGGTCTGGATGGCGTAGGTGATTGCCGCCATTCCCGAGGCAACGGCCAGTGCCGCCACCCCGCCTTCCAGTGCCGCGACGCGCTGCTCGAGCACGTCGGTGGTGGGATTCATGATGCGTGTATAGATGTTGCCCGGCACCTTCAGATCGAACAGGTCGGCGCCGTGCTGGGTGTCGTCGAAGGCATAGGAAGTGGTCTGGTAGATCGGTACCGCCACCGCCCGGGTGGTCGGGTCCGGGCTGTAGCCTGCATGGATGGCGAGAGTTTCCAGTTTCATGGCGCGCTCCTTGTTCTTGTTCGTCGGGGGCAAAGGCCCGAGAGCATGAAACTGAACGCCTGGACGGTCAATGATCCAGGGCAAGCCTTATCGTCAGAGCGGCGTGAGCGGCCAGAACAGCGGAATCACCAGCGTCGCCACGACCCACAACAGCAGGTTCAGTGGTATGCCCACCTTGAGGAAGTCGGTGAAGCGGTAGCCACCGGCGTTGTAGACGAAGGTGTTGGTCTGATAGCCGATCGGCGTGGCGAAACTGGCGCTGGCGGCGAACATCACGGCGACCACGAACGCGCGCGGGTCGACCCCCAGATGCTGGGCCAGGCCGATTGCGATCGGAGTGATCAGTACGGCCACCGCGTTGTTCGACAGCATCTCGGTGAGCATCGAGGTCAGCAGGTAGATGAACGACAGCATGAACAGCGGGCCGGCCCAGGGGGTAATGGCCGTCACGTTCTGCACGACCAGCTGTACCAGGCCAACTTTGTCCATGGCGATGCTGATTGCCAGCATGCCGAAGATCAGGCTGAGGATCTTCCAGTCGACTGCCTTGTAGGCGTCCTCGACGTCCAGACAGCGCGTCGCCAACACCGCGGCCGCACCAATGATCGCCAGGCCTTCGATCGGCATCACGCCAAAGGCTGCCAACACCATGACCGCCAGGGTGGCGATGATCGCGATCGGTGCCTTGTCGCGGCGAAAGGCGCGCTCCTGTACCGCGTTGAGGCTGATCAGCTCGCCGTTGTCGGCAAAACGCTTGATCTGCGCAGGCGTGCCCTCGACCAGCATCACATCGCCGAACTGCAGCTGGAAATCGTCAAAGTTGCCCTGAATGTTCTCGTCCTGCCGGTGCACGGCCAAGACGCTGATGCCGTAGCGCGCGGACAGGTCGAGGTCGCGCATCGGTCGGTGGCTGTAGCGCGAGCCGCGGCCGACGATGGCTTCGGCAAGGATCACGTCTTCGCTGCTGATGGTTTCGAAGGCGTCGCCCCGGTTAAAGGTCAGGTGGCCGCTTTCGCGCAGCTCCACCACGTCCTTTACCTGGCCATGGATCATCAGCAGATCGCCGGCGGTCAGGGTGAAGTCATGCTCCGGGCGGCTGAACAGCTGCGCGTTGCGGTTTACCTGCAGCACTTGCAGCCCGCTGCCGCCGTTCAGGTTGGCCTCGGCGAGGGTCTTTCCGATCACTGGTGAGTTCGACGGCACGCGCAGCTCGGTCATGAAGTTGCGATCAAGGCGCGGGCCGAGCAACTTGGACAGCGTGTCGCGTTCCGGCAGCAGATGCTTGCCGATGGTCAGCAGATAGACCATGCCTGCGGCGGCCATGATCAAGCCCGCCCCGGTGATCTCGAACATGCCGAAAGGGGCGAGCCCAGCCTTGCGCGCCACACCATCGACGAGGATGTTGGTCGAGGTGCCGATCATCGTCAGCGTGCCGCCGAGAATCGTGGCGTACGACAGCGGAATCAGCAGTTTCGAGGGCGTCGTGCCGGCGCGCTTGGCCAGGGAAATCGCCACCGGCGTGAGGATCGCCACTACCGGCGTATTGTTCAGACAGGCGGAAATCACCAGTGCGGTGATCGTCAGGCCGAACAGCACTCGTGTAGGGCTGGTACCCACCAGATTACCGAGCCAGTTGCCCAGCGCATCGATGCAGCCGGTGCGTTCGAGCGCCGCCGAAATGATGAACATGCAGGCGATGGTGACCGGGGCCGAGTTGGACAGCACGCCCAGCACTTCCCCGGGCGTCAGCAGCTGCGTCGTCAGCAGCACCGCCACGGCAATCGCCACGACGATGTCCGGGCTCCAGCTCTCTCTTACGAACGCCACCAATACCCAGATCAGCAAGGCGCAGACGAACAACAGCGGCAGCGATTCTGGAAGCATGGACGTCCTTAAGGGTGGCGACTGAGGCGCGCGTCGAAACAGCGGGCCCGCGGCGCAAGATAGAGGCGTCAGCTTAGAGAGTCCAGAAACCTTTCCTGATGTTTATATGCGATTTGGTTATTAATGGAGAGTGGGCGCGGCCGGCGAGCGGAGGGCTGAACCCGGCGGCGTCGCTGAGTCGTCCGTCAGCAGGGATAAACGAAAAAGCCGCGCAGTGCGCGGCTTTAAAAGGTGGTGGGCCCACACGGACTCGAACCGTGGACCAAAGGATTATGAGTCCTCTGCTCTAACCAACTGAGCTATAGGCCCCCAGAAGGCCGGCGGATTATACCGGCGGTATGGCGGCTGCGCCAATCGAAGCTAGCTGCTCCGAG
>NZ_JXXD01000133.1 GCF_000935215.1 Stutzerimonas stutzeri
CGGCGCCCGGAGCTGTACCACGGGGTCGTCATGCTGGATTCGCCGATACCGACCTGGTTCGACCAGACGGTGATCTGGGCGGCCAAGCGCCTCGGTTTCATCGACCGGCTGACGCCGGCTGGCCGCACGCTAGGACGGCGCGAACAGTTCGCCAGTGTCGAAGAGGCACGCGCCTATTTCGCCGGCAAAGCCCTGTTCAGCAGCTTTGATCCGGAATGCCTCGAAGCCTATATCGAGCATGGTCTGGAGCCTGTGGGGCAGGGGGTGCGCCTGCGTTTCGATCCGCAGACCGAAATCAGCATCTATCGCAGCGTGCCGCATCTCACTCCCGGTTGGCCGCCGGCCTTGAAGATTCCGCTGGCGATGATTCGCGGGCGCGATAGTCGTGTCGTGCTGCCGCATCATGGTTATCTGCTGCGGCTGATGTCGCGTGGCGAAGCGCACAGCTTGCCAGGAGGCCACATGTTTCCGTTCGAACAGCCGCAGCAGACTGCCGAAAAGCTGCGTGAACTGCTTGGCCGCTGGGGCAGCTATGCCGAGCTTTCCAAGGGGGCTGCATGAGCGTGCTGTTCGAAGAAGTCCGGATGAGCCTGCCGCATCTCGAGGTGGCGGTGCATCTTTACGGGCCCGACGATGGTAAGCCGGTGATTGCGTTGCATGGCTGGCTGGATAACGCGGCGACCTTCAGCCGGCTGGCGCCCAGGCTGAAAGGGCTGCGCATCGTGGCGCTGGATCTGCCTGGTCATGGCCATTCCGATCATCGTCCGATCGGGGCCGGATACAACATCTGGGACTACGCCCATGACGTGCTGCAGGTCGCCGAGCAGTTTGGCTGGCAGCGCTTTTCATTGCTCGGGCACTCCATGGGCGCGATCGTTTCCGTGCTGCTCGCCGGTGCGCTACCCGAGCGCGTCGAGCGGCTCGCATTGATCGACGGCGTGATTCCCTACACCGGCGAGGCTGATAGCGCGCCGCAGAAGCTTGGTTCCGCCCTCGAGGCGCTGCTCGCGGTGAACGACAAGCGCAAGCCGGTCTACGCGAGTTTCGACCAAGCTGTGGAAGCGCGGATGAAAGGTGTCGGCGCGGTCAGTCGCGATGCGGCCGAGATGCTCGCACTGCGCGGGTTGATGCCTGTGCCCGGCGGCTACACCTGGCGCACAGATCCACGCCTGATGCTTCCCTCGGCAATGCGGCTGACCCGCGCCCATGCGTTGGCCTTCGTCAGTCGGGTCGCTTGCCCGACCAGCCTGGTGCTGGCCGAGCAGGGGTTGATGATGCAGCCTGAGCTGCTTGAGCTTGTCGAAAGCTTCCCGTTCGATATCCGCCGCCTGGTGGGTGGGCATCATTTGCATCTGGACGATGACATTGGCGCTGAGGCGGTCGCCAGGGTATTCAACAGCTTCTTGCACGACTGACGTATCCGGCGGGCTCGCAATACTCTCTCGCAAACCCTTGCTTGACTTGCTTTTGCCAACTGGCGAGGCTGGGAAGCAATGTTCCAGCAGAGCCAGCGCAATGATCGATCGCTACAGTGCCACGTTTCCCTGCGAGCACCGGCCTGCTGACGTTCTGAGCCTATCGGGTCCATGCGACGCGATACGCCGGTTGAGCTTCGGCAAGCAGTCGAAGGTGTCCCGTTGAGGAGAGTTATGCGAAGTGCATGGATAGCAGCGGCGGCGTTTTTCTCCGCCGCTGTGCTGGCGGCTGACGTTACCGGGAGCGCCGATCTGGAGCGCCTGCCTCGTTTTGCCCAGGCGCAGATCGTCGATTACCGGCAAACCCAGGTTCAGGAGCGGGTGTATCCGCAGGACTCGATACGTCGCATCAGTGGCAACCTGCGGATGGCCTCCCAGGTGGTCGTCTCTGGCGAGCTGACCGCGATCACCTATCAATTGCCAGCCACGCACACGGGTATTGAAGCCTTTACCGAGGCTCGCGGCACGCTGTTGCAACAGGGCGCCGAACTGCTTTTCTGGTGCGAAGGGCGCGAGTGCGGTTCCAGCAGCCTCTGGGCCAACGCTATCTTCAACAAGTCCATGCTTTACGGTCCTGAAGCGCGGCAGGCCTATCTGCTGGCACGCATGCCAGGCGGTGAAGGCGAGCTGATCGCGCTTTACGGGATTACCCGTGGCAACGGCAGGCCTTATCTGCACGTCGAGCAACTCCACTCCGACCGGCCTCTGGCTGGTGTGCTGCCGACTGCGGCGACATTGCAGCGACAGCTGCGTAGCACCGGGGAGCTGCGTTTGCCCGATCTGGCCGATGAGCCGACTGCCGAGTGGGGCGTGCTGCTGGCCAATGTCATGCGTCTGGACAGCACAACGCGGGTGAGCCTGGCCGGGCGTAGCGCAGCCGCCTGGCGTGAAGCGCTGATCGCCGAACGCATTCGTGGCGGTCGCCTGGAAGTGGATGACTCGGAGCAACCCGGCCTGCTCATCAGACTATTGCGCTGATCCTGCGTAACGGCTGCAATAGCCGTCTTCGCTGACGCGTCACGCTGACAGAACGCGCCGGCTCTTTTCAGTAGAGTAATTTCACATGCTCAACAATGATCGCCTGCTGGTGCAGATTCTGCTCCTCGGGCTGCTGGCCGCCTGTCTCTGGGTACTGGCGCCCTTTGCTTCCGCGTTGTTCTGGGCTGCCGTTCTGGCATTCGCCAGCTGGCCGGTCATGCGCGTGCTGACCCGTTGGCTGAATGGCAATGCCACGCTCGCCGCCGGTCTGCTCACGTTCAGCTGGATGGTTCTGGTGGCGGTGCCGCTGGTTTGGCTGGGCTTCAACATCGCCGACCAGATCCGCGATGCCAACGCATTGCTGCACGATCTGCAGGTCGAGGGACTGCCGCCGGCGCCGGCCTGGCTGGGTGAGGTGCCGCTGATAGGCGATGCACTACTGAATTTCTGGAGCACCGTGGACGAGCAGGGCACGGCGCTGATCGCCAGCATTCGGCCCTACATCGGCCAGGTCGCCAACTGGCTGCTGGTGCGCAGCGCGCGCATCGGCGGCGGGATGCTCGAACTGGCGCTGAGCCTGGTGCTGGTGTTCTTCTTCTATCGCGATGGGCCACGCTTGTCGGCATTCGTCCATAGCCTTTTGCACAGGCTGATCGGTGATCGTGCGGATCATTATCTGGAACTCGTTGCGGGGACGGTGCAGCGCGTGGTCAACGGGGTGATCGGCACTGCCGCGGCTCAGGCGATTCTGGCCTACATCGGTTTTCTCATCGCCGGGGTGCCGGGAGCGCTGGTGCTCGGGCTGCTGACCTTCGCCTGTAGCTTCATCATGGTGCCGCCGCTGATCTGGGGCCCTGCCGTTGCCTGGCTGGCCTGGCAGGGCGATTACGGTATGGCGATCTTCCTCGGCATCTGGGGGATGTTCATCATCAGCGGCGTGGACAACGTGCTCAAACCCTATCTGATCAGCCGAGGGGGCAATCTGCCGCTGGTGGTGGTGCTGCTCGGTGTGTTCGGCGGCATTCTCGCGTTCGGTTTCATGGGGCTGTTCCTCGGCCCGACCCTGCTCGCGGTGGCCTATAGCCTGCTGGGTGACTGGCTGATCAAGGAGGTGCCGCAGATGCCACCGCACGAATCGACGCAGCTTGCGAACGAGCGGCGGGAGCCCGCCGGGCGGTGAGGTGGCGTCTGCCGATCACTGCTCCTCTTCGTAGCGAACCAGAGCATCGTGGGCGACGATGCGGCCCAGCGCTATGAGCTCCGGCGCCTTGTAGAACTCGTAGAAGCGGCAGGCCCGCTTCGGAATATTGACCAGTACATTCGGCGGATAGCCGGCGATCTTGTACTGCGCCAGCGAAGACTGCATGACATCGAAGCTCTGGTTGATCAGCTCCAGCAGCGACGCCGGGCCAGTCACATCGATTACCGTCGAGCCTTCCGCCGATCGAGGCGCGCTGCGGCTGGTCGGTGCAGCCGGTGGCTGATCCCCACGAGTCAGTTCGCCTGCGCGGATATCCTCGATCTGTTCGGTCAGCTCGGCTTCGTCCTTGCGCCAGAACGGGATGTGCGAGCTGATCGAGGTCATGAGCGAGTCGAAGCGGCCGGGGCGCTCGATCTCCGGTAGCGGGTATTGCTTGTGATTGTTGGCGTTGAGGTTGACCGCGATGATCATGTCGCAATGCGCCGACACCACCGGGACGATCGGTAGGGGATTGAGCAGGCCGCCGTCGACCAGCATGCGATTGCCCTGCATGACCGGCGTGAACAGGCTTGGGATGGCCGCGGAGGCGCGCATCGCCAGTTCCAGGCTGCCTTCCTGAAACCAGATCTCCTGCTGATTGGTCAGGTCGGTGGCGACCGCTGTGAACGGAATCGGCAGATCCTCGATGCGGGTCTTGCCGACCATGTCGCGGATGCGGCCGAACACCTTTTCGCCGCGGATCGCGCCGAGGCTGAAGCTTGGGTCGACCAGGCGCAGCAGGTCCAGGTAATCGAGGCTTTCGATCCAGCTGCGGTACTCGTCGAGCTTGCCAGCTGCATAGATGCCGCCCACGACCGCGCCCATGGAGCAGCCGGCGATGCAGGCGATCTCGTAGCCACGTGCCTCCAGTTCCTCGATCACGCCTATGTGCGCATAGCCCCGTGCGCCACCGGATCCCAATACCAGTGCAACTTTCTTACTCATGCGGTTCTCCCTGTGGCACTCGCGATAGCTTCATGCCTGGCCGGCGAGCCTGCAAGCGCTGATCGGGAACTCGTCATGTGCGAGCCTGTCACCGCGTGCCAGAATCCAGCGGCAACCGGCGAAATCACGGTGGCCTTTGCTACAATCGCCGCCCGTTTGTGCACGTGTCACGAGAGAGCCTGATGAGCGAACCGATCCGCCTCACCCAGTACAGTCACGGCGCCGGCTGCGGCTGCAAGATATCGCCCAAGGTGCTGGACGTGATTCTTGCCGGCAGCGGAGCGCAGAACCTCGACCCGCGTCTGTGGGTCGGTAATGCCTCGCGTGATGATGCCGCGGTGTACGGCATCGACGAGGAGCGCGGTGTGGTGTCGACCACCGACTTCTTCATGCCCATCGTCGACGATCCGTTCGATTTCGGTCGCATTGCTGCGACCAATGCCATCAGCGACATCTACGCCATGGGTGGCGATCCGCTGATGGCCATCGCCATCCTCGGCTGGCCGGTCAACGTGCTGCCGCCGGAAGTCGCCCGCGAAGTGATCGCCGGTGGCCGCGCCGTCTGCGATGCCGCAGGCATTCCCCTGGCAGGCGGCCATTCGATCGATGCGCCCGAGCCGATCTTCGGCCTGGCCGTCACCGGGCTGGTGAGTAAACACCAGATGAAGCGTAACGACACCGCCACCGCCGGCTGCAAGCTGTACCTGACCAAGCCGCTGGGCATCGGCATTCTTACCACCGCCGAAAAAAAGGCCAAGCTGCGCCCTGAAGATGTCGGGCTGGCCCGCGACTGGATGTGCACGCTGAACACTGCCGGTAGCCGTTTCGGCAAGCTCGAGGGGGTTCGTGCCATGACCGACGTCACCGGCTTCGGCCTGCTCGGCCATCTGGTGGAAATGGCCGACGGCAGCGGCCTGACTGCTGAGATCGACTACGACCGCGTGCCGCGGCTACCGGGCATCGAGTACTACCTGGAGCAAGGGTGCGTGCCCGGCGGGACCCAGCGCAATTTCGACAGCTACGGTGAACGCATCGCCACGCTCGACGAACGCCACAAGCAGCTGCTCTGTGATCCGCAAACCAGTGGTGGCTTGCTGGTCGCCGTGACGCCGGAGGGCGAGGCGGAGTTCCGCTCGGTCTGCGCCGAGCTCGGCCTGGCGCTGGAGCCGATCGGCCAGCTGGTCGCCGCCCGTAGCCATGCGGTAGAGGTGCGTTGATGCGCAGCGATACCGAAAATTTTCGCGCGCTGTTCCTCAACGACACACCGATGATGGATGCCCGTGCGCCGGTGGAATTCGGCAAGGGCGCGTTTCCAGGTGTGGTCAACCTGCCGCTGATGAACGACATCGAGCGGCAGAAGGTCGGCACCTGCTACAAGCAGCACGGCCAGAAAGCCGCCATCGAGCTGGGCCACCAGTTAGTGTCCGGCAAGACCAAGGCCGAGCGGCTGCAGGCCTGGGCGGACTTCGCCCGAGCTCATCCGGATGGCTACCTGTACTGCTTCCGTGGCGGTTTGCGCTCGAAGATCGTCCAGCAATGGCTGAAGAATGAGATGGGCATCGACTACCCGCGGGTAGTCGGCGGCTACAAGGCGATGCGCCACTTCCTGCTGGAGACCATCGACCAGGCCGTCGAGCAGTGCGCTTTCGTGCTGGTGGGCGGCATGACCGGTACCGGCAAGACCGAAGTGCTGGCGCAGCTGGATAACAGCCTGGACCTGGAAGGCCTGGCCAATCACCGTGGCTCCAGCTTCGGCAAGCGCGCGACACCGCAGCCGGCACAGATCGATTTCGAGAACGCCCTGGCGATCCGGCTGCTGAAAATGCGTGCAGCGGGCATCGAGACGTTCGTCGTCGAGGACGAGGCGCGCCTGGTCGGGCGTTGCTCCATCCCGCTGCCGCTGTTCCAGGGCATGCAGCATTTTCCGCTGGTCTGGCTGGAAGACAGCCTGGAAGGGCGCGTCGAGCGGATACTCAAGGACTACGTGATCGACCTGTGCGCCGAATTCATCGCCGAGGAGAGTGAGAACGGTTTCGCTGCATTCGCCGAGCGTCTGCAGCAAAGTCTGGTCAATATTAGCAAGCGACTCGGCGGCGAGCGCTACCAGCGCCTGGCATTGCTGATGGATCAAGCGCTGGCGGAACAGGCGCGTAGTGGCTCTGTCGACCTGCATCGCGCCTGGATTGAGGCGCTGCTGGGTGAGTATTACGACCCCATGTACGCCTATCAGCGCGAGAGCAAGGCCGAGCGTATCGAGTTCGCTGGCGACCAGCCGTCCGTGGTCGAGTATTTGCGGCACCGTCCGGCGCGAGCTGCGTCTTAACTCCTGAATGGCATACGAGGGATCATGCGATGAAAACCTGGCTATCTTTGCCTTTGCTGGTTCTGTTGCTGGCCGGTTGTGCTGGCAAGACGGCATACCGTGACAGCTGCGCCGCGGAGCTGAATGCGGCGTGGAAGGAGCAGAGCCTGGCGGAAGCCGAAGGCTTCGCCGGTACGGTCAGCTACTCCAAGGCCATGGCCTTGCTGACCGGCGCCAAGACGCAGCAGCAGTTCGAAGCCTTCCGCGGTTGCACGCAGAAAGCGCAGAAGGCGCGCTTCTACCTTCGCGAATCCCGCGCCGGTCGCTGAGCCGGCGCCTTCAGTTGTCGGTCCGTTCGCTAGCGCACGGGCCGGCAATTGCCTTCGAGCCTTCCGGCTCGCTTACCGCTTTCCCGCGGCCGTCATCTCACAAGCAATGTCCGCAGCTGTTCTCCATCGTCTGGAAACAGGCGCAGCGGCGTGAGCGCTGCAACGGTGCCAGGATCACAAACTCGTCACCGGGCATTTCCTTCGCTTTGCCTGGCCGCAGCTGACCAGTAGCATCAGGGCGACGAACGAAGGAGAGTCTATGCGCACCCGATTGGACGCCTGCCTGCGAGCAGTCAACGAAGTATTGCTCGGCAAGGAAGCCCAGGTTCGACTGGCCCTTGCCTGTCTCTTGGCCCGAGGTCATCTGCTGGTCGAAGACATGCCGGGCATGGGCAAGACTACCCTGAGCCATACCCTGGCCAAGGTGCTGGGACTGGAGTTCCAGCGCATCCAGTTCACCTCCGATCTGCTGCCCGGCGACATTCTCGGCACCTCGGTGTTCGACAAGGACAGCGGACAGTTCGTCTTCCACCCGGGTCCGATCTTCGCCGAGCTGGTGCTGGCCGACGAGATCAACCGCGCCACGCCGAAGAGCCAGAGCGCGCTGCTTGAAGCCATGGAGGAGGGGCAGGTCACCATCGAGGGGGCGACGCGCCCGTTACCTGACCCATTCTTCGTCATCGCCACACAGAACCCGGTCAGTTCAGGCGGCACCTTTGCGTTGCCGGAATCGCAGCTGGACCGCTTTCTCATGCGCGTTTCCCTGGGCTATCCGGCCAAGGCAGCGGAAAAGGCGCTGCTGTTGGGCGAGTCGCGACGCGATCTGCTGACCCGTCTCGAACCGCTGCTGGAACACGACGAGCTACGTGCCATTCAGGACGCAGTGGGCAACGTGCGGGTCAGCGATGCGCTGGTCGATTACGTGCTGCGACTGGTGGAGGCCACCCGCACGCAGCCGCAATTCGCCTGGGGGCTGTCGCCGCGTGGCAGCCTGGCCCTGCTTGCGGCTGCCCGCGCCTGGGCATTCCTCGACGGACGCGACTACGTGATTCCGGAAGATGTGCAGGCGGTGTTGCCCACCGTGGTCGGCCACCGTCTGCGCGAGCGCGCGGATGCCACCGGTCACGGGGGCGGTGCGCTGGTGCAATGGCTGCTGCGCGAGGTGCCTGCGCTGTGACAGCGACATCCGCGCATGATGGCGGGCAACCATCGTGAGGCTGTTGCCGCGCTTTCGTGACCGCTGGCTGCTACGGCGCATCCCGCCCGCTTCCAGCGTGCGCCTGAACCAGCGGCGCATCTTCATCATGCCCACCGCGGTCGGGCTGGCGTTCCTGGTGGCGCTGCTGCTGATGCTGCTGACCGCGATCAACTACCAGAACAGCCTGGCCTACGGCCTGACCTTTCTGCTCGGGTCGTTGTATCTCGTCACCATCCTGCATACCTGGCGCAATCTTGCCGGCCTGGTCCTGCAGGCGGGCGGAACCACCGCAGCATTCGTCGGTGAGCAGGCGCTGTTGCGGGTGCGTCTGGAAAGTCCCGGTCGCGCCTATCAGGCGGTGGCGCTCGGCTGGCCGGCCAGCGGCTTGCGCCTGGTCGATGTGCCGGCGGGCGGCGCCGTCGAAGTCGAATTGAGCCTGCCGACGCAACGCCGCGGCTGGCTGCGACCTGGGCGTGTGCGGGTCGAGAGCCGGTTTCCGCTGGGCCTGCTGGTGGCCTGGAGCTGGATCGATCTGGAGTTGGCGGCGCTGGTCTACCCGCAGCCATCGATTGCCGAGCGCCCTCCTGGCGGCAGTGCGCCGGAAACCGAGGATGAGGGCACGCTGACGCGCGGCGCCGGTGTCGACGACTATCAGGGGCTACGGGCTTGGCAGCCGGGCGATCCGCGCCGACGCCTGCACTGGAAGGCCTATTCCCGTGGCCAGGGCCTGCTGGTGAAGGATTTCGCCAGCCTGCTCGGCAACGATCCGCTGCTCGATTTCGATGCCCTGGACGGCGACACCGAGCAGCGCCTGTCGAGGCTCTGCCACTGGGTCGTCGACCTCAGCGACAAGCAGCAACCGTTCGCACTGCGCCTGCCGGGTGAGCTGGTCGGACCCGATGGCGGGCAGGCTCATCGGGATGCCTGCCTGCGTGCACTGGCGCTGCATGGCCTGAGCGAGGAGGGCGTGAAGTGAGCGCGAAGCCGGGAATTCCGCGCAACAGCCTGATCTGGCTGCTGGTGGCGCAGGTGCTGGTGATCCTGCCGCACCTCACTCATCTGCCGCTATGGATCATCGGCCTGTGGTTGGGCTGCGCCAGCTGGCGGATTCAGATATTCCGCATGCGTGCGCGTTATCCGCGCAGCTGGCTCAAGGCGCTGCTGATGATTGGCGCCGGCTTCGGCGTGTATTTCTCGCGCGGCAGCCTGGTCGGCCTGGAAGCCGGCGTGGTGCTGCTGATAGCTGCGTTCATTCTCAAGCTCGTGGAGATGAGCACCCGTCGCGATGCACTGGTACTGATCTTCCTCGGCTTCTTCGCGGTGGTGACCAGCTACCTGTTCGAGGACAGCCTGGTCGCCGGACTGTATAGCCTGCTGCCCGTCACCGCATTGCTGGCCGCGATGATCGGGCTGCAGCAGAGTAGCCTGGTCACCCGACCATGGCCGACGGTACGCCTGGCCGGTTCGCTGCTGTTGCAGGCGATTCCGCTGATGCTGGTGCTGTTTCTGTTCTTCCCCCGCCTGCCGCCACTGTGGTCGTTGCCGCAGGCCGGCGACCGCGGCACAACCGGCTTGGCCGATCACATGGCGCCCGGCGACATCGCCCGTCTTGGCCGTTCGGCGGAGCTGGCCTTTCGCGTCACCTTCGACGGCGACATTCCGCCCCGCGACCAGCTCTACTGGCGCGCGGTGACCTTCGAACGCTTCGACGGTCGTCGCTGGTCGCAATCCTACGCTTCGCAGCTTCCCCAGGCGCCGGAGTGGCAGGCGGCTGGTGAGCCGCTCAGCTACAGCATCGTCATGCAGCCCAGCGGCCAGCCCTGGCTGTTCGCGCTGGATGTGCCGCAGGTTGCGAGCGGCGAGGCGCAGCTTATGGCGGATTTTCATCTCCAGCGCCGCCAGCCGGTGAACAAGCCGCTGATGTATCAGGCGACTTCATGGCTGGACGCGCGTCGCGAAGCGATCAGCGCACCGGCGAGCCTCGGGCGGGCATTGCAGCTGCCGGAGCAGGGCAATCCACGCGCCCGCGCCTGGGCGAGCGAGCTACGGCAATCCGCGCAGGCGCCTCAGGCGATGGTGGATGCGCTGTTGAAGCACTTCAACCGCCAGCCCTATCACTACACCCTGGAGCCGCCGCCAGTGGGCAGCGATATCGTCGATGACTTCCTGTTCGAGACGCGCAGTGGTTTCTGCGCTCACTACGCCGGCGCCATGACCTTCGTCCTGCGCGCAGCGGGGATTCCGGCGCGGGTGGTGGCGGGCTATCAGGGCGGTGAGGTCAACCCGGCGGGCAATTATCTCTCCGTTCATCAGTTCGACGCCCACGCCTGGGTCGAATACTGGGTCGCGGAGCGTGGTTGGGTCAGTGTCGACCCGACCTTCCAGGTCGCGCCCGAGCGGGTGGAGCAGGGCCTGGAGCAGGCGCTGGCCCGTGAGCAGAGCTTTCTCGCCGATGAACCGATGTCACTGCTGCGCTACCGTGACATCGGCTGGATGAACGCGCTGCGCCTGCGCTGGGACAGCCTCAATTACGGTTGGCAGCGCTGGGTACTCAACTATCAGGACGAGCAGCAGTCGCAGATGCTGCAACGCTGGTTCGGCAAGCTGGACGGGCAGACGCTCGGTCTTGGCCTGGTGGCGCTGCTGGGTGTGCTGACCGGCGTGCTCGCGCTGCTGCTGTTCAAGCCCTGGCGGCGCGAAACGGACGCTCAGCAGCGCCTGTTCCGGCGCTTCGAACGACTTCTGGCACGTCATGGCGCGCGCCGCCACAAAGGCGAGGGCGCCCGTAGTTTCGCCCAGCGCGCCGCAGCGATGCTGCCCGAACAGGCGCCGGCCATCCTTGCGTTCGTCAGCCTCTACGAGGCGCAGCGCTACGCCCAGCAAACTGATGCGACTGACGACCTGTCACGCGCCTTGAGCCAGCTGCGCCGGGCGCTGCCCTGGCGTCCCGCTGCGCCGGCACAACGTGGCTGACGTCCATTGCCGGCGTGGATGATTCGGCATTTCATGCGGCCGCTTCTGCCAGGCAGGCTCGCACCCTCACCGGCGCCCCTTTAACATCGCTTGCATAACGAACGATAACGAGGTGGATATGGAGCTTTGCGAGCTGTTGCAGGCGGTGCGAGACAACCCCGGCAGTGTGGTGGTACCGGCCAGCTGGGGACAGGGGCGTGCCGGTTTCGGCGGTCTGGTCGCCGCGCTGGTCTTCGAAAGCATGCGCGCCAAGGTGCCCGACGGCAGACCGCTGCGTTCGCTGGCGATCACCTTCGTCGGGCCGCTGGCGCTGGACACGCCGGCGAGCTTCGAGGCCGAGGTACTGCGAGAAGGCAAGGCCGTGAGCCAGATGCTCGGCCGGGTGATGCAGGACGGGCAGGTGGTCACCATAGTCCAGGGCAGCTTCGGCGCAGCGCGCAGTTCCGTCGTGGATGTCGCGGCCGAGCCGGCGCCAGCCATGCCACCGGTCGAAGCCTGCCAGGAACTGCCTTACGTAGCAGGCGTAACGCCGGAATTTACCCGCTACCTGGCCATGCGCTGGGGCATCGGCGGGCTACCATTTTCCGGCAACGCGTCCCGCGAAATGGGCG
>NZ_JXXD01000013.1 GCF_000935215.1 Stutzerimonas stutzeri
GCGTCTGGCCCAGCCGGCTCCGGGTTGGCGCTCTCGTCGACAGGCCAGAAACGCCACGCGACCGCTTTTCTCTATTGCCCTGCCCCAGGTGACTTCCCATGAACAGCCCTAACCGCTTGCTCCTGCCACTGGCCGTGTTCGCCAGCGCGTCCGCCTTCGCCGCGGATGACGGTCCTCTGACGATCAACGGCTGCGTACTCCAGCCCGAGAGCCAATGTGCCAACGCCGATCTGCGCGGCGCCGACCTCAGCAATCAGGACCTGCGCCGCATCAACCTCGCCGGTGCCAACCTCTCCGGCGCCAACCTGCGCCACGCCAACCTCGACCTGGCCAATCTGGAAAAAGCCAACCTAACCGGCGCCACGCTTAACCGCGCCAGCCTGCAACAGGCCAACCTGCGCCTGGCCAATTTCACCGATGCCCGGCTGATCGCCATCCAGGGCTGGGGCCTGTTCGCCCAGGCCGCCCAGTTCAAGGGAGCCGACCTCACTGGCGCCTACCTTGAGTTCGCCCGCATGAGTGGCGCCAGGATGCATGGCAGCACGCTGCACGCCGCCGACCTGGAAATGACCTGGCTGAGCAAGGCCGATCTCGAGGGTGCCGATCTGACCGACGCTAACCTGCAGGAAGCCAAGCTCAACGACGCCAACCTCGGTAAAGCGGTGCTAACCGGGGCGCGCCGGCACTACGCGACGTTTCAAGGCACCAACATGGAAGGCTGCAAGGACTGCCCGGTCGATTGGGAGAAATGAAACCGCCGCCGATAGGCCAATTCAATCGCCGGTATAGAGCAAACCATTGGCTGGCAAGCTCAGGAAAATGACTCAGGCGCCGATCAAGTGACTGGGCTGTCTTGCCCTTCACCGGATGCCAATAAATGTTCAACAAGAACCTGAAACGGGAACTGGCTGAATTGCGCGAGGAAGCCGCAATCAATCAGCAGATCAAGAACTCGTTGTACAGGGAGATGATGGTCCTGGAACTGGACCCGCAAGGACGCATTCAGCACGCCAACGAGCTGTTCCTCAGCGAAATGGGTTATCGCCGCGACGATCTCATCGGCCGCTCCGTCGACGACTTCTTCAGCCAGCAGTTTCGTACCGAACCGAACTACTCACGCCTCAAGACCGCCATGCAGCGCGCGGAGCACATCAGCGGCGCCTACCGACTGCTACAGGCTGACGGCCAGGAAGCCTGGCTGCGTTCGATCTGGCAGCCGATCACGGGCTCGGATGGCAGGTTGCATCACTTCACGCTATGCGCCACCAACCTGACCCGCACTATCGAGACCTCACGCGAGCACGAAAGCGTAATCAACGCGCTGTTGCGCTCCACCGCGGTGATCGAGTTTGACCTCGGCGGGCATGTCATCACCGCCAACCAGCGGTTCCTCGACGGCATGGGCTACCGCCTCGAGCAGATCAAGGGCAAGCACCACCGCATGTTCTGTGAGCGTGAGGAAAGCGAGTCGCCGGCCTATCGCGAATTCTGGGCTAGCCTCAACCGTGGCGAGTACATCGCCGAACGCTTCAAGCGTATCGATGCCCACGGCCAGACCGTCTGGCTCGAGGCATCTTACAACCCGGTGCTCGATGCCTACGGCAAGCTGTACAAGGTGATCAAGTTCGCCACCGTCATCACCGATCAGGTCAACCGGGAGATGGCCGTGGCCGACGCCGCCACGGTTGCCTACGACACCTCCCAGCACACCGACCTCAGTGCCCAGCGCGGCGCGCAAGTGGTCCAGCAGACGGTCGAAGTGATGCATCGCATCGCCCAGCAGATGCAGGAAGCCTCCGACGGTATCGAGGCGCTGGACAAGCAATCGCAGCTGATCGGCGCGATCCTCAAGACCATCAGCGGCATTGCCGATCAGACCAACCTGCTGGCTCTCAACGCCGCCATCGAAGCCGCACGGGCCGGTGATCAGGGCCGTGGCTTCGCGGTGGTGGCCGACGAGGTTCGCCAGCTGGCGGCCCGCACCAGCAAAGCCGCCGAGGAGATCGTCGGCGTGGTGCAGAAGAACCAGGACCTGGCGCAAGCCGCCGTGCACAGCATGAGCGCGAGCCGTGACCAGGCCGAGCAGGGACTGGAATTCGCCAACCAGGCCGGCGCGGTGATCGTCGAGATCCAGGACGGCGCGCAGCGCGTGGTCGGCGCGGTCGGGCAGTTCGCCAGCCAGTTGAAGAACTGATGGCGAGCCTGTCCACAGCAGATCGGCACATGAGGGATGGCCGCGCTACAGCCGATTCGGCACCGCTGCAGGCTGACTCGATCATCAGCGTTCGGAGGACGCCAGCTTGACGCAGAAGCTGATCATTCATATCCGCCAGCATCCGAATGTCGACGGGCTGCCGCGCTTCGACGGGCTGACGTCGCCGAGCATCGTCACCCCCGCGACAGCGGACGAGTTTCACGCGGCGGTGGAGGAAATCATGAGCTTTGCCTGCATCGGTTTCGATACCGAATCCAAACCGACCTTCAAGGTGGGCGAAGTCTCCAGCGGTCCGCACCTGATCCAGTTCGCCACCCCGGCAAAGGCCTACCTGTTCAGGATCGGCATGCCCGGCTGCATCGAAGCGGCCAGCGCAATCCTGCAATCGCCCGCGCTGGCGAAGATCGGTTTCGGGCTGAAGTCGGATCGTTCCAGGCTGCAAGGCAAGCTGGGCATCCGCCCGATCAGGCTGCTGGACCTGGGCTCGGTGCTTCGCTATCAGGGCAAGAAGGGTCAGGTCGGCCTGCGCGGTGCGGTGGCCGCGGTGCTCGACGCACGGATCGAAAAATCCCGCAGCGTGGCCACCTCGAACTGGGCGAATCCCGCGCTGACCGAGGCACAGCAGGCCTACGCGGCCAACGACGCCTACGCCGCGCTGTGCGTATTTCTCGGTCTGAGCGCAGACCAACAAGCGATGCTGCTCGCGGCGCTACCGCGCTGACAGGGCTTCGGCGGCGGCAGTCAACAGGAGTCAGGCCAGCCCATGCGCCCGGCGTTGCAGGAAGGTCAGTGCGGCATACGCCAGGACGCCCAGCGCCGCCGACAGCCACAGCGCCCGCGTACCGAAGTCGTCGATCAGCAGCGCGAACACCAGCGGCGAAAACGCTTGGGCGAAACGTGCCGGTACCATCAGCAGCCCCTGGCGCAGGCCATAGCCATGGGGGCCGAATATCGCCAGCGGCAAGGTCCCTTTGGCGATGGTCAGAATGCCGTTGCCGCCGCCATGCAGAAGCACGAATGCGGTGGTCGCAGGCGCACCCACCAGCATCACGCCAGCCGCGCCGATGGGATGGGCGATAGCGGCGAGACGGGCCGAGATCAGTGGATGGAAGCGCTGCAGCAGGACGAACTCCAGGCAGCGCGCCCCGACCTGGGCCGGTCCGACCAGCGCCGCGATTCCGATGGCCGCGGCCGCTGACAGCCCGGACTCCTGCAACAGACGTGGCAGGTGCGCCGCCATCGCCGTGCTGGTGAACCAGGTGGCGGCGAAGACGAAGGCCAGCAGCGCCATGGTCGATCCAGCACCCGAGCGATCGTTTGTCTGCGCTTGCTCTGCCGCGGTCGGAGCCGGCTGCACGCCAACCGGGATCAGCAACCGGTTCAACGGCAGCCCGAGCAGCAGATGCGCTCCGGCCCATGTGAGGCAGGTGGCGCGCCAGCCGAATTCGGCGTTCAACCAGCCGCTGATCGGCCAGCACACCGTACTGGCGAAGCCGGCGAGCAAGGTGATGCCGGTGATCGCGCCACGCGCATCGCGACCGTAGATGCCGGCAAGCGTGGTGAAGGCCGACTCGTAAAGGCCCAGCGCCATGCCGATGCCGATCACCAACCAGCCGGCCCAGAGCATCAGCGGTCCGTTGGCCAGGCCGAGCATGGCCAGGCCAACGGCAAAAACGATGCTGGAAAGCGCCAGCACATCGCGCCCGCCATAATGGTCTATGCGCTTGCCCGACAGCGGTCCGAGGACGGCTGTGACGATCAGTGCCAGGGAAAATGCAGCGAATACATTGCCTGTGGAAATGCCCAGCTCGCTCGCCATCGGTTCGGCGAGAATGGCCGGCAGGTAGTAGGTCGAGCCCCAGGCCAGGGTCTGTGCACTGCCGAGTGCAAGAACGATGCGCAGACGTGACGGCATGCTCAGCGGCACCCGCCAGCGGCACGTTGCGAGACGAGGGGGTAATGATGGACGCGGTTCATCCGTGCTCCTGTGCTGCCGTCAACCAATCGGCCAAGCTCGCCAGGATACGCAATCGCCCGTGACGATTTCACGTCAGAACCTTGAACCGCGAGCACACCGAACACCGCAGCCAGGCCGGACGCGACATGCCGGGCGCAAAGGCCCGGCATGCTCGGTGCTACTGCGACTGATCGGTTATAGCGCATCCCAGCGATAACGCACGCCCACCCAGCCCGCCCGGGGCGCGCCTGGGGCGATGAACTGCTCGTGGCGCCATTCATCCGGGTCCGACTCGAAAGCGTTGCCAGCACCGACGAAGGAATTCTCGGCCAATGCACCGCCGGTGGCGTACCGCTTGTCGAAGAGGTTGTCGACCCGGCCGAACAGCGTCCAGTCACGGGCGAAGCGGTAATCGGCAGTGAGGTTGACCACCGCGTAACCTGGCAGCTTGCCGCTGCCCTCTACCTCGTCGTTGGGCTGATGACGGTTGTTCTCGTTGCCGCGCACGTACTGCGACGAGTACGCCAGGACGCTGGTGCCGACTCGCAGGCGCTCATTGAGATTCCAGTTCAGCCCCAGCTTGAGGTTGTGCTTCGGCAGGCCTGGCAGATAGTCACCGCTGGACACGCGAATCTCGTCGTCCGGGCAGCCGCCCTCGCCTTCGGTGCTGTTGTTCTCGGCGAGAATGCAGGCCCCGGAGCGGAAGGTGGCGTGCAGGAAGGTGTAGTCCACCCGCCAGTCGAATGGCCCCAGCTCGCCAGCCAGACCCAGTTCGATGCCCTGACGACGGGTGCGGCCAAAGTTGGTGAAGTAGCCCATGCTACCGCCGGTGCCGACGAACAGCAGGTCATCATGGTTCATGCTGCGAAAGGCCCCGAGGTTCCAGCGGGTGCCGCCAGCCAGTTCGCCGCGTACACCGACCTCCAGCGTGCGGGTGACAACCTGCTCGAGGAAGGGGTCGGCCGCCATGGCGTTTGGTAGGCTGCATGGGTTTGCAGGGTCCGCGCAGCCCAGCTCGATTGGTGTCGGGGCACGGTTACCCTGGGAAAAGCCGCCGTAGACTGTGACCGCCGGTCGCAGCTGCCAGGCAAAGCCCAGCGCGGGATTGAGTTTGCGATAGGTGAAGTCGCCATTTAGTGCATCGCCCATGCGATCGGTGTTCACCACGCGGGTGCGGTTGTAGCGCAGCGAGCCGGTCAGCTGCAGCGCGTCGGTCAGCGCCCAGGTGTCGGTGGCATAGAGGCTGGAAGTACGGGTGCGCCCCAGCAGGCTGTTGGCCTGTTCCTCCTCTTCGCTGGCGGCGATTCCGCGCTCGTCGGTCAGCTCGCCGCCCTGCTCGCTCTGGTGGAAGCTGGCGCGGGTGTTGTCGTGGGACAGTCCGAAGGCGAACTGATGCGCACCTACATGCCGCGCCCACTGCAGCGCCAGACCGTAGGCACGTTGCGCGGTGCGGGTACGGTTCAGCACGCCGCTTTCCGGCCCTACGCCGATAAAGCCGCCGTCTTCCCACGCCTCGTATTCGTCCTCGTACTCATCGTTGCCGTCGCCATTGAGCGTCGCGGTACGTGTGCGGCGCAGATAGATCGTGCCGGAAAGGCGATCGTTGTCGTTGAGCCAGTGGCTGGCGGACAGGGCCATCAGGTGGCTGCGGTTCTCGGTCTGGTCGGGATAGGTGAAGATCGACTCGCGCCGCTGGTCGTACATGCTCTCCGGGATCAGGCCGTTGCCGATCAGATCGTTGTCGGCATGCGCCAGCGTAAGGGCCAGATCGGTGGTGTCGGTAGTCCAGGCGAACTTGCCGAACAGCTGGCGCACCTCGGACGGCGAATGGTCACGCCAGCCGTCCTCATCCATGCCTTCGGCGGCCAGGTACCAGGAGAACTCCTCATGGCTACCACCCTGTTCGATTGCACCTCCCTGGCGTCCGAACGAGCCGCCGTAGATTTCCGCCGAGCCACCTGGATGGGTATCGCCACGTTTGGTTTGCAGCGCCAGTGCGCCGCCCAGGGTGTTCAGGCCGTACAGCGGGTTCGAGCCCGGCACCAGGGCCATGTTGGCAATGGCGGTGTTCGGGATCAGGTCCCAGTGCACCACATCGCCGAATGCTTCGTTGACCCGCACGCCGTCGAGAAAAACCGAAAGACCCTGCGGCGTACCGAGCAGCGGCGAGGCGGTGAAGCCACGATAGTTGAGGTCCGCCTGGTACGGATTGCCCTGGATCTCGTTGACGTTGACGCTGGGCAACCCGCGCTGCAGTTTCTCGGCTAGCGATTGGCCGCCGAGCCGCCGCAGGTCCTCGCCATCCAGTGACTGGATGTTGGACGGTACCTGATCCTTTGGCAGCTCGATGCCCGGCAGCGGCGTGGTACCGACCACCTCCTGACTGCCTAGATCGAGCGTCTGCTCGGCATGAACGGACGCCGGCAGCAGCGCGGCGATGGCGAGGGACAGCAGCGTACGTCGGGGCGTCGCGCTGCTACAGAGCTGGTACGGCATGGGTAGTCCTTGTTCTTGTTGGCCAATCGGACTGGCCAGGCCACCCGCACTCGCGACGCGGCAAGAACCGCGGACAAGCGCATGCTGGCAACCTGCCAGACGCGATTATCGAGAGCCGCGACGCGATGCCGACAGGGAAGAATTCCCGACTCGAGCGGGAAAAATTCCCGGCCGCATGGAGATTGGTCTTACGACCTGCGCACTAGCTCGGGCCCACGACCTTCGCAAGGCGCAAGCGCCCCGTCCGCCTGTTACAGGCGGGCAGGTGCTTGGGAAAAATTGGAGAGGTGCTGCGGCTTCAGCACACAGACATGTCGCGCTGCATCGCCCACAGAGGCAGCGCGGCAGGAAGCCGAACAGCTGAGGGCCGATCAGGCCTCGCACACCATGCGGTCACCGACGCGGAGCAAGCCCTGGTCGATGGCCAGGTGCACGAGCTCGGCCTGGGAGCTGACCTCCAGCTTGCTTTTCAGCAGGGCCATATGGTTCGAGACGGTCTTGCTGCTGATGCACAGCCGCTCGGCGATCTCCCGATTGCCTATGCCACGCGCGAGCATGATGAAGATTTCCATCTCACGCGGTGTCATTTCGCCCAGTCGCCCCTTGATTGGCGACTGCGAAGGCCGCTGGCAGGCCAGATCGGTCGCCAGCGGCTGCTCGATGAAGGTCTGCCCGGCAAGCACCTTGCGCACCGCCTCCACCAGCACGTCCGGCGCGCAGCGTTTGGTCAGGTAGCCGGAGGCGCCGGCATCTAGCGCCTGCCGGACCAGTGCCAGCTCGTCGTGCATGCTGAACACCAGCACCGGCAGCAGCGGCAACCGCTGACGCAGGCGCCGGCAGGTTTCCAGTCCGCTGATGCCCGGCAGTCCGAGGTCGAGCACGACCAGGCTGGGAATCGATTCCTGCACCTGCTCCAGCGCCTGCTCACCGCTGGCGGCTTCACTGACTGTCACCTCGGGAAGCAGAGCCTTGAGCAGGCTCGCGTAGCCCTGACGCACTACTGCGTGATCATCCACCAGCAGAATCTTCATGACGTGGCTCCTTGCAAAGGCAACTTGAGATAGAGCGCCCAACCCTTGCCGGCGCGGTGGCGCACGCGCAGCCGGGCACCCAGACAGCGCGCGTGCTCGACCATCGAACGCAGACCGACGCCCGGCCGTTCTGGCGGCAGCCCATGGCCATCGTCCCGTAGCAACAGGCGCAGCCCGTTGTGATCCCCACACAGATGCAGGCACACGCGAGTCGCACGCGCATGCCGCGCCACGTTGGTCAGCGCCTCCTGCACCATGCGATAGAGATGCACCTTGGCGTCCATCGACAGTGCTGGAATAGCTCCACGCAGCTGGACATCGCATTGGATACCGTGAGTGTTCTGCCACTGCTCAGCGAGTTGCCCGATGGCGTCTTCCAGGTTCAGGTGATCGAGCATCACCGGATACAGGTCACGCACCAGCGTGCGAAATCCGTTCTGCAGATCGAGGCTGTGTTGCTCAAGGTGCGCCGCGGTATCGCGAACGGCGTCGGGCTGGTCCGCCTGGACGCGCAGCAGACAGGCCCGCGCGCGGATGCCGGCCAGGTACTGGCCGAGGTCGTCATGCAGCGCTTGCGCCAGACGGGTGCGTTCACGTTCCTGCAGCGCCAGCAGCGCCTGGGTCAGTTGCTCATTGTCGGCCCGCGCATCTTCGAGTGCAGCGGCCATGTGATTGAAGCGTTCGGCGAGCCTGCGCGACTCGGCGAAGCGATGCGATGGCAGGCGGGTGTCGAGTCGGCCGTCGGCGATGCTCACCAGTGCACCAAGCAACTCGCTGAGCACTCGCATGCCCGGACGCACGGCCCAGCGGATCGCCAGCAGGCAGAGCAGCAGCGCCAGGCCGAACAGCACAAGCAACTGCAACAACGAATCGCTGACCTCTTCGACTTCGTCATGCGGATCGACGCTGATGTGCAGCCGCTGGCCGTTGGAAAGCTGAAGGACGCTGGGTGACGAAAGTTCGGCTGGGTACAGCCAGGACCCGAGCCAGTTGTCGAGCGCTGGATCGCCCCCGACAGGCATCGATTCAGTGGCGTCCAGCCAGCGCACACGAATGTGGCGCAGGCTATCGGTCAGGCCCGGGCGCAGCGAGTCGGGATCGCGCTCGGCCATCTCGCCGAGATAGCCAACCACCGCCGCCGCGGCATCGAGCTCACGCTTTACATCGTGGGCGGCCTGGCGCAGCAACACCGCCAGACAGACCATGGTGATCAGGGTGAAGAGCAACGTGACCAGCAGATTGATTCGCCAGAGTGCGGACATATCGGCAACTCCCCGTGATCAGCGCCGAGCGCCAGTCCGCTTCACTTGACCACGAACCGGCCTTCCATGCCCTTGTTCTGCAGCCCCTTGCAGTAGAACGGGTAGCTGCCCGGCTTGACGGGCAGGAAGAAGATTTCCGCCTCGCCGGCATCCTCGAACTCCAGCTCGACCAGCGTGATCGCCTTGATCTCCACACCACCGGCCTCGACCTTGCGCAGATAGATCGACTGGGCGAACTCGGGCGCCTGGAACGCGCACTCCTTCTGGCCATCGGAGCTGACCTTGAGCTGGTAGGCGACGCCGGTTTCCAGCTGATATTCCTTCTGCGACACCGCGTAGTCGCTCTGCTCGGAACCGAACTTCAGATCCGGCAAAGCCTGCGTACGACGGGTCAGGTCGCCAGCGGCGTGGCTGTGATCGAATCCGACCAGGCTGCCAACGAACAGCAGGTTGAGCAACAGCGCTTTGTAAGTGGGCATGGGAATGGCCTCGTTATTGTTTTCGGTGTCGCCATCCTAAGGCGCCGAGCCCTGCCCAGCTTCCTACCTTGGTAGCGTTCAGGGGCCGTTGAATCGGGCGCTCCAGACTCTTTCATGGCAGTGGCGGCGATCCAAATCTGCGCAAACACCGGCTGCGTCACCCGTTTCGGCAGCCTGATGGCGCGCACCCCGGGTGCCGAGCGAGCCGAATCAGTACCAAGGTCGCAGTACCAAGGTATCGATCAACTTCCTGCCAGCGCGGCCGCCATATCCAGGTATGCATGATGCCGATTGGACATCATCCGATCCTTGGCCGCCCCACGTGAGACCGTCAGCGTCCCTGGGCCCGCCACCGCTGGTTCTTTTGCGTTATCAGGAGTAGGAACCGTGATGTCGCTCAAATCCATACAGCAGCGAATAGCGATCACCGGCGGCTTATGCCTGCTGGCAACCGCTGGCATCTTGATTGGCTACAGCGTCTATCTTGCCAGCTCGACCCAGGGCATGGTGTCCGACCGGGTCAGTCAGCAGGCGCAGGAAGATGCCTTGCAGACCCTGCAGCACCTCGGCGGGAAATACGCCGGAGAAATCCGCTCCGAGTTCACCGAAGCGCTGGAAGCGGCGCGGGGCATGGCGACGACCTTTGCGGTCGGCAAGCTGAACCCGGCGGGTTCGGGTGGGCTGCAGGTTGGCCGGGACGAGGTGAACTCGATTCTGCTCAACGTGCTGAAAAGCTATCCGGACTTCAACGGCACCTACTCGTGCTGGGAGCCGGACGCAATCGACGGCCAGGATTTCCTATTCACTGGTGGCCAGAACGGTAACAACGAGCAGACCGGTCGCTTCACGCCCTACTGGACGCGGGGCGCAGACGGCAAGATCGCGGTGCAGCCGCTGGTCGAGTACGACACCATGGACAAGCACCCCAACGGCGTACTCAAGGGCGGCTGGTACATCGGGCCGCGGGAAACGCTCAAGGAAAGCGTGCTCGGCCCGCTGCCCTACATCGTGCAGGGCAAGCAGGTATGGCTGGCGACGCTTTCGGTTCCGGTCATCGTCGATGGCCGCTTCATGGGTGTGGCGGGCACCGACTACAACCTCGACTTCGTGCAGAAGATCAGCCAGGAAGTATCCGGCAAGCTGTTCGAGGGCCGAGGCGAAGTGGCGATCATCAGTGACCAGGGGCTGATCGTGGCGGAGAGCCGCTCGCCAGACCTGATTGGCCAGCACTTCCAGAAGGTATTGCCGAACGAGTGGCAGACGGCTCTGAGCGCCGTGCAAAAGGGCGAAGAACTCGCCCGTCTGGACGCAGACGGCACGATCGTGGTGTTCGCACCGATCGAGCTGGGTCGTACCGGCAAGCCCTGGTCGATGATGCTGAAGATCAACAAGGAAATCGTGCTGGCCAAGGCCACCGAGCTGAAGACCGAGATGGACGCCAAGAGCGATCGGAGCATGCTGCAGCAGATCGGCGCAGGCGTGCTCATCTCAATCCTCGCCGTGCTTGCGCTGTGGTTTTCTTCCCGCTCGGTCGCCCTGCCCATTCGCAAAGCCGCGCAGCTGGCCGGTGCCATTCAGAAAGGCGACTTTTCCCAGCGCCTGGCGCACCAGTCCGCGGACGAAGTCGGCCAGCTATCCGCCAGCCTCGACCGAATGGCCGACAGCCTACAGGAGCAGGTACACGTGGCCGAACGCATCTCCCAGGGCGACCTGGCGGTGGAAGTCCGTCTGGCCTCGGAGCACGACCAGCTCGGGCTTGCGCTCAGGCGAATGGTCGACAACCTCAACGAGTTGGTATCCCAGGTCCAGCAGAGCTCAGGGCTGATCAACGACAAGGCCGGCCAGGTGACGAGCCTCAGCCAGGATCTTTCCAGCGGCGCAACGGAATCGGCCTCCGCGGTGACTGAGATTAGCGCCACCATCAACCAGATGGCTGCGCAGATTCGCCAGACCTCCGAATACGCCAGCGAAGCCAACGCCCTCTCGCGCGATTCCGAGCATTCGGCCCGCGGTGGCAACGAGTTGATGGTCACCCTGAAAGCGGCAATGCAGGAGATCGACCAGTCGGGCCTGGATATCACCAACATCATCAGGGCAATCGAAGAGATCGCCACGCAAACCAACCTCCTCGCACTGAACGCGGCCATCGAGGCGGCCCGTGCCGGCGAGCATGGCCGCGGGTTCGCGGTGGTCGCCGATGAAGTCCGTCAGCTGGCAGCCCGCAGTGCCGAGGCCGCACAGCGCTCTACCCGTCTGATCCAGGAGTCTAATGCGCGGACGATCAAGGGCATGGAGCTCACCGACGACACAGCACGGGCGCTGGAAGCGATCGTTCAGGGCGCGGCACAGGTTTCGCAGCTGGTCGACGAGATCGCCTCGGCGTCGAGCCAGCAGGCATCCGGTATCGAACAGGTCAGCCTGGCCATCGGCCAGATCGATGAAGTGGTGCACCACAACAGCAGTAACTCCGAGCAATCGACCCAGGCCGCACAGGAGCTGACGCAGCAAGCGCAGCAAATGATCGTGCAGGTCGGCCGATTCAAGGTCAGGCGAGTCCGCTAAGGGCCGGGGCGGCGCAGGGCCTGCGCCGCCTTTTCATCGTCATTTCTACGACCTTGGTACACAGCGACTGGTACTTTCTGCATATTCCCCCGCTCTGCCATGGTTCCTATGCTGCCTGCAACGTCACAGGAGCTGCCCATGAGCCACGTATTACGACGAGCCGGTTTCCTGATCGCCCTCACTTGCTGCACGCAGTTCGCTGCAGCGGCTGCCAGCACGGAGCTGGCGATACGCATCGGTTATCTCGGTTATCGCCCAGACACCGGCCCGGTGCTCTCCAACGTCATTCCTGAGCCCGAAGACGCCGGCCTGCGCGGCGCCGAACTGGCGATCACCGACAGCAACAGCACGGGACGTTTTCTCAAGCACAGCTATGTGCTCGAAGCGGCCACCAGCGAAACGCCGGAAGAACTCCTGGAACAGGCGGGCAAGCAATACGCCGACGGTCTGCGCCTGTTCGTGGTCAACGCTCCGGCTGCGTCCCTGCGCCAGCTGTCGGACGCCATGCCGGAAGCACTGCTGATCAACGCCGGCAGTGCCGACGATGCACTGCGCAGCCAGAGTTGCCTGGCGAATGTCCTGCACACCCTGCCCAGCCGCAGCATGCTCGCCGATGCGCTCGGCCAGTTCCTCGCGGCACGCCGTTGGAATCGCTGGATGCTGATCGTCGGTCCGACCGCTGAGGATCAGGCCTACGCCGATGCTTTGCGCCGCGCGGCCAAGCGCTTCGGTCACCGCATCGTGGTGGAGAAGCCCTGGAGCTTCGATAACGACCAACGCCGCAGCGCCCAGGCCGAGATGCCGTTGTTCACCCAGGGTGCCGAATACGACGTGGTGCTGGTGGCCGACGAACGTGGCGACTTCGGTGAGTACGTGCCATATCACACCTGGTTGCCGCGCCCGGTGGCAGGCACCCAGGGCCTGACCGCCACCGGCTGGCACAAGACGGTGGAAACCTACGGCGCCGCCCAATTGCAGAAACGCTTCGAGGCGCATGCCAAGCGCTGGATGAACGACCGCGATTTCGCCGCCTGGATGGGCGTACGCAGCCTTGCAGCGGCGGTCACTCGCCTGCGCAGCACGGACGCCGCGGCAATCCGTCAGCTGTCGCTTAGCGGTGAGCTTCCGCTGGATGGTTTCAAGGGCCGCAAGCTGAGCTTCCGCCCGTGGAATGGCCAGCTACGCCAGCCGATCCCGCTGATACACCCGCGGGCGCTGGTATCGAACTCGCCGCAGGACGGCTTTCTGCATCCCACCAGCGAACTGGACACCCTGGGCTTCGACGCACCGGAAAGCAGCTGCCGCCTGAGCGAGGCGCGCCCGTGATTCGTCTCACTGCAGCCGCGCTGCTTGGCCTTGCCACTCTGCCCGCCAGCGCCGACGAGCTGGGCTATGAGGCCTATGTCGACAGCCCCAAGCGCATCAAATGCCTCTACGGCTACGTGACGGCGAAGACCGGTAACTTCGATGCCGCCAAAGCCATCTTCGAAGACTGCGTGGCGCGCTGGAACGACGTCTACTCGATGATTTCGCTGGCGCAAATGTACGAGAGCGGCAGCGGCATGGAGCCGGATCTGAGCAAATCCGCCGCGCTACTGAAGAAAGGCGCGGAGCAGTCGGACGACGCCAGCTACGTCAGCCTGGCGCGCTACCACTGGGGCGTCGCCCTGGCCGAAAGGCGTGGCGTCGAAGCCGATTCCGTCGCAGCACGCCATTGGTTGCAGCGAGCAGCCGCCGGCGGCCAGGAAGAAGCCGAAGAATACCTGCGCCAGCTGGACCACAACGACACCACTGCCCCCATCACACAATAACGACAAGAGAGCCCAACCATGCCCAGAACTGCCCTTGCCTCCGCCATCGCCATTGCCATTGCCCTCAGCCTTGCCGCAGGTTCGGCTGCCGCCGCCACGGCCTACGTCTCCAACGAGAAAGACGACAGCATTAGCGTGATCAACCTGGACACGATGGAAACCGTCGAGACCCTGGAAGTCGGCATGCGCCCGCGCGGCCTCACGCTCTCCCATGACAACAAGCTGCTGTACATCTGCGCCAGCGACTCGGACACCGTGCAGGTGATGGACCTGGCCACGCGGCAGATCATCAAGCAGCTGCCATCTGGCGCGGACCCCGAACAATTCGCCCTGCATCCCAACAACAAATGGTTGTACATCTCTAACGAGGACGACGCCCTGGTGACTGTGGTCGACGTCGACAAGGAGGAAGTGCTGGCGCAGATCGATGTGGGTGTCGAGCCGGAAGGCATGGCGGTGAGCCCGGATGGCAAGTGGGCGGTCAACACCAGCGAAACCACCAACATGCTGCACTGGATCGACACCAGCACTAACGAGCTGGTGGACAACACCCTGGTCGACCAGCGCCCACGACACGTCGAGTTCACCAAAGACAGCAAGCAGCTCTGGGCCTCGGCCGAGATCGGCGGCACGGTCAGCGTGGTGGACGTGGATAAACGCGAGATCCTCAAGACCCTGACGTTCAAGATCAAGGGCGTGCACCCGGACAAGGTCCAGCCGGTGGGCATCAAACTCAGCTCCGACGGCAAGTACGCCTTCGTTGCACTCGGCCCGGCCAATCACATCGCCGTAGTCGATGCCAAAACCTACGAGGTGCTCGACTACCTGCTGGTGGGTCGCCGTGTCTGGCACATGGCATTCAACCCTGACGAGAGCCTGCTGCTGACCACCAACGGTGTCAGCGGCGACGTCTCGGTGATCGACGTCGACAAGCTCAAGGTCACCAAGTCGATCAAGGTCGGCCGCTATCCCTGGGGCGTGGTGGTCAGCCCATGAACTCACTGGAGGTCAGCGACGTCGCCTTCGCCTATGGTGAGCGGCTGGCGCTGGATGGGGTGAGCTTTAGCGCAGCGCAGGGGCGTTTCACGGCGTTGCTTGGTCCGAACGGAGCCGGCAAATCGACGCTGATTGCGCTGCTGACCCGCCTGTACGACCTGCAGCAGGGGCAGATCCGTATCGCCGGCTTCGATCTGCGCGAAACGCCGCGCAAGGCCCTTGCGCGCCTTGGCGTGGTGTTCCAGCAGAGCACACTGGACCTGGACCTCACGGTCGAACAGAACCTGCGCTACCACGCCGCGCTGCATGGTATGCCGCGGGCCGTGGCGAACGAACGTATCGAGCTGGAACTGCAGCGCCAGCAGCTCGGCGAGCGGCGACGCAGCAAGGTGCGCGAACTCAATGGCGGTCACCGTCGCCGTGTCGAAATCGCCCGCGCCCTGCTGCATCGGCCTGAGCTGCTGTTGCTCGATGAGGCCAGCGCCGGCCTCGATCCTGCCAGCCGCCAGGCGCTCAACCAGCATGTCCGCATGCTTTGCCAGGAACAGGGCATGAGCGTGCTGTGGACCACGCATTTGCTCGATGAAGTTCGCGCCGACGACGATCTGCTGGTGCTCAACCGCGGCCGCCTGGTGGCCCAAGGCCGTGCCGCGGACCTGGCGACCGAGGGTGAAGACCTGGCCGCGAGCTTTGCACGACTGACCGGCAACGAGGCCCACGGCGCCGGCAGCAATCTCGGCCACCAGAGTGCCGTGCTGGACAGCACGCCGCGCACCATCGAAACCGTGCACGCGATGTCGGCTTCCAACCCAGAGGCGGCTCACGGCACGCGCGCGCTCCTCGATTCGGAGCGGAAACGCTCATGATCATCTACTGGGAATGCCTGCGCGGTATCGTTCTGCGTGAATGGCTGCGCTTCGTGCAGCAGCGTTCGCGCTTCTTCAGCGCCCTGGTGCGGCCGCTGCTCTGGCTGGTGGTGTTTGCCGCCGGTTTTCGTGCGGCGCTCGGCATCGCCATCATCGAGCCGTACGACACCTACATCACCTACGAGACCTACATCGTGCCGGGGCTGACCTGCATGATCCTGCTGTTCAATGGCATGCAGGGTTCACTGTCGATGGTCTACGACCGCGAGATGGGCAGCATGCGCGTATTGCTGACCAGTCCGCTGCCGCGCAGCTTTCTGCTGGCCAGCAAACTCGTCGCCACGGCGCTGATCTCCTTGCTGCAGGTCTATGCCTTTCTCGCTATCGCCTGGTTCTACGGCGTACAGCCTCCACCACTGGGACTGCTCGTCGCCCTGCCCGCCTTGCTGCTGGTGGCACTACTGCTCAGCGCCCTGGGCCTGCTGCTATCCAACGGCATTCGGCAGCTGGAGAATTTTGCCGGGGTGATGAATTTCGTCATCTTTCCGATGTTCTTTCTCTCCTCGGCGCTCTACCCGCTGTGGAAGATGCGTGAGGCGAGCGAGTGGTTGTACTGGATCTGCGCCCTCAACCCCTTCACCCACGCCGTGGAGCTGGTCCGTCATGCGCTTTATCTGCGCCTGGCACCAACCGCACTGATGGTCTGCATCGGGCTGACCCTGCTGTTCAGCCTTCTGGCGGTGCTCAGCTTCAACCCACAACACGCAGCCTTGCGCCGCTCAGCTTGAGCGATCTACTACTTTGGTACCGGTTTTCCCCTCCATCGTAGGATTTAAAAGACAGGCCCATTGCTCTGTAATCGACCTATCAAAACGCCATGGAATACGGACTATGTTCAGGTCGCTGCTGCCGTTGCTGATCGCCGCGCTGCCTGGTTTCGGCATGTCCGTGACTGCCGTGGCCGAAGAGCAGCTCGCGCTGTTCTCTGCCGAGGGTTACCGCCAGACGCAATACCGCAGCCCGACGCCGGCAACCGCCGAGGGCGCGCAAACGCTGGACACCGCGGCTCTGCAGGCGTTGCTCGCGAAGGAGCCTGACGTGGTGCTGGTGGACGTGTATCGCAGCCAGTGGCTGGCTGGTCGCTTCGTCGACAGCGAGCCCCACGCCAACCTGCCGGGCAGCATCTGGCTGGCGAACACCGGCGATGGAAATCTGCAACCGCAGTGGGCCAGCTATTTCAGCGATAATCTGGCCCGCGTGAGCGGGGGCGATCAGGAGCGGCCACTGGTTTTCTACTGCCGCTCGGACTGCTGGCTCGGCTGGAACGCCACCAGGCGCGCACATGGGCTGGGCTACAAACGACTGTACTGGTATCGAGACGGGGTGGATGGCTGGGAACAGGCGGGCCTGCGCTTGCACCCTGCTACGCCGGAGCCCCTGCCTGGCGACGAGTAGTTCACCTGACCAGCATGCCCCCACCATAATCACAACAAAGAGGTGACCGGCCTTGTACAAGATCCTGATTGCGGACGACCATCCGCTGTTCCGTGAAGCCATCCATAACGTCATTCGCGACGGCTTCCCCGACAGCGAAATTCTCGAAACTGCCGACCTCGACAGCGCCCTTGCCTTGACGCTCGAGCACGACGACCTCGATCTGGTCCTGCTCGACCTCAACATGCCCGGCATGCACGGGCTGAACGGGTTGATCAACCTGCGCAACGAGGCCCCGACGATTCCCGTGGTGATCGTCTCGGCCGAGCAGGACAAGCAGATCGTGCTGCAGGCGATCACCTACGGCGCGGTCGGTTTCATCACCAAATCCTCGCCGCGGGCGCAGATGACCGAGGCCATCGAACAGATTCTCAACGGCAACGTCTACCTGCCCTCGGACATCATCCGCAGCCAGAAGAGCGCCAGCCGCCATGCGCATCACAACGAGCCGTCGATCCCGCCGGAGCTGTTGCAGGCGCTGACCCGCAAGCAGCTGCTGGTGCTCGAACGCATGACCAAGGGCGAATCCAACAAGCAGATCGCCTACAACCTCGACATCGCCGAGACCACGGTGAAGGCACATGTCTCGGCGATTCTGCGCAAGCTCAACGTGCACAACCGTGTACAGGCGATCCTTTCTGCCGGCGACATCGATTTCACCGCTTATCTGCGCCGCTGAAACGGCGCAGATAGCCTCGATCTCCCGCTAGGCGTTCGCCTGGGCGCCTTCGAACCAGGCCAGTTTCTCGCGTAGCTGAACCACTTCACCGACGATCAGCAGGGTCGGTGCCTGCACCTGTTCCTGGGCGATACGCTGGGCTAGGGTTTCCAGCGTTCCGGTGAAGACTCGCTGATTGGTGGTGGTACCCTGCTGCACCAGCGCCGCAGGCGTATCCGCCGAACGCCCATGGGCAATCAGTTGCTGACAGATCACCGGCAAGCCCACCAGGCCCATGTAGAACACCAGCGTCTGCGCTGGCGCGGCAAGTTCCGCCCAGGGCAGATCGCAGCTGCCATCCTTGAGATGCCCGGTGACGAAACGTACCGACTGCGCATGATCGCGATGAGTGAGCGGAATACCGGCATAGGCCGCGCAGCCACTGGCGGCGGTAATGCCCGGCACCACCTGGAACGGCACGCCGTTGGCTGCCAGCTCTTCGATTTCTTCGCCACCCCGGCCGAAAATGAACGGATCGCCTCCCTTGAGCCGCAGCACGCGCTTGCCTTCCTTGGCCAGTGTCACCAGCTGCCGGTTGATCTGCTCCTGCGGCACAGCATGATCCGCACGTTGCTTGCCAACGTAGATGCGATCGGCATCGCGCCGGCACAGGTCGATGATCGCCGGAGCAACCAGACGGTCGTAGAGCACGACATCGGCCTGCTGCATCAGGCGCAGGGCACGGAAGGTCAACAGGTCGGGATCGCCCGGGCCGGCACCTACCAGATAGACCTCGCCCAGTGCGCGCGGCGCTGCACCGGCAAGCTTCTCCGCCAGCAGGCGCTCGGCTTCGGCGCTGCAACCGGCCAACGCTTGCTCGGCGATCGGTCCCTGAAAGGTTTCCTCCCAGAACACCCGCCGCTGCTGGACATTGGCAAACTTGGCTTTGACCTGGGCGCGGAACTGCTTGGCCAGCCCGGCCAGCTGGCCGTAGGCTGCCGGAATCCAGGTCTCGATACGCGCGCGGATCAACCGCGCCAGCACCGGTGCATCGCCACCACTGGAAACCGCAATCACCAGCGGCGAGCGGTCGACGATAGCCGGGAAGATCACGCTGCACAGCTGCGGTGAGTCGACCACGTTGACCGGCATACCCAGCGCATTGGCGTGCTGCGAAACCGCGGCATTCAGCGGCTCGTCATCGGTGGCTGCGATGGCCAGCACACAGCCCTGCAGGTCTTGCGGGTCATAGCCACGATCGAGGCATTCGCCATCGCCCGCCTCTACCAGTTTGGCCAGTTGCGCCTCGATACTCGGCGCCACCACCCGCAGCCGTGCTCCGGCTTCGCTCAGCAGCCGCGCCTTGCGCAGTGCAATCTCACCGCCCCCGACGATCAACACCCTGCGGCCTTGGAGATTGTGGAACAGCGGGAGGTATTCCATGGGCGAATCCTGGAGAGTCGTTGGTGGTATGGGCATCACAGCCATTTAGGCCGCGATGCCCCTTGTCGAATATCAAGGATCCGGCCTGATGCCGAACCGCGATGACGCAGCGCCGCTGCCTCAGCCGATGACTTCGATACCACCCATGTATGGTTTCAGCACGTCGGGTACCACAACGCTTCCGTCAGCCTGCTGGTAGTTCTCCAGTACGGCGACCAGGGTACGACCGACCGCCAGGCCCGAACCATTGAGGGTGTGCACGAGCTCCGGCTTGCCGGTTTCCGGATTGCGATAACGCGCCTGCATGCGCCGCGCCTGGAAATCACCGCAGTTGGAGCAGGAAGAAATCTCTCGGTACTTGTCCTGGCTCGGCACCCAGACTTCCAGGTCATAGGTCTTGGTCGCGCCGAAGCCCATGTCGCCGGTGCACAGCGACAACACACGGTAAGGCAGTTCCAGCAGCTGCAGCACCTTCTCGGCATTGCCGGTCAGCTCTTCCAGCGCCTCGAACGACCTGGACGGCTGGACGATCTGCACCATCTCGACCTTGTCGAACTGGTGCTGACGGATCATGCCGCGGGTATCGCGCCCGGAGGCGCCGGCCTCGCTGCGGAAACAGGGCGTGTGGGCGACGAACTTCAGCGGCAGCTGCTTGGCATCGAGAATCTCGCCGGACACGATGTTGGTCAGCGATACCTCGGCGGTCGGAATCAGGTAGAAGTCCGCTTCGCCTTCACGGCTGATCTTGAACAGGTCTTCCTCGAATTTCGGCAACTGACCGGTACCCTGAAGCGCCGGCGCCTGTACGAGATACGGCGTGTAGGCCTCTTCATAGCCGTGATCGCGGGTGTGCAGGTCGATCATGAATTGCGCCAGGGCGCGATGCAGGCGGGCAATCGGGCCGCGCATCAGGGCGAAGCGCGCACCGGACAGCTTGGCCGCGGTCTCGAAGTCCAGCCAGCCATGCTGCTCGCCCAGGGCGACGTGATCCTGAACGTCGAAGTCGAAAGTCTTCGGCGTCCCCCAGCGGCGAACCTCGACGTTCTCATCCTCGTCCGCACCCACCGGCACCGACTCGTGCGGCAGGTTGGGAATGCTCAGCATCAGCTGGTCGAGTTCGCTCTGGATGCGGTCCAGCTCCTGCTTGCCGGAGTCGAGCTCCGAGCCCATGCGATCCACGTCGGCGAGCAACGGCGCGATGTCCTCACCGCGCTGCTTGGCCTGGCCGATGGATTTGGAGCGCGCGTTGCGCTCGGCCTGAAGTTGTTCGGTGCGGGTCTGCACGGTCTTGCGCTGAGCTTCCAGCGCTTCGATGCGCGCCACGTCCAGCTGGTAGCCACGGGTGGCCAGGCGGGCCGCCACGTCCTGTAGCTGAGTGCGTACCAGTTTCGAATCAAGCATGGTGGGTCTCGTCTGTGAAAGCTTGGATGAAGGGCGAAGAGGGAGCGAAGTTTACTGTGAACGCGCGCCGGTTCATAACCTGGCGAGCGCCAGACCGGTCCAGGCCGCCAACAGGCCACCGAACACGCTGCCGCCGACATAGGCGAAGGCAGTCGCCAGCTGACCGCTTTCAAGCAGCCGCAGTGCGTCAAGTGAGAAGCTAGAGAAGGTCGTCAGTGCGCCAAGAAAACCGATGATCAGTGCGCCACGCAGCTCGGGTGAAATGTCCGGTCGGGCGAGAAAGGTTGCATAGAGATAGCCGATCAGCAGGCACCCCAGCAGGTTCACGGCCAACGTGGCCAGATAGAAATGCCGTGGCCATTGATTGCTGACCCAGGTAGCCAGGGCAAAGCGCAACAGAGTCCCGATCACGCCGCCACAGGCGACGGCGAAGGCCATGCGGATCATTCCTTTCTCCGTTGTTTCGGGCTTTCGCGGTCGAGCCGGGCAAGGTGCTCGAGCTTGTCGCGGATCTTGCTTTCCAGCCCGCGCGGGGCGGGATGGTAGTAACGCCGCGGCTGCATCGCTTCGGGAAAATAATCCTCGCCTGCAGCATAGGCATCCGGTTCGTCGTGGGCGTAGCGGTATTCGTTGCCGTAGCCGAGTTCTTTCATCAGCTTGGTCGGTGCATTACGCAAATGCAGCGGCACTTCCTGCGAGCCGTTCTCGGCGGCATCACGCATGGCCGCCTTGAACGCCGTGTAGACGGCGTTGCTCTTCGGCGCGCAGGCGAGATAGACGATCGCCTGCGCCACGGCCAGCTCCCCTTCCGGGCTACCCAGGCGCTCCTGCACATCCCAGGCGTTCAGACACAGCGGCAGCGCGCGTGGGTCGGCATTGCCGATCTCCTCGCTGGCCATGCGCACGACGCGCCGGGCGATGTACAGCGGGTCGCAGCCACCATCGAGCATACGCGCGAACCAGTACAGTGCCGCGTCGGGATTGGAGCCGCGCACGGACTTGTGCAGTGCCGAAATCTGGTCGTAGAACGCCTCACCGCCCTTGTCGAAACGGCGACGGCTGTCACCCAGCAGATCCTGCAGCAAGTCGGTGCTGATGCTACCGCCCTCCTCGGCCAGGTCCGATGCGTTCTCCAGCAGGTTGAGCAGCCGACGACCGTCACCATCGGCAGCAGCCAGCAGCATCTGGAAGCTCTCTTCCGGCAGCCCCAGATGCAAGTCACCCAGCCCTTTTGGATCACTCAGCGCACGGGCGACCAGTTTACGCAGCGCCGCTTCGTCGAGACTTTTCAGCACGTAGACGCGGGCACGCGAGAGCAAGGCGTTGTTGAGTTCGAAGGAGGGATTCTCGGTGGTCGCTCCGATGAAGATCAGCGTGCCGTCTTCGACGTAAGGCAGGAAGGCGTCCTGCTGGGACTTGTTGAAGCGATGCACTTCATCGACGAACAGGATGGTGCGCCGTCCGTACTGGGCTGCCGTCTGCTTGGCGATCTCGACCGCCTGGCGAATCTCCTTGACCCCGGCGAGCACGGCGGAAACCGTTTCGAAATGGGCATCGGACACTTTTGCCAGGAGCCGCGCCAGAGTGGTCTTACCAACCCCGGGCGGCCCCCAGAACACCATGGAATGCAGCGCGCCCTGTTCCAGCGCCTCGCGCAACGGCTTGCCACGCGCGAGCAGATGCTCCTGCCCGACGTACTCGTCGAGGCTGGCTGCACGCAGACGCGCAGCAAGGGGTTGGGCGACAGGTTCGCGGCTGAACAGGTCCATTGCGGACGGTTACCTCGATTGCAGCGGCCAGCCGCTGCGCAGGCCGCCTGATACGAATGTCAGATGAGGGTCACTCGGAAATGACGTCGGCACCCTCAGGAATCTCGAAGGTGAACATGTCGGCGTTGAGCGGCTGATTCATCTTCACGCCCATGAAGAGGATATTGGTGCGCTGACCGACGCTGTCGATCAGCTGCATGTCGTTGATCACGCCGCTACGGAACGACAGGCGCAGATTATCGAACAACGTGTCCTTGGCCTTGGGCTTGAGGGTGAAATCCACAACCTCACCGGCCTCCTTGTGGGAAACCTCGAAGTTCTCGCTGATGGTCGACACGTCACCGGAGAGCAGTAGCGCCGGGGTATGCGTCAAGCGCTGGTCGAGTTGCTGGACGGTGACCTGCTCCAGGTCTGGGTCATACAACCAGACCTTCTCGCCGTTGGAGACCAGCAGCTGCTCCATCGGTGCATCGGTGTGCCAGCGGAACTGCCCGGGGCGCTTGAGCGCCAGTTCACCGGAGGTTTCCTGCAGCTGGGTGCCGCTGCCGTCGAGCGACAGCTGCGAGAAACGGCCGGTCAGGGTTTCAGCCTGGTTCAGCAAATCAGTCAGTCGTTTGGTGGATGCAGCCTGGTCGGCGTGTGCCGGGGCCAGGGCAACCATCAGGACAGATGCACACAGCAAACGGATCAATTGCATTTAGCCCTCGAAGCGATTCAATCGCGCATAGGCGGCGGCGCGATGACTTCGCGCGAGCCATTGGTGTTCATGGATGTCACCACGCCAGCCATTTCCATGGCCTCGATCATCCGCGCGGCGCGGTTATAGCCAATCTTGAGTTTGCGCTGCACGGCGGAAATCGACGCACGGCGGCTTTCAGTGACGAAGCGAACGGCCTCGTCGTATAACGGGTCTTCTTCGCTGCCCTCTCCGCTGCCTTCGCCACTGCTACCATCGAAGCCGCTACCCGCCTCTTCGGCGCCAGCAAGAATGTCTTCAATGTAGTCAGGCGCGCCACGGGCCTTCCAGGCCTCGACCACCCGGTGCACTTCCTCATCGGAAACGAACGCGCCATGGACACGAATCGGCAGGCCGGTGCCCGGCGGCAGGTAGAGCATGTCACCGTGCCCCAGCAACTGCTCGGCACCACCTTGGTCGAGGATGGTGCGCGAATCAATCTTGCTGGATACCTGGAATGCCATTCGGGTCGGAATGTTGGCCTTGATCAGGCCGGTAATCACATCCACCGACGGACGCTGGGTGGCAAGGATCAGGTGAATACCCGCCGCGCGTGCCTTCTGTGCGATACGCGCGATCAGCTCTTCGACCTTCTTGCCGACGATCATCATCATGTCGGCGAATTCGTCCACCACCACGACGATGGTCGGCAGGGATTTCAGCGGCGGCGGCTGGTCATCCATGCTCTCGCGACGGAACAGCGGATCGGTAAGCGGTGTGCCCGCCTCTTCGGCTTCCTTGACCTTGCGATTGAAGCCCGCGAGGTTACGCACGCCCATGGCCGCCATCAGCTTGTAGCGCCGCTCCATCTCGGCGACGCTCCAGCGCAGTGCGTTGGCCGCCTCCTTCATGTCCGTGACGACGGGGCAAAGCAGGTGCGGAATGCCTTCGTAGATCGACAGTTCAAGCATCTTGGGATCGATCATGATCAACCGCGCCTCTTCCGGCGTGGACTTGAACAGGATCGACAAAATCATCGCGTTGACGCCCACCGACTTACCGGAACCAGTGGTACCAGCCACTAGCAGGTGCGGCATCTTCGCCAGGTCGGCGATGACCGGCTTACCGCCGATATCATGGCCGAGTGCCAGGGTGACCGGCGATTTGGCGTCGTCGTAGGGGGCCGAAGACAGCACCTCGGAGAAGCGCACGATCTGACGATCCTCGTTGGGAATCTCGATGCCTACAGTGGTCTTGCCCGGAATCACTTCGACCACCCGCACGCTGATCACTGCCAGTGAGCGCGCAAGGTCTTTGGCCAGATTGGAGATACGGCTTACCTTCACACCGGCTGCCGGCTGGATTTCGAAGCGGGTGATCACCGGGCCTGGATGTACAGACTCGACGATGACCTCTACACCGAACTCCTTCAGCTTGATCTCCAGCAGCCGCGACATCGCTTCCAGCGACTCAGGCGAGTATTGCTTCTGCTGTTTCTCGGCAGCATCGAGTATCGAGATCGGCGGCAGGCTGCCCTCGATCAGCGGATCGACAAACAGGTTGGCCTGCTTTTCTTTCAGCACGCGCTTGCTCGGTTCGGCGGCTTTGGCAGGAGCAGGCGGAGCGATCACCGGAGCCACACGCTTGTCGCGCTCGCTCATGTGCTTGGCCAGGGACTCGTCACGTTCGATGATGCGCTCCTTGACCTTGGCCTGCTCACGACGGTCGCGCACCATCGGTGCAGCCACCTCGCTCACGACATCGTCGACCTCTCGCAACTGGGCGACCATCTGCTTGCGCTCGGCGCGGGCGCTCCACCAACGACTGAAGAAGCTCTGGATCAGCTCGATGAGGTCGAGAGTGATCTTGCCGGTGATGTCCATCACTTTGAACCAGGACAGATCGGTGAACACCGTCAGGCCGAACAGGAAAAACGCCAACAGCGCAAGGGTGCTGCCCTGTACGTTAAGGGACAGAACGGCCAACTGACCGAGGCTCTCTCCCAGCGCACCGCCGGCAGACGCGGGCAAGCCAGGAGCGGCCTGGAAATGGATATAGGCCAGCGCGGACCCGGACAGGACCAGGAACACCAGACCGATCAGGCGCCAGGAGAACAGCCAGCCGTTCCACACCCAGGGCTGATGACGCGCGCGGAACACTTGCCAGGCCTTGACGCCAAGCAGCAGGGGAAACAAATAGGCGAAATAGCCCAGCGCCATGAACAGAACATCGGCAAACCAGGCGCCGGCACGGCCGGCAGCGTTGCGGACCTGATCGACATTGCTGGTGTGGGTCCAGCCAGGATCGCCCGGATCGTAGGTAAGCAACGCCATCCACAGGTAGACGCAGAGCGCACCGAGCGCTATCAACGCGCCTTCCTTGAGGCGATAGTGCAATTGTTGTCGCCAGACGGTTGCCGGCGCGGTAGATGAGGAATTCTTCAAAACGCTTTCTTTCCTGCGCCTGCGGCGCGATGAACCGTAGTCAGCCAGAACCCCGGCATTGTACGGGTTTGTCGATTCGATGGCATGCAGGTTCCGCGGCGGCTTGGGCTTTTGCCGATGCTTCGGTGTAGCATAAACGCCCGATTTCCCGACGCGGCTCGACTGGAGCACGCTTCTCTATTTGCAACAAAGGCTTATGAGGGCTTTTTATGAGTGAAGTCAAGCATTCGCGTCTGATCATCCTCGGCTCCGGCCCGGCCGGATATACCGCTGCGGTATACGCTGCCCGCGCCAATCTGAAGCCACTGATGATCACCGGCATCCAGCCGGGCGGTCAGCTGACCACCACCACCGAAGTCGACAACTGGCCCGGCGATGTCGAAGGTCTGACCGGCCCGGACCTGATGGTCCGCATGCAGAAGCACGCCGAGCGCTTCGACACCGAGATCGTCTTCGATCACATCCATACCGCAGAGTTGCAGCAGCGCCCATTCACCCTACGCGGCGACAGCGGCGTCTATACCTGCGACGCATTGATCATCGCTACCGGTGCCTCGGCACAATACCTCGGCCTGCCCTCTGAAGAGGCTTTCGCTGGCCGCGGTGTATCGGCCTGCGCCACCTGCGACGGCTTCTTTTATCGCAACCAGGTCGTCGCGGTGATCGGCGGCGGCAACACTGCGGTCGAGGAAGCGCTGTACCTGTCCAACATTGCCAAGGAAGTCCACCTGATCCACCGCCGCGACAAACTGCGGTCGGAGAAGATCCTGCAGGACAAGATCATGGACAAGGCGGCCAACGGCAACATCCGCCTGCACTGGAACCATACCCTCGAGGAAGTACTCGGCGATGCCAGCGGCGTGACCGGTGTCCGCTTGAAGAGCACTCTCACCGGCGAAGAGAACAAGCTGGATCTCGCCGGCGTATTCATCGCCATCGGCCACAAGCCGAACACCGACCTGTTCCAGCGCCAGCTGGAAATGAAGGATGGCTACCTGAAGATTAGAGGTGGCGGCGAGGGTGATGCCACCTGCACCAGCATCCCTGGCGTCTTCGCTGCTGGTGATGTGGCTGATCACGTCTATCGCCAGGCGATCACCTCGGCCGGTGCCGGCTGCATGGCCGCTTTGGACGCAGAAAAGTACCTCGACAACTGATCTAGTGGCGGGCCTCGGCCCGCCCTCCCCTACCTGCATTTGCGTGGCGACATGCTGACCTGGCTAAAGCGCGACGATCTCTGCTTCCCCCCTCTCGAAGCGGCTTTGCGAGAACCCAACGGCCTTTTGGCTGCTGGGGGTGACCTTAGCCATGAACGCCTGCTGGCCGCCTATCGCCACGGCTGCTTTCCCTGGTACCAGGATGGGCAACCGTTGCTGTGGTGGTCTCCCGATCCGCGAACGGTGCTGTTCCCGAACGAACTGCATGTGTCTCGCAGCCTGCGCAAGCGCATCCGTCAGGGCGAATTCCAGGTGACCTTCGATCAAGCGTTTACCGACGTGATCCAAGGCTGTGCCGGGCCTCGTAGCTATTCAGACGGAACCTGGATCACCACACCGATGCAGCAAGCCTATGTTCAGTTGCACGAAATGGGTGTCGCGCATTCGGTGGAAGTCTGGCAGGAGCAGCATCTCGTCGGCGGACTCTACGGACTGGCAATCGGTAAGCTATTTTTCGGCGAGTCGATGTTCAGTCACGCTACCGATGCGTCCAAGGTTGGATTCGTCACACTGGTGGAACAGCTGCGTGACTGGGGTTTTGTCCTGATTGACTGCCAGATGCCGACACGTCATCTGGAAAGCTTTGGCGCCCGCAGCATTGCGCGTGAGCAATTCGCCGCCGCACTTGCCGAGCATCTGGATCAGCCCAGCGCAGCCGACTGGCGCGCCTAGTCGGCTACCGCAAGCTGACCTACACTCAGCTCATGATTTCTGAGAGTTGACCATGACTTCACTGGCTCGCCTCAAGTTCTACGCCACACAGCCCCATGCGTGCAGCTATCTGCCCGATGAACAGGCCACCACGCTGTTCCTCGACCCTAGCCAGCCGATGGACGCGCAGGTGTACGCGGAACTCTCCGAGATGGGCTTCCGGCGTAGCGGCGATCACCTCTACCGCCCCCATTGCCAGCGGTGCTCGGCCTGCATTCCGGCTCGCATTCCGGCAAGCTCGCCAGAGCTCAGCCGGCAACAGAAACGAATCCTCAAACGCAACGCTGACCTGCAGGTACGTTGTGTTCGCCCGGCGTTCAGCGAGGAGCTCTACACGCTCTACGCGACCTACATCGAAAAGCGCCATGCGGACGGCGACATGTACCCCCCCAGCCGCGAGCAGTTCAATACCTTCCTCGTGCGCGACCTACCGTTTTGTCGATTCTACGAATTCAGGCTGGATGGACGACTGCTCGCAGTCGCCGTCACCGATGTACTGCCCAATGGACTGTCCGCCGTTTACACCTTCTACGATCCCGAAGAAGAACGGCGCAGCCTGGGGCGCTACGCGATTCTCTGGCAGATCGGCGAAGCAGCGCGTCTCGGCCTGAAGGCCGTGTACCTCGGGTACTGGATCAAGAACTGCCGGAAGATGAATTACAAGACCGAATATCGCCCCATCGAACTGCTGGTCAACCAGCGCTGGGTGACGCTCAGCTGAAGTCCTTGGCTCATCGACCCATTTCGGGCACAATGCTTGCCGCTTTTGCCCGCGCACGCATGCGCCGGGTCACTCATTTGGACACCGAGGACTTTACTGAATGTCGAAAGAAGACAGCTTCGAAATGGAAGGTACTGTCGTCGACACCCTGCCTAACACCATGTTTCGTGTGGAGTTGGAAAACGGGCACGTCGTTACTGCGCACATCTCCGGAAAGATGCGCAAGAACTACATCCGGATTCTTACCGGTGACAAGGTTCGCGTGGAACTGACCCCCTACGATCTGAGCAAGGGTCGCATCACCTACCGCGCCCGCTAGGCGAGCCGCGAGAAAAATGCCCGGTTTATGCCGGGCTTTTTTGTTGCAGCAGCAAACAGCCGGAAACGGACGCACGCAATGCCGGAACGAAAAACGCCCGGCCGAAGCCGGGCGCTCGATTCCATCAAGGGTCAGGCCAGCTCTGCAGTGGTCTCGAATTCGAAGAACGGCTCGCCGCCCCGAATATCGATGTGAACCACGCCACCATGTTCGGCCAGCTCACCGAACAGGATCTCCTCGGCCAACGGCCTCTTGATCTTGTCCTGAATAAGCCGTGCCATCGGCCGCGCACCCATCTGCGCATCGTAGCCATGCTCCGCCAGCCAGCTGCGCGCAGCATCTGACACCTCCAACGTCACATGCTTGTCTTCGAGCTGCGCCTGCAGCTCGATCAAGAACTTGTCGACGATGCTCTTGATGACTTCGTGACTCAGACGGCCGAACTGGATGATGGTATCCAGACGATTGCGAAACTCTGGCGTAAAGCTCTTCTTGATGACCTCCATCGCGTCAGAGGCATGATCCTGCAAGGTAAAACCGATAGAAGCCCGCGCCGCGGTCTCCGCACCAGCATTGGTGGTCATGATTATGATCACGTTGCGGAAGTCGGCCTTGCGACCGTTATTGTCCGTGAGCGTGCCATGATCCATGACCTGCAGCAGCAGGTTGAAGACCTCGGGGTGCGCCTTTTCGATTTCGTCCAGCAACAGCACGCAATGCGGCTGCTTGGTGATGGCCTCAGTCAACAAGCCACCCTGGTCGAACCCAACGTATCCCGGAGGCGCACCGATCAGACGAGATACAGTGTGACGCTCCATGTACTCGGACATGTCGAAACGGATCAGCTCGACGCCCAGCGCTCGAGCCAGCTGGCGTGCAGCCTCTGTCTTACCCACGCCGGTAGGCCCGGCAAAAAGGAACGATCCAACCGGCTTGTCCGGAGCCTTCAATCCAGCACGTGAAAGCTTGATGGCTGTGGCCAGCGAGTCGATCGCATCATCCTGGCCAAAAACCGTGAGTTTCAGATCGCGCTCGAGGTTACGCAGCAGCTCCTTGTCAGAACTGCTGACGTGCTTCGGAGGAATCCGCGCAATCTTTGCCACGATGTCTTCGACCTGTTCGACATCAATGCACTTGACCCGCTGCTCTTCCGGCTGCAGGCGCTGATAGGCGCCCGCCTCATCGATCACGTCGATGGCCTTGTCAGGCATATGCCGATCATTGATGTAGCGCGAGGCCAATTCTGCCGCGGCACGAAGCGCCTCATCGCTGTATTCGATGTTGTGATGCTGCTCGAAACGCCCCTTAAGGCCACGCAGAATGCCGATCGTGTCTTCGACTGAAGGTTCGCTGACATCGACTTTCTGGAAGCGACGCGCGAGGGCGCGATCCTTCTCGAAGATCCCACGGAATTCCTGGAAGGTCGTAGAACCGATGCAGCGGATTTCACCGGAAGAAAGCAAGGGCTTGAGCAGGTTCGACGCATCCATCACGCCGCCAGACGCAGCTCCGGCACCGATGATCGTATGTATCTCATCAATAAAAAGAATGGCATGCGGCCGCTTGCGCAACTCTCCGAGCAACGCCTTGAAGCGCTTCTCGAAATCACCTCGATACTTCGTACCCGCCAGCAGCGCACCCAGATCTAGCGAGTAGACGACGCTATCAGCGAGCAGGTCCGGAACCTGATTATCCACTATGCGTTTTGCCAGGCCCTCAGCAATAGCGGTCTTACCGACGCCAGCTTCACCTACGAGAAGCGGATTGTTCTTACGCCGACGCGCGAGAATCTGCGCGACACGCTCGACTTCGTTCTCACGCCCAACCAGCGGGTCGATCCGTCCTTGACGCGCCAGCTCGTTCAGATTGCTCGCATAGGCATCCAGAGGATTGCCCGACGCACCCGGCTCGCCACCGTCCTCATCCTGCATCTCCGCATCGTTCTCCGGGCTACCAGCATTGCCAGGCACCTTTGAAATACCGTGAGCAATGTAGTTGACGACGTCGATACGCGCGACGTTCTGCTGCTTGAGAAGGAATACGGCCTGGCTCTCCTGCTCGCTGAAAATCGCGACCAGCACGTTTGCCCCGGTCACTTCCCGCTTGCCAGAGCTTTGGACATGGAATACGGCACGCTGCAGTACGCGCTGAAAGCCAAGCGTAGGCTGGGTTTCGCGCTCCTCATCGTGCTGTGGAATTAGTGGAGTGGTGGAATCAATGAACTCCTGCAGATCATGGCGCAGCTTGTCCAGGCTCGCGCCACAGGCCCGCAGCACGGTGGCTGCCGCTTCATTGTCCAGTAGGGCCAACAGGAGGTGTTCAACCGTCATGAATTCATGACGTTTGGTACGTGCCTCTTTGAAAGCCAGATTCAGAGTGACTTCGAGCTCACGGTTCAACATAGCTTTCACCTCTTCTCCAGCAGTCGGAGTTAACCGTCCTTCTCGATCTCACAGAGCAGCGGGTGCTGGCATTCCCTTGCATATTGATTCACTTGCATCGCTTTGGTTTCGGCTACGTCGCGCGTATAGAGCCCGCAGACGGCCTGCCCCTCGGTATGGACGGCCAGCATGATCTTGGTGGCCTGCTCCCTGCTGTGATTGAAAATGCCTTCCAGCACCTCGACGACGAAATCCATCGGTGTGTAGTCGTCATTGAACATGACAACTTTATACATCGGTGGTGCCTTTAATTCCGGCTTGGCCTCCTGGACAGCGAGACCAGACGCGTCGTCTTCGTCCCGTTGAGGCCGGTCCTGATTGAATGTTAGTCGAATCTGAGCAAATGCATGCATGCGCATAACGGTTCTAGGTCGTGGCGCGGGGGCCAGATAAATATGGACAGCTTCGCAGCCAGCTGACGAGTCGCCTTGACTATCGGCAAAACGGTGATACAAACAGTATGTGCCTACAAGGGCAAACGGGTTGCGCAACATGAGGCCTCGGGCTGCATAAGCGCGGAATGAAATGGATGTTACTCCAGTAATGGACTCCTTTGCAGAGGGATAACAGCATGCTAAGCGGTAAGGTCAAGTGGTTCAACAACGCCAAAGGCTACGGGTTCATCGTAGCAGACGGCGGCGATGAGGACCTGTTCGCCCACTACTCGGCCATCCAGATGGAAGGCTATCGAACTCTGAAAGCTGGGCAAGCGGTCATGTTCAACATCCTGCAGGGTCCGAAAGGCCTTCACGCAACCGACATCAGGCCACAGCAGGCCGTGTCCGAGGCGACGACCCCTGCTGCTGCCCAAGGCGTCTCGACGGTAGATGCCTGATTTGTCCTGAAACAAAACAAAAAAAGGCCGATCATCTGATCGGCCTTTTTCATTCCACACCTTACATATGGCTGATCATCGCGTCGCCAAATTGCGAGCATGACATCAACTGGGCGCCCTCCATGAGACGCTCGAAGTCGTAGGTGACGGTCTTGGCGGCGATAGCGCTCTCGGTCGACTTGATGATCAGGTCTGCCGCTTCCACCCAACCCATATGGCGCAGCATCATCTCAGCCGAGAGAATCAGCGAGCCCGGATTGACCTTGTCCTGACCGGCGTACTTCGGCGCGGTACCATGCGTAGCTTCGAACATGGCGACCGTGTCAGAAAGGTTTGCCCCGGGGGCAATACCGATACCACCGACCTCAGCGGCAAGCGCGTCGGACAGGTAGTCACCGTTCAGGTTGAGTGTTGCGATGACGTCGTACTCGGCCGGGCGCAGCAGGATCTGCTGAAGCATGGCATCGGCAATGGCGTCCTTGACTACTATGTTCTTGCCGGTGTTAGGGTTCTTGAACTGCATCCAGGGCCCGCCATCCAGCAGCTCGGCGCCAAACTCGTCGCGGGCCACTTCATAGCCCCACTCCTTGAAGGCACCCTCGGTGAACTTCATGATGTTGCCCTTGTGGACAATGGTGACGGAGCTGCGGTCATTGTCGACGGCGTACTGCAACGCCTTGCGAACGAGACGCTTCGTACCTTCCAGTGAAACCGGCTTGACCCCAATTCCGCAGTTTTCGGTAAAACGGATTTTCTTGACGCCCATTTCCTCGGTAAGGAACTTGATGACCTTCTCCGCTTCCGGGGAGCCTGCCTTCCACTCGACACCGGCGTAGATGTCTTCGGAGTTCTCCCGGAAGATCACCATATCCACGTCGCCCGGCTTCTTGACCGGGCTCGGCACACCGGTGAACCAGCGAACCGGACGCTGGCAGACGTAGAGATCCAGCTCCTGGCGCAGCGCAACGTTCAAGGAGCGGATGCCACCGCCGACCGGAGTGGTCAGGGGGCCTTTGATCGACACGACGTAATCGCGGACAGCTTCGAGGGTTTCCTTCGGCAGCCAGGTGTCCTGATCGTAGACCTGCGTAGCCTTCTCGCCCGCGTAGATCTCCATCCAGGCAATCTTGCGCTTGCCGCCATAGGCCTTCTGAACAGCGGCATCCACGACCTTGATCATCACCGGGCTGATGTCGACGCCGATACCGTCCCCTTCTATATAAGGGATGATCGGGTTGTCGGGGACGTTCAGGGTGTTATCGGCGTTAACGGTAATTTTGTCACCGCTGGATGGCACCTGGATCTTTTGGTATCCCATGCTGGACTCCGTCTTCGTGGTTAGACATCGATCATCTTTGAGGGTAACCCACTCGAATTGCCTGAAACTACATGTTCGTTCGTCGTATGCGCAATGCCGTTCTGCCCGAGGCAGGCTCGATGGTATACTGCCGCGATGACTCACAAGTCATAAGGGACGAACCTGTCTTGTACAAGTCCCGCCCCTTGAAACCTCAGAGTCGCTACCGCGGCTCGGCGGTTCAAATGCTCGACACTCTATTGGTGCATCCATCATCACCGCGGCGAATCCCCCTTCTGGTTTCATCTAGACGGAGAGCCAGAGCGCCTATCCGGCGCACTCGGGATTCTGTGCACGCCCTGCAAGAAGAGAGTTATCGCTAAATGTCCACCCCTTCGAAGATCATCTATACCTTCACCGACGAAGCCCCTGCGCTGGCTACCTATTCGCTTCTTCCTATTGTAGAAGCCTTCGCCGCCTCCGCTGACATAGCCGTCGAAACACGCGACATCTCTCTTGCAGGGCGCATTCTTGCGAGCTTTGCCGACCAGCTCGACGCTGACAAGAAAGTCGACGACGACCTGGCCAAGCTTGCCGAGCTGACCGTTCAGCCCGATGCCAACATTATCAAACTGCCCAACATCAGCGCTTCCGTGCCGCAGCTCAAGGCCGCCATCGCCGAATTGCAGGCCCTGGGCTACAACATCCCCAACTTCCCGGAAGACCCGCAGACCGATGCGGAGAAAGATACCCGCGCCCGCTATGGCAAGGTACTCGGCAGCGCCGTGAACCCCGTGCTGCGCGAAGGCAACTCCGACCGCCGCGCTCCGGCCGCCGTGAAAGCCTACGCTCGCAAGCACCCGCACTCGATGGGCAAGTGGAGCAAGGCTTCGCAGTCCCATGCCGACTACATGCGTGGTGGCGACTTCTTCTCCAGCGAGCAGTCGATCACCATGGACAAAGCTGGTGATGTACGCATTGAGTTCGTCGGCAAGGACGGCAAGGTCGAGGTCAAGAAGCAGCTGTCTCTGCAGGAAGGCGAAGTGCTCGACGGCATGTTCATGAGCTGCAACAAGCTGCGCGCCTTCTTCGAAGACACCCTGCAGGACTGCAAGGAAACCGGCGTGATGTGGTCCCTGCACGTCAAGGCCACCATGATGAAGATCTCGCACCCGATCGTCTTCGGTCATGCGGTCAGCGTTTACTACAAGGATGTGTTCGACAAGTACGGCGAGCTGTTCAAGGAACTGGGCGTCAACCCGAACAACGGTATCAGCAGCGTCTACGACAAGATCAAGTCGCTGCCGGTCTCGCAGCAGGAAGAAATCCTGCATGACATCCATGAGGTTTACAGCCACCGCCCTGAAATGGCGATGGTCGACTCGGTCAAGGGCATCACCAACCTGCACATCCCGAGCGACGTCATTGTCGACGCCTCGATGCCGGCGATGATCCGTAACTCCGGTCAGATGTGGGGCAAGGACGGCAAGCAGAAGGACACCAAAGCGGTAATGCCGGAGAGCACCTACGCCCGCATTTACCAGGAGATGATCAACTTCTGCAAGACCAACGGCGCCTTCGACCCGGTCACCATGGGCAGCGTCCCGAACGTCGGCCTGATGGCACAGAAAGCCGAGGAATACGGTTCGCACGACAAGACCTTCGAGATGCAGGCCGACGGCACCATGCGCGTCGTTCTGGCCGACGGCACCGTGCTGATGCAGCACGAAGTCGAGAAAGGCGACATCTGGCGCGCTTGCCAGACCAAGGACGCCCCGATCCGCGACTGGGTCAAGCTGGCCGTGACCCGTGCTCGCCAGTCGAACACCCCGGCGATCTTCTGGCTTGACCCGGAGCGCGCCCATGATCGTCAGTTGCAGAACAAGGTCGAAACCTACCTCAAGGATCACGACCTGAGCGGTCTGGACATCCGCATCATGGATTACAACGAAGCCATCCGCGTCAGCATGGAGCGCATGATTCGTGGCCAGGACACCATTTCGGTGACCGGCAACGTTCTGCGTGACTACCTTACCGACCTGTTCCCAATCATGGAACTGGGCACTTCGGCCAAGATGCTCTCAATCGTTCCGCTGATGGCGGGCGGCGGCATGTACGAAACCGGCGCCGGCGGCTCCGCACCAAAGCATGTGCAGCAGCTTGTAGAAGAGAACTACCTGCGCTGGGATTCCCTGGGTGAGTTCCTTGCTCTGGCTGTGTCCCTGGAAGAAACCGGAATCAAAACCGGCAACAGCAAGGCCAAGATCCTCGGCAAGACCCTTGACCAGGCCACCGGCAAACTGTTGGACAACAACAAGTCACCGGCGCGCAAGGTTGGTCAGCTGGACAACCGCGGCAGCCACTTCTACCTGGCTCTGTACTGGGCGCAAGCTCTGGCCGCCCAGGACGAAGACGCCGAACTGAAGGCCCGCTTCACCCCGCTGGCCAAGCAGTTGACCGAGCAGGAAGCGACCATCGTCGCCGAACTGGCCGAGGTGCAAGGCAAGCCGGTGGATATCGGTGGCTACTACCGCTCCAATCCGGAACTGACCAGCAAGGTGATGCGCCCCAGCGCAACCTTCAACGCAGCCCTGGCCGCGCTGAACGCCTGAATCGACGCTTGAGTGTTATCACGAACCCCGGCCTGGTGCCGGGGTTCGTGCTTTCTGAACGGAGGTGACTGTTATCATCCCGTCATTTACACAAGGCAGCTCTTATGGACTGGCAACCGCATATCACCGTCGCGACCGTTATCGAAGACCAGGGACGCTTTCTGTTGGTAGAAGAGCTCAAGGCGGGCCGACTCGTACTCAATCAGCCTGCTGGGCATCTCGAGGCCAATGAGAATCTGCGCCAGGCGGCTGTACGGGAAACTCTCGAAGAAACCGGCTGGGAGGTCGAGCTTATTGGCGTTGTGGGAATTTATCTGTACACCGCGCCCAGCAATGGCGTGACCTATCAGCGCGTATGCTTCGCCGCCAGAGCCCTGCAGCATGATCCGCAGCGTCATCTCGACGAGGGCATTGTCGCGGCTCGGTGGCTGAGCCGCGACGAGCTGGACGCGCAACCTGAACGCTGGCGCAGCGAACTGGTGCCCCGCTGCATCGATGACTATCTGACCGGGCCGCTGCATTCGCTCGACGTGATTCGCAACTGAACGCGGCTTCGTCATGCCTGCTGCAGCCTGATAGAATTCCGCCCCTTTACAGAGTCTCAGCGTGCTCCTATGTCTGTAACCACCCTCACCGCCCCGGAAAAAACACGTGTCATCGTCGGCATGTCCGGCGGAGTGGACTCTTCCGTTTCCGCCCTCCTGCTGCTCGAGCAGGGCTATCAGGTCGAAGGCCTGTTCATGAAGAACTGGGAAGAGGACGACGGCACGGAATACTGCACCGCCAAGGAAGACTTGGCCGACGCCCAAGCGGTGTGCGATCGGATCGGCATCAAGCTGCATACGGCGAACTTTGCAGCCGAATACTGGGACAACGTCTTCGAACACTTCCTTGCCGAATACAAGGCGGGACGCACACCGAACCCGGACATCCTTTGCAACCGGGAGATCAAGTTCAAAGCCTTTCTCGACTACGCATTGATGCTTGGGGCGGACCTCATCGCGACCGGCCATTACGTGCGTCGTCGCGACGTGAATGATCGTAGCGAGCTGCTCAAAGGGCTGGACCCGAACAAGGATCAGAGCTACTTCCTGCATGCGGTCGGCGGTGAACAGCTGAGAAAGACGCTGTTTCCTGTCGGCGAGCTGGAAAAGCCCGAAGTGCGGGCGATCGCCGAAAAGTACGGGCTTGCCACGGCGAAGAAAAAGGATTCCACCGGCATCTGCTTCATCGGCGAAAGGCGCTTCAGCGACTTTCTCAAGCAATACCTTCCGGCCCAGCCCGGCAATATCGAAACCATCGATGGTGAAGTGATCGGCCGTCATCACGGCTTGATGTATCACACCATCGGTCAACGCCAGGGCTTGGGCATCGGTGGCCTCAAGGATGCTTCCGACGAACCCTGGTACGTGCTGAGCAAGGACCTGCAGCGCAACGTGCTGGTGGTCGGCCAGGGCAACGATCATCCGTGGTTGTTCTCGCGCGCGCTGCTGGCATCGGAAATCTACTGGGTGAACCTCATCGACCTCAGCGCTCCGCTCCAGCTGACCGCCAAGGTCCGCTATCGCCAGAGCGATCAGGCCTGCACGCTGGAAAAGACGGCAGACGGCTATCGTGCCGTCTTCGAATCGCCACAACGGGCGGTGACACCGGGCCAGTCGGTCGTGTTCTACGACGGCGAAGTCTGCCTTGGCGGCGGCGTGATTGAGCAGGCCGAACCCTGGTTCGAGGGTCGAGCATGAATACGCTCGACGAACAACTGATTGCACTCGGCGCAGTGTTCGAAGCCGCAACGTTGGCGGACCGCATCGCTCGCACCGGCCAGGTTCCGAACGCCTCGCTCGGCTGCATGCTGGGCAGCCTGCTGGCCCGCAATCCGGAAACCACACTGGAAATCTACGGCGGTGATGACCTCAATCTGCGTGATGGCTATCGCGCTCTGGTCGGTGCCTTGGAGCGCGACAGCAGCGCACTGCAGCGAGAACCACTGCGTTACGCACTGGCGATGATCGGTCTGGAGCGCCAGCTGGACAAGCGCGACGACATGCTTCAGGTCATTGGCAGCCGTCTGGATCAGATTCAACAGCAGGTCGAGCACTTCGGCATCACCCACGAAAATGTCGTGGCCTCGTTCGGCGGTTTGTACCAGGACACCCTGAGCACATTTCGCCAGCGCATTCAGGTTCAAGGCGACATGCGGCACCTGCAGCAGACGGACAATGCAGCCAAGATTCGCGCCCTGCTGCTCTCCGGAATTCGCTCGGCACGTCTGTGGCGCCAGCTCGGCGGGCACCGTTGGCAAATGATCTTCAGCCGCCGCAAGCTGCTCGGTGCGCTCTATCCACGGCTGCGCTCGACCCAGGATGACGACCGCTAACGGTGGCGAATGTACCGGGCCCACCCGGTCCATTCGTGTATAATCTGCGCCCTCTTTTCGTTGCCTGACTGTCCGAGAATGCCTTCTATGCAGCTTTCCTCGCTCACGGCGGTTTCCCCCGTCGACGGCCGCTACGCCGGCAAAACCAGCGCCCTGCGCCCGATCTTCAGCGAATTCGGCCTGATTCGTTGCCGCGTCCAGGTCGAAGTCCGCTGGCTCCAGCGCCTGGCAGCCCACCCAGGCATTCCGGAAGTCCCCCCCTTCTCCGCCGAAGCTAACTCGGTGCTGAACCAGCTGGCCGAGAACTTCCAGCTGGAGCACGCCGAGCGCGTGAAGGAATTCGAGCGAACCACCAACCATGACGTAAAAGCCGTCGAGTACCTGCTCAAGGAGCAGGCCAAGCAGCTGCCGGAACTGGCCAAGGTCAACGAATTCATCCACTTCGCCTGCACCAGCGAAGATATCAACAACCTCTCCCACGCGCTGATGCTGCGTGAAGGCCGCGACAGCGTTCTGCTGCCGCTGATGCGCCAACTTGCCGAATCGATCCGCAGCCTGGCCGTGCAATTCGCTGACGTACCGATGCTCTCGCGTACGCATGGCCAGCCGGCGTCGCCGACGACGCTCGGCAAGGAGCTGGCGAACGTGGTGTACCGTCTGGAGCGCCAGATCGCCCAGGTCGCCGCCGTTCCGCTGCTGGGCAAGATCAACGGCGCAGTGGGCAACTACAACGCCCACCTGAGCGCCTATCCTGAGATCGACTGGGAAGCCAACGCCCGCGAGTTCATCGAAGGCGACCTCGGCCTGACATGGAACCCCTACACCACGCAGATCGAGCCGCACGACTACATTGCCGAACTGTTCGATGCCATCGCCCGGTTCAACACCATCCTCATCGATTTCGACCGCGACGTCTGGGGCTACATCTCGCTCGGTTACTTCAAGCAGAAGACCGTTGCTGGCGAGATCGGCTCGTCGACCATGCCGCACAAGGTCAATCCGATCGACTTCGAGAACTCCGAAGGCAACCTGGGTATCGCCAATGCACTGTTCCAGCACCTGGCCAGCAAGCTCCCGATCTCCCGCTGGCAGCGTGACCTGACCGACTCCACCGTGCTGCGCAATCTTGGCGTCGGCTTTGCCCACAGCGTCATAGCCTACGAAGCGAGCCTCAAGGGTATCGGCAAGCTGGAGCTCAACATCGCCCGCATCGCCGAAGACCTCGACGCCTGCTGGGAAGTGCTGGCCGAACCGGTACAGACGGTCATGCGCCGCTACGCCGTGGAAAACGCCTACGAAAAACTGAAGGACCTGACCCGCGGCAAAGGCATTACCCCCGAAGCCCTGCAGTCTTTCATCGACGGTCTGGATATTCCTGCCGAAGCAAAGGCCGAACTACGCAAATTGACGCCGGCCAACTACATCGGCAACGCCGTTGCCCAGGCCAAGCGCATCTGAGTTCGACCATGTATGCACGCCCGGCTGTGCCGGGTGTTTTATTTTCAGCTCTGTATATAGAGCAAGGTGTTACGCATGACTTCTGATATTCCACTTCAAATTCTGGGCGGCATCAGCGCCCGGGAATTTCTGCGCGACTACTGGCAGAAGAGACCGCTGCTCATTCGCCAGGCCATCCCAGACTTTCAGAGCCCCATCTCGCCGGACGAACTGGCTGGCCTTTCGCTGGAAGAGGAAGTCGAATCCCGCCTGATCATCGAGCACGGCGAAAGCCCCTGGGAGTTGCGTCGCGGTCCCTTTGCCGAAGACACCTACCAGCAGCTGCCCGAGCGTGACTGGACCCTGCTGGTCCAGGCCGTCGACCAGCTGGTACCGGAAGTCGCCGATCTGATCGAGCACTTCCGCTTCCTTCCCAACTGGCGCATCGACGATGTGATGATCAGCTATGCCGCACCGGGCGGCGGTGTCGGCCCGCATTTCGACAACTACGACGTATTCCTGCTGCAGGCGCATGGTCAGCGCCGCTGGCGCATCGGGCAGATGTGCGACAGCGAAAGCCCGATGCTGACCCACGGCGATCTACGCATCCTGGCCGAATTCGAAGGCACCGATGAATGGGTGCTGGAACCCGGTGACATGCTTTACCTTCCGCCTCGCCTGGCCCACTTCGGCACCGCAGAGGATGCCTGCATGACCTATTCGGTCGGCTTCCGTGCCCCTAGCGCTGCCGAGGTACTGACCCACTTCACCGACTTCCTGGCGCAGTTCCTGCCGGACGAAGATCGTTACAGCGACGCCGATCTGCAACCGAGCGACGACCCCTACCAGATCCAGAGCGACGCACTGGATCGATTGAAAGCGCTGCTTGCCGAGCACATGAGCGACGAGCGTTTGTTGCTCACCTGGTTCGGTCAGTTCATGACCGAGCCGCGCTATCCGGAGCGGGTGGAGGGGCCTGAGCTGGAGGAGATCGATCTGCGCTCGGCAATCGAAGATGGCGCCCTGCTGGTCCGCAACCCGGCGGCACGCCTGGCCTGGAGCGAAGTCGACATCGGCCTGCTACTGTTCGCCAGTGGCCAGAGTCGCCTGCTTCCCTCTAAGCTGCGCGAACTGTTGAAACTGATCTGCTCGGCTGATGCGTTGCACGCCGATAATATCGGCGACTGGCTGAGCGACGACGATGGCCGGGGGCTTTTGTGCGAACTGGTCAAACAAGGAAGTCTGGAGTTTGCTGATGAATAGCGTTCAGGTACGGATCGCCGACTGGCAGCAGGACAACGCCGAATTGCGGCGCATTCGGGAGGCCGTGTTCATTGCCGAGCAGGCCGTTCCGCCCGAGCAGGAGTGGGATGCCGACGATAACGAAGCCGTACATTTTCTCGCCCTCGAGGGCGACTATCCGATCGGTACCGCACGGTTGCTGGCCGACGGGCAGATTGGCCGGGTAGCAGTCCTGCGCGACTGGCGCGGCATGAACGTGGGCGATGCGCTGATGCGCGCCGTCCTTGCGGAGGCGGAGCGCCGGGGCCTGACGGAGCAGACACTGACTGCGCAGGTTCACGCCACCGCCTTCTATGAGCGACTTGGTTTTGAAGTGGTCAGCGATGAGTTTCTCGAAGCCGGAATCCCCCACGTCGACATGCTCCGCCGGAGCCACTGAGGCCGTATGAGCGACAGCGCCCCTGACGAAAGTAGCGATCAGGCCGAACTCCCGGCCATAGACTTTCACTCTCCGGGGCGTTTTGCCGTTCACAACCCCCAAGCCGACCTTCCCGAGCCTCTCGCTTGGAGAGCGGCCGCCTTTGAGCTTGGACAGGACACCGAACTGCAACGCTTCAGCGAACCCAACGAGGTTCGCCAGCATGCTTTGGCCATGCTGCAGCAGGCGACTCGCTCGCTGTGCATCTACAGCACGGATCTGGAACCCTGGCTTTATCATCACAGCAGCGTTCAGCAGGCGTGCACTCGCCTACTGCTGGCCCACCCGCGCAACCGCCTGCGTATCTTGATCGGCGACCCGACACGAGCGATCAAAGAAGGCCACCGTCTTCTGCAGCTTGCTCGGCGATTGACCAGCAATGTACATATCCGCAAGCTGAACCCCGATTATCCCGAGCAGAACGGCGCCTATCTGATCGCCGATGATTGTGGTCTGCTGCAACGCCCCAAGGCTGACCAATACGCCGGCTATGCCCTGTACCACGACCTCGCCCGGGTGCGCATACGCCAAGCGGAATTCGACAGGGCCTGGGAACATGGATTAGCGGATGCAAACCTGCGGAGTTTTCTGCTATGAGCCCTCGAATCTTTCTGCTGTCCGTTGCTGTCAGCATCTGTCTTCCGTTACAAGCGGCGACCGAAGTCATTCAGCTCGACAACCGCATGGCCGAAGACGTTATTCCCGTAGCGGAGTCGGTGCTCGGTGGCCAGGGGCGGGTCACAGCCTACGGCAGCCAGCTGATCGTCAATGCACCGGACGCGCTCATCAGCGAACTGCGGCAGGTGATCGATCAGCTGGACGTCGAGCCCAAGCGTCTGCTTATCAGTGTCGATGCTCAGGACTCGGCCAGCAGCTCCGCAGGCGGTTATCAGGTGGACGGCTCGGTACGCTCCGGCGACGTGGAGTTTGAAAGCGGACGCGGAGAGATTGGTGGGCGTGATCGGGTGCGAATCATCCGCCGCAGCACGAACAGCAGGGATGGCGGCGTTCAGCAGGTTCAGGCCAGCGAGGGTTATCCGGCGCTGATTCAGGTGGGCCAGAGTGTGCCGCTGACCACCCAGGGCACAGATGGCTACGGCCAGATCTACCAGCAGACGCAATATCGCGACGTTCTCCGCGGCTTCTACGCCACCGCCACAGTGCACGGCGACCGGGTGCAAGTCACCATAAGCAGTACCCGAGACCGGCTTGCGCAAGGCCGTGGTGGCGTGGTGGAGGTTCAGAACGCGGACACTCGGGTAAGCGGTCGTATCGGTGAATGGATCACCATCGGCGGCGTCGATGAAAGCGCGAGCTCCGAGCAGCAAGGCACGTTACGTCGCTATTCCACCCAGGGCGGCCAGAACCTGTCGATGCGCCTCAAGGTCGATGTTCTGGACTGAACATCAGCAGGTCCCTGACAGCCACGCCACGATGTAGTGCCCCGAAAAAAACACTACAAAACGATTGACGATGCAATTTCAGCGGAGCATTATTGCCCCGCTCCCGCTAACCAGGGGCCCTGGCAAGGGTCTCCGGGGCGTGCTCAAGCCAACCAGCCGAGCCGTTCCGTGACTGTACTGCCCACAAGGCGGACTGACGAGGTTGCGACTGGAACGAGTCGTCCTGAGGGACGGGGTAGCGATTGACGCATCAGCCAGACTGAAAGCTTCTCGTTGTTGTAGCGCACACGGCAGCCACGCCGGCTGTGGGCGCAGCAACCGGAACCAGCCCGGCGGTCGTATCCCCCCTTCTCTTGGTTCAATCCTCGTCCCGGTCGATATTTCGACGCTCTGCCGCGTGTTGCCCGCAATGATCAGCGATAGCACGTAGGTTTCGGTGGGAAAAGTCGGTGCTCAACCACACTCATTTTTGAAGGATTGAACATGTCCGCATATCAAGACGACATCAAGGCAGTTGCCGCCCTGAAAGAGCAATACGGCAGCAGCTGGGCCGCCATCAACCCTGAGTCCGTCGCTCGCATGCGCGCCCAGAACCGCTTCAAGACCGGTCTGGAAATTGCTCAGTACACCGCCGACATCATGCGCAAGGACATGGCCGAGTACGACGCCGACTCGTCCGTCTACACGCAGTCCCTCGGTTGCTGGCATGGCTTCATCGGTCAGCAGAAGCTGATCTCCATCAAGAAGCACCTGAAGACCACCAACAAGCGTTACCTCTACCTGTCCGGCTGGATGGTTGCTGCTCTGCGCTCCGAGTTCGGCCCGCTGCCGGACCAGTCCATGCACGAGAAGACTGCCGTTTCCGACCTGATCGAAGAGCTGTACACCTTCCTGCGTCAGGCTGACAGCCGCGAGCTGGACCTGCTGTTCACCGCTCTGGACGCCGCTCGCGAAGCTGGCGACAGCGCCAAGGCTGCCGAGATCCAGAACCAGATCGACAACTACGAAACCCACATCGTACCGATCATCGCAGATATCGACGCTGGCTTCGGTAACCCGGAAGCCACCTACCTGCTGGCCAAGCGCATGATCGAAGCAGGCGCTTGCTGCATCCAGATCGAGAACCAGGTTTCCGACGAGAAGCAGTGCGGCCACCAGGACGGTAAAGTGACCGTTCCCCACGCCGACTTCCTCGCCAAGATCGCAGCTGTGCGTTACGCCTTCCTCGAGCTGGGCATCGACAACGGTGTGATCGTTGCTCGTACCGACTCCCTGGGTGCCGGCCTGACCAAGCAGATCGCCGTGACCAAAGAGCCGGGCGACCTGGGCGACCTGTACAACTCCTTCCTGGATTGTGAAGAAGTCTCCGCTGCCGATCTGAACAACGGTGACGTGGTTCTGAACCGCGAAGGCAAGCTGCTGCGTCCGAAGCGTCTGCCGTCCAACCTGTTCCAGTTCCGCGCTGGCACCGGTGAAGCACGCTGCGTACTGGACTGCATCACCTCGCTGCAGAACGGTGCTGACCTGCTGTGGATCGAAACCGAGAAGCCGCACGTTGGTCAGATCGCGGCCATGGTTGACGAAATCCGCAAGACCATCCCGAACGCCAAGCTGGTCTACAACAACAGTCCGTCGTTCAACTGGACCCTGAACTTCCGTCAGCAGGTCTTCGATGCGTTCGTCGCCGAAGGCAAAGACGTTTCCGCCTACGACCGCGCCAAGCTGATGAGCGTCGAGTATGACGAAACCGAACTGGCCCAGGTTGCAGACGAGAAGATCCGCACCTTCCAGCGCGACGGTTCAGCTCACGCCGGCATCTTCCACCACCTGATCACCCTGCCGACCTACCACACCGCCGCGCTGTCCACCGACAACCTGGCCAAGGGCTACTTCGCCGACCAGGGTATGCTGGCGTACGTGAAGGGCGTTCAGCGTCAGGAACTGCGTCAGGGCATCGCCTGCGTCAAGCACCAGAACATGGCTGGTTCCGACATCGGCGACAACCACAAGGAGTACTTCGCTGGCGAAGCCGCTCTGAAGGCAAGCGGTAAAGACAACACCATGAACCAGTTCCACTAAAAATCGGTTCGCGGCCTCACCGGCC
>NZ_JXXD01000134.1 GCF_000935215.1 Stutzerimonas stutzeri
TCTGCTTCAGTTCGCCCATCTGGGTCAGGCCCAGCAGTCGGCCGGCACCGGTCGGGTCGATGGCGTACTCGGCGGGCATCACCACGGTTACCAGCAGCACGCCGGCGGCGATCAGGGCGATGAGGGTGGAGCGCAGCAGCTGGCTGCTGCTGGGCAGCTCGCTCAGATCGGGACGTTGGTTGTTGTACATGGGGCAAATTCCTTACGAAGACAGGGCCAGGCCGGTGAGCTGGTAGCCCATCAGCAGGAAACCGGCGCTCATCATGGCGACGTTGGCGGTGTAGGCGTGGCGCCAGAAGCCGGCGGTGCGCCGCCAGTAGCCCATGGCAATGAGGATGGCGCTCAGCGCCAGCAGCTGGCCGACCTCGACGCCGACGTTGAAGGCGATCAGGTTGGCGATCAGGCCATCGGCGGCAATCTCGTATTCGAGAATCTTGGTCGCCAGGCCGAAGCCATGGATCAGGCCGAACACCAGCGTCGCGGCGCGGGTATCGGGCTGATAGCCGAACCAGCGTTGAAAGGCGCCGAGGTTGTCCAGTGCCTTGTAGACGACCGAGAAACCGATGATGGCGTCGATCAGATAGGCGCTGACGCTGATCTCCATCAGCACGCCGAGCAGCAGGGTGACCGAGTGGCCTACTGCGAACAGGGTGACGTAGAGCCCGACGTCCTTGAGTCGGTAGAGGAAGAAGATCACCCCGAAGAGGAACAGCAGGTGGTCGTAGCCGGTGATCATGTGCTTGGCGCCCATGTAAATGAACGGCAGCAGCATCACGCCGGAGCTTTCCTGGATGAAGCCCTTGTCGCCTTCGGCCACGCCATGGGCGAGTGCGTCGGGCATGAGGAAGAACAGCAGCATGCCGAAAACCGGCAGCAGCGAGTGGCGGAGGCGTGCGTAAAACGCAGCGAGCCCGCGCAGGGATTGCGAATGCATGGAATGGTCCTGAGCTGGTGAAAAGAGGTCGCCTGAGGCAACCGCGGTCGCAGCAGGATCAGACGCGAGGTGGACGCTCGATGCGTGACACCGGCCCTTCTGGCAGCGCGCGCCGTGGCCAGGCTGGCAGGTCGGTGCGCTCGGGCTGCGCAGACAGGCTGAGCAGAAGCATGGGATGGGGTGTTTCGTGGATGTGATCGCCAAGCACGTGCACGTGTTGCAGCTGGCACAGCGTGCAGTTGCCGGGCCGCCATTCATGGCTGGGAGTGTGATGATGGTGATCGTCGTGCCAGTGGGCGCCAGCACCATGCTGAGCCGCGCCGTTCAGCCACGACAGCGCATGGCCGCCCCAGCCCATCAGCATGGCGATGAGCAGTGCGGATACCAGCGGGGTCTTGAGGCGTTGGCGGATCATCAGCGATCTCGTGTTGCAGGCGTCGCACGCAAAGCAGGGTATGCCGTTTCGCCTGACACCGCGCGCTGCGCATCGTCAGGTCGACGCGATTCTGGCAGCCATCGTCGGATCTGTCTGCGTGTACTGCCATTGCTCAATGGGCTAATTTTCCTTCCGCCTTGGTAGTAGTCGGAGCGCCCGCGGACGCTGGGCACCGGTGCCACTGTGGCTGCTCATAGCGGCCAGATCCAGAGAATCGCCGGTACGGCGCAGAGCACCACCAGAATCGACAGCGGCAGGCCCAGCCGCCAGTAGTCGCCGAAGCGGTAGCCGCCCGGTGCCATCACCAGCGTGTTTGACTGATGCCCGATGGGCGTCAGGAAGGCACAGGAGGCACCGATCGCCACGGCCATCAGGAACGGATCAGCCGAGACGTCCATCCCACGTGCCAGGCTGATCGCCACGGGTGCGGCGAGCACTGCCGCCGCGGCGTTGTTGACCACGTTGGAGATCAGCATCACTGCCACCATCAGCAGCGCCAGTGTCGCCGCCGCTGGCAACGACTGGCCCAGTCCCAGCAGGGTTTCGGCAATCAGCTGCGAGCCTCCGCTGCTTTCCAGCGCCTCACCGACCGGTAACATCGCCGCGACCAGCACGATGACCGGCATGTCGATGCTGTCGTAGATGCCGCCCACGGGAATCAGCCCGACCAGGATCATCACCAGCGCGCCGGTGACCAGCGCGGTGGCTGCCGGCACCAGGCCGAAGGCAATACAGGCCAGCGTGATGGCGAAGATGGCACTGGCCAGCAGCACGTTACGCGGTGTGGTGATGCTCAGCCCGCGGGACGCCAGCGGCAGGCATCCCAGGCTGTTCAGGCTCGACTGCAGCGCGTCCTCGCGGGCTTGCAACAGCAGGATGTCGCCGCTAGCAAAGCGAATCTTGCCGAGGCGCTGGCGCAGCCGCTGCCCCTGGCGGGCGACGGCCAGCACGTTGACGCCGTGGCGCTCGCGCAGGTCGAGGCCGCTGGCGGTCGTGCCCACCAGTATCGAGCCGGGGGAGACGATGGCTTCGGCCAGGGTCAGCTCGCCGTGCCGGCTCTTGTGATTCTTTTCGGTCCTCTCGTCTTCGAGCGCCTGTTCGGCGGCCTTCTGCTCGTTCTGTGCCTTGTCCTCCTGCTCGTCAACATTGGCCGCCAGCTCGACGCCGGTGACGTCGAGCAGCGCCTTGAGACTGTCCGAATCCGCTTCCACCAGCAGGATGTCGCCCTCGCGCAGCACCTCGTAGGTGGACGGCATGCGCTGGCGCTCGTCGCCGCGCACCAGGGCGATCACCTGCACATCGGCTTCGTCCTCCACCGCATTGATCAGCGCGTGCAGCGTGCGTCCGGCGTATTTGCAGCTTTCCGGTACCCGCACTTCGGTGAGGTAGGCGCTGATCTCGAACAAATCGCCGTTGCCTTCCTGTTCCTGTCGCCGCGGCACCAGCCGCCAGCCGAGCAGGGCGATAAACAGCACGCCGGCGACGGTCACCGCAGCGCCCACCGGGAGAAAGGCGAACATGCCGAACGGTGCCTCGCCAGCCTCGGCGCGATAACCGGCGATGATCAGGTTCGGCGGGGTGCCGATCAGCGTCAGAGTGCCGCCGAGCAACGAGCCGAACGCCAGTGGCATCAGCAGATACGACGGTGAGCGCCCGCTCTGGCGCGACATCCAGATCGCCACCGGCATGAACAGCGCCAGCGCGCCGACGTTGTTCATGAAGCCCGAGCTGAGCGCGACGATTCCGGTCAGTGCGGCGACCTGCGCCCATGGGCGTTCGCCGACCTGCATCAGCCGCCGTGCTACGGAATCCACCACGCCGGCGTTGAGCAGGCCGCGGCTGAGGACCAGCACCGCGGCCACCGAGATCACGGCGGGATGGCCGATGCCGGAGAACACCTCGTCCGCCGGCACGACGCCGGTCAGTGCGCAGGCGAGCAGCGCGCCGAGGGCGACCAGGTCGTAGCGCCAGCGATTCCAGACGAACAGCACCAGCGTTGCCGCCAGTACGCCAAAGACGATCAGCTGTTCGCCGGTCATGAACTTTTCTCCAAGCCGCCAGGAACCCGCAGCGCGTCGGCGCCTTGGTTCGGGGCGGTAATGCCAGTGGAAACCAGGATGAGGTATTGCGCTGCAGGCCACCAGGCTGCAGTGGTAATGCGGCTGTCATAAACAGACTGCGGTCGCTGCGCAAAGGTGCCGGCAGGTTATGGCAAAAATGTGCGCTGCGGGGCAAGGTGGCGGCACAACAATTCGAAAGGTCCTTGCCATGCCCGAGTCCGTTGCCCTGCACTGCACTGATGGTTTCACCCTCGCCGCGCAGCTGTGGCGGCCGGCAGGCGCCGAGCGCGGCGCGGTGATCATCAGCTGCGCCACCGGGGTGCTTTCGCGCTATTACGCACGCTACGCGAGCTTTCTCACTGAGCACGGTTTTACTGCACTGACCTACGACTTTCGCGGCATCGGCGGCTCACGACCGCAGCGCCTGCGCGGCATGCAGATGCGCTGGCGCGACTGGGGCGAGTATGACTTCGATGCCGCGGTGCGCTATATGCGTGAGCGTGATCCGCAAGGGTTGCTGGTTGCAGTGGGGCATAGCGCCGGTGGCTTCATGCCGGGCTTTGCCGCTGCTGCAAGTCAGGTGGACCGCTACCTCAACGTGGCCGGGCAGTACGCCTACTGGCGCGACTACGCCGCCGAGCAGCGCCTGCGTATGTACGCCAAATGGCACCTGTTCATGCCCGCGGTTACCCGGCTGGCTGGCTATTTTCCCGGCCGGCGCTTCGGCTGGCTGGAAGATCTTCCGGCCGGCGTCGCGCTGGAGTGGTCCCGGCGCGGCGCGCGCCTGGAAGACAGCTACCCGCCTGACGAACACGAACTTCTGTTTAGCCGCTTCGCCGCGATTCGCGCGCCGATCCTCGCGGTCAGTACCACTGACGACGAGTTCGCCACGCCGGCTGCGATGCGTCGGGGCTTAGGCTACTTTCATAACAGCCCGCGCCAGCTGGTGCAGCTCAATCCCCGCGCGATGGGCTTCGAGCGCATCGGCCATTTCGGTCTGTTCCATGATCGGCATCGCAACGGTTTCTGGCACGAGACTCTGGAGTGGATCGCCGAGGGCCGCAATCCCTGGCTGGCCGATGCGGTCATTGAGGCGGGTGCAGCGCCGAACAGCGACGCAGCCATTCCCTTCGGCGCGCCGCCGGGCTATAAGCCTGGCCCATGAACAAGACCGCCCTTCAGCAGCAGATCATCGCCACCCTCGAAGCCGACCGCGAGGTCGCCAAGGCTGTGCTGGCCGCGACCCACGAGGCCGCCACCCATGCCGAGAGCAAGGCCGAGAACAAGTACGACACCCGCGGCCTGGAAGCCGCCTACCTCGCCGATGGGCAAAGACGGCGCCTGCACGAGATCGAGACGGCGCTTGCCGCCTACCGCAACCTGCAGCCGACCATCGGCTCGCACGAGTACGTGCGGGTCGGAGCGCTGCTTTGCCTGGAGCACGATGGCGTCGAACGCTGGTTCTTCCTTGGCCCGGATGCCGCGGGGCTGAAATTGCAGCATGAAGGCCGGGAGATTCTGGTGATCTCGCCGCGTTCGCCGTTGGGGCACGGGCTGCTGGGGCGCCGGATCGGTGACGAAGTGGAGCTGCGGGTCAACGGCCAGCCGCAGTGCTACGAGGTGCTGGAGGTTCACTAGGGCAGCTGCTTGTTTCGGACTGGTCTGGGATAGGCGCGATTCGCGGTCAAGAACGCTCCCGCGCTGCGCCTACTGAGTCTGGAAACGTAACCACCCCCGAGCTGTGGCTCAGTCTGCGGTTGCCGGCTTGCGTCGGCGAGCCGGTTTGCGTGGTGCGGCGCTGCGTTTCTTCTTCCATGGTTTTCCGCCGCGGCCGGTGGCCATCGGCGGGCCGCTGATGGTCATGCACAGACCGGCGCAACGTTCGACCAGCTTGCTCATCCACGCCGACTGTTTGGCGACGAATTCTTCCAGCGGCATCTCGCCGCTCTGCACCATGTCCAGCGCCTGCTCCCAGATCGCCGTAGTCCCGGGATCGGCGATCGGCCGCGGCACGGCGTCGATCAGGCTGAACGCCGCCGGCGTCGCCGCCAGTGCCTTGCCCTGGCGAACCAGATAGCCGCGGTCGAGCAGGCCCTGGATGATTCCGGCGCGGGTCGCCTCGGTGCCGATGCCGGTGGTGTCCTTGAGTTTCTGTTTCAACCGCGGGTCATCCACCAGCTTGGCGACGCTCTTCATCGCCTTGATCAGGTCGCCTTCGGTGAAAGGCTTCGGCGGCTGGGTCTGCTGGTCCTTGAGCGTGATCTCGCCCACCGCGTAGTCCTGGCCTTGTTGCAATGCCGGAAGGCTCTGCGGCGCGGCTGCTTCGCGATTGCCCCGTGCCGGCGCCAGCGCTTCGGGCATGGCGCGTTTCCAGCCCGGTTCAACGATGCGCTTGCCCACCGCCCGCAGCGCCTGGCCGGCGCAGTCGAAGTCAGCCTGGGTGCGGTCGTACTCGTGGTTGGGCAGGAACTGCGCCAGGTAGCGCGCGCGGATCAACTCATACACCGCGCGCGGGC
>NZ_JXXD01000135.1 GCF_000935215.1 Stutzerimonas stutzeri
GATACAAGAAAAAGCCCCGAGAATCTTGAGATTCTCGGGGCTTTGTATTTGCCGGGGTCGTTTGAACCTAATTTGTAACTAGCTGAATTTTAAGTGTTTTAAGTTATTCAAATATTTAAGGGATACAGGTAGGGATACAGCGTCGCCTCTGCTGGCATCAAGAACACCTTAACCATTCTCAACATTGCCCCATGCTTTAGGCCGCAGCCCCTTGGTTGATCTCGGCGATCAGTGCCACAATTCCGTCGGAGTCTCCAAAGGCGCCATCCAATCCTTCATGGTGCACCGCAGTGAACGGCGGTTCGTAAAGCTGTCCAGGCTCGATGGTGCCGTGCTTGGTCAGGCGCTCGATGATCATCTCGACAAAACGGATCTGCTGGCTGTTGTAGCGGCTGCCGTCGAGGAACTTGCCGAAGGCTTCCAGGGCGGCATTGCGATCCAGGCCAACCAGCGAGCGGATGAACAGCGGCAGGGGTTTGTCGTCGCCAAAGCATTCGATGAAGCGTTCGCGGCTTTCCACCGGTTCGGACTGGTAGACGAAGCGCTCCAGCTCTTCCAGGTCGGTCGGCGTCAGCGGTTTGTTGTGCTTGAGCTTGGCGATGGCCACGTGGTTTTCGTTGGCGCGAATATAGGTCTCGACCTTCTTGCGGTACTGGGCCAGGTTGATGCCGGTGCTGAAATCTTTGAGCACGACCTCGCTGGCCTGGCCGATCTGGTCGGTAAGCATGGTGTACACCGGGTTGGACTGGTGCCGCTCGATCAGCTGGATCAGCCCACGCAGTTTGCGGCGCACCTGCTCGATCATCGGTAGGGTGATGTCCTGCCAGTATTCCTCGGTCTGCAGATCCTGGATCAGTGCCAGTTCGGCGCGGATGGCTGGGATGCTCTCCATGGTTTCCAGTTGGCTGGCCAGCTCGCGGATACGGTCGCGGTAGGCGATGAAGTCGCCACTGGAGCGCAGCACCGCGAGCTGCAGGTTGAGGCAGAGCAGGTCGAACAGCTTGGCGGTAATGTGCTCAGTCTCGCGCTCGCTGGGCAAGCCGGCGACGTGGGCGCGCAGATCGCCCAAGGCAGCATCGTCCAGATCGTTCCAGACATTGCGGTCGGTGAAGCGCACCACGTGTTCGCGCTCGGTACGCACGATGAAGTTGTCCAGGTTCATCGCCGCCACTTCGCCGTGCAATTCTTCCGTTACGCCCTGGCGCAGGGTAGCCAGGCTGTCGTAGCCGCCGATGGTTTCGGCGGTGCCTTCGGGTACTCGGGTGTCTTTGCCGGAGAGCAGTGAGAGTAGATCCAGGCGCGCCTTGAACAGGCGTTTGCCGACCGGTTCGGCCATGCCGCCAAGGGCGCCTTTGGGATACTCGTTGAAGTATTCGAAGTTGGCGCAGAAGTCGAAGATGTAGAACTCGGTCTTGTTCACGCCCGGCGCAAACAGGTTCTCACACAGGCGCGTACCGCGGCCGACCATTTGCAGGAACTTGACCTTCGAGCGCACCGCCTTGAAGAACACCAGGTTCAGCACCTGCGGCACGTCGATGCCGGTGTCGAGCATGTCCACTGAGATGGCGATCTGCGGCAGGCGGCTGTCCTTGGCACCGAAGGCGTCAAGCAGCGTTTGTACATAAGGCTCGCCATGCACGATGACGCGGGCGAACTCACCCTTGTACTGCGGATAGTGGTGATCAAAACGGCGGGCGATGAACTTGGCGTGCTCCTTATTCACGGCGAAGACGATTGTCTTGCCGATCTTTTCGCCGCCGTCCACCTTCAGGCCATGCTGCATCAGGTGCTGCAGCATCAGGTCTACGGTGTGCTCGTTGAATAGCTGCTTGTTCACCTCCGAGGCCAGCACTTCGGCTGGCGCATCGCCGTCCTCGGCGGCGCGGTCGCCCCAGTCCAGTGATTCCCAGTGTTCCTTTTCCTCGTCGCTCAGCTCGTCGTAGCGGATGCCCTCGCGGACGAACTTGATCGGCACCGAATGCGCCTTGGGCGGTACCAGATAACCGGCGGCCACGGCTTCGTCGAGGCTGTAGGCGTCGGTGGGAACGCCCGTCTCCAGGCCGAACAGGTGGTAGGTGTCGCGATCAACCTCATCGCGCGGGGTGGCGGTGAGGCCGACCAGGTAGCTGTCGAAGTAGCGGAAGATCGCGCCGTATTTCTGGTAAACGCTGCGGTGCGCCTCGTCGATGATCACCAGGTCGAAGTGGCCGATGCCATAGCGGCGCTGTTCGCCGTTCATCTCGTCGATCAGGCCCATCATGGTCGGGTAGGTGGACAGGTAGACACGGCCTTGGCCGTTCTTCTCGGTGACCAGATTGACCGGGCTGGATTCCGGCAGGTGGGTTTTAAAAGCGCTCACAGCCTGGTTGACCAGTGCCACGCGGTCGGCGAGGAACAGCACGCGCTTGACCCAGTTGGCGCGCATCAGCAGCTCCACCAGCGCGATGGCTGTGCGGGTCTTACCTGTTCCGGTAGCCATGGTCAGCAGGCCGGCGCGGCGGCCGCCTGCCATGGCCTCGGCCATGGCGCGGATGGCGCGGTGCTGGTAGGGGCGCTCGACGATGTCTTTGTTGATCGGCAGGATGCGCAGATCGGTCTGTAGCTGCCGGCGTTGTACGGCCAGTTCCAGTTCCTCGCGGGTATAGAAACCCTGCACCTCGCGCGGCGGCGCGCGGCGGTCGTCCCACAGCCAGGTGTGGTTGCCGTTGGTATAGAAGATCAGCGGACGCTGGCCTTTCTCGGCTTCCAGACAATCGGCATAGAGCTTGGCCTGCTGACGGCCGACGTCCGGGTCATTCAGGCTGCGCTTGGCTTCCACTACCGCCAATGGCTTGCCATCGGCGCCCCACAGCACGTAATCGGCAAAGCCTTCGCCCTGAGCATTGGGCATGCCCTTGAGCGGCACTTCGACAGAGAGGTTCTTGCCGGCTTCCCAGCCGGCTTCGCGCAGCAGCACGTCGATAAAGAATCGGCGGGTGTCCGCTTCGTCGTAGTCGTGGGTGTCCGGTACGGCGATATTGGCGGCCTTGGCTTTTGCCAGCTCGGTGCGGGCGGCGGCAAGGTCGGCGTTGACCTGCGCCAGCAGCGCCTCGCGCTCGGCCAGTGTCGCGGCCTGCTCGGCGATGGCCGCCTCGCGTTTTTCCAGGGCGGCGTGCTGGTCGGCGATCTGCAGGTGGAACCTGGCTTCCTGCTTCTTCAGCTCTTCGCGGGTAAACACCGCCGCGTCGCTGGTGCTGACTAGCTGCGGCACGCGCTTCTCGTCGAAGCTGGCGACGATAGCCTTGGGATCGCTGGCGCGAGTGTAGGTGCGCGCCAGCCAGAACAGCACATGGAACAGTTCGCGCACCAGCTTCATGGCATCGCTGAAGCTGATAGTGCCGCTGCCATGCACCGCCTGGTTGCCGGCCTTCTGAATCAGCCGCATTTTTTGTAGCACCTGCGGCGGCGGTAGGTCCTCGAAGTCGCGGTTGGTCAGCAGTGCATTAAGGCTACGGTCGTACGGCATGTGCAGGTCGCGGTCATGCTCGTACAGCCAGTGCACCGCCTGCTCCAGCGCATGGCGGGTACGCATGCAGCAAGCTCGCGGGTCGGAATAGACCAGTTGCTCGGCACCTTTCGCGGGCTCAAGGAGCGGTTTGAATTCGGGGGCGAGGAACTGGAAGTTGGTCATGATCCACCCACATCTACGTCAGAGCAACACGATCGAGAACGCGCAAAATATCAAGACCCCAGGTATATGGATTTGGGGTCGAAGGTGTCGCACAGGTAAGGTGTAAAGCCCGCAAGTAGAATAGAGATAGCAACCAAATCCCTCATGTCAATTTGCCTTGTTACACCTTTTGGATTTCCTGCATGGCGAATGCCTGGATAGTCAGAGGCAAAGCCATAGAGACTCTTTAAAGAGCCACTAACAGCCCTGTGCGGCCATGAGCTGACCTCGCTGCAAATCCTCCCAAGCTCTCCACTGGTTACTCCTGGGCATAGTGCGCCTAGAGCTTCAATTAAATTGACCTGCTTCTGTATAGCGGTCTTGATTCGCCTGTCAGAAGAGTCTTGTCGCAGGTCGCGTATGCTTTCCTCAAAATCATTCATCAGCATATTGAGATGTTCATTTTGAGTCGTTAGCACTCGAAGCTCTCGAATAAGGCTCGAAAATATTCCTGGAAGTGTAGGGCATAGAGTGCATGGGCTTCGCAAGTCGTAGCGGAGACTATACTTCTCTATGAAATTGCTCAAAAGGAAAATATATTGGTGCATTTCTGGATCGCGTTTGCCTTCCTTATTCTTGGTCGAGCTCGGCGCATGGATCAGCGTGGCATCGACGATAGTGCCTTGGCGCAACGAAAGCCCGCGATCGCCCAAATAGCCGTTGATAACGCCAAGGCTGCCAGCAGCCAACTCGTGCTTCTCCAGCAGGCGGCGGAAGTTGAGGATAGTGGTTTCGTCCGGGATACGTTCCAAGCTCAAGCCTGCAAACTGGCGCAGGATGGTCGTTTCGGACAACGCTTCTTCCATCGCCGGATCGCTATAGCCGAACCAGTTTGCAGCAGATGCACGCGTAGCATCGCCAGCAACGGATAGGACGGGCGACCTCCTTCTCCCTTGGGGTAGTGAGGCTCGATCAGGGCAATCAAGCCCTTCCACGGCACTACCTGATCCATCTCGATCAGGAACAACTCGTTGCGAGTTTGCTTGCGCTTGCCGGCGTACTCGGCGTCGGCGAAGGTCATCTGCTTATTGGGATACTCAGCCAGCGGGATCAACGTATTTCACCAGAAGGAGGAGGTCTTTTTCAGATGGTATGGACGCCTCCCCCCGGCAGCGGGCCGAC
>NZ_JXXD01000136.1 GCF_000935215.1 Stutzerimonas stutzeri
AGCTGAGCTGCTTCGGGAATGGTCATGAAATAACGGGTGATCTTCGGGTGCGTCACCGTCACTGGCCCGCCCGCGCGAATCTGCGCATAGAACCGGGGAATGACCGAGCCCGACGAACCGAGCACATTACCGAAGCGCACCATGGTGAAACGGGTCTTGTTGACGTGATGCACACTGCCCACAGTGCCAAACAAGCCCGGCGCCGGTTCACGGCTAAGCGCCTGCAGAACCAGCTCAGCAACACGCTTGGTACTGCCCATCACGTTGGTCGGCCGAACAGCCTTGTCGGTAGAGATCAGCACGAAGTTGCTAACACCCGCCTGAACCGCTGCCTGCGCAGTGTTCAGTGTACCGATCACATTGTTCAGTACGCCCTCTGCCACATTGTGCTCGACCATGGGCACATGCTTGTAGGCAGCCGCGTGATAGATCGTTTCCACTCTCCAGGTGCGCATCACATCCAGCAATCGATCAGCATTGCGAATGGAACCCAGGATCGGCATCAGCTTGATCGGCAATGACGTGCGCTCGATCAAACGCTCCAATTCCATATGAATGCTGTAAAGGTTGAACTCGCTGTGTTCGAACAACAGCACCGCCTTTGGCTTGTTCGAAAGGATTTGACGGCACAACTCAGAACCAATGGACCCGCCCGCACCGGTCACCATGACGACCTTGCCACGAATACATTTTTCGAACAGCGCCTGCTGCGGCGGCACCGCATCGCGCCCTAACAGGTCGGCAATGTCCACCTCCTGGATGTCTTCGACCTGCACTTTGCCGCTCGCCAGATCCATAAAGCCCGGCACACTGCGTACATGCAGCGGGAAACACTCGAGCATTTCCAGAATCTCGCGACGACGACCGCGTGAGGCTGATGGAATGGCCAACAAGATCTCGCCTGCCCCCGTATCCTCTACCAGTTGCCCGATGTGCTTGGCCGAATACACACGCAGCCCGGCGATGACCCGGTTTTTCAGGTTCGGATCGTCGTCGATAAACGCCACAGGCCGCATGGCACGGCCCATGCGCAATGCAGCGACCAGCTGATTACCGGCAGCGCCTGCGCCGTATACGGCAACCTTGGGTAGCCCCACCTCCTTCCCTTTGAACTTGGTCAGCGAATCCGGCGAGAACCAGTCGCCCATGAAGTACTGGCGCATCACCAGGCGTAAGCCGCCAATCAGTACCAAGCTCAACCACCAATAGTTGAATACCATCGAGCGCGGTATGACTTTGGGTGCATCGGTTCGCCAATAAACGGCCAGGGAGAGCAGTAATGCCGAAAGCGTGACAGCCTTGGCAATCGCCATCAGTGCATCGTTGCCGAAATAGCGCATCACCGCGCGGTACATGCCGAAGCGTATAAAGAATGGAATAGCGATGACGGGCGCGATACCGAACAGCCAGGCATGGCCATCCAACGGCTCGATATTTTTAGAGTCGCCCAGCCGCACCACAAAGGCCAACCAGAGCGCCACCCATACCAGCACGATATCCGCCGCTAGCTGGATCAAGCGCTTGTAGCGCCGAGGCAAAGAAACCAATCGGGCCCGCAATTTTTCCGCCAAACTCAACACAAACACGCCCCTTCCTTAGCCAACCACTGCTTTGATCACGCGAAATGCAATTAGCGAGTGGCTTAACAGCAAAGCACAAGCCTTCACGATATGAAGCACCTAAACGACAATTCAGACCTGCGGTAGATCTCCAAGAGCTCGAGCCAACGAGCTATCGAACGACGCGATCTCCGGCGCCTTTTCCAGCCACAGTCATAAAGATGTACTTGAAGTAGTTAGCCAGAGTCAGGCTCTTAATCATTTGCTGGTCGGTTTCGGCCAACAAAACCGGCGTCGACATATCGATCTCGCTAACCTGGGCCAGGCCCGTTATGCCAGGGCGCACATCGTAAACACCACGTTTGGCCCGTTCGACCGTCAACTCCTCTTGGTTGAACAGCCCAGGACGTGGTCCCACCAAGCTCATCTCACCCTTGAGCACATTCCAGAGCTGCGGTAGCTCGTCGAGCTTCGTCTTGCGCAAAAAATGACCGAATCGCGTAATCGACGCACTACTGGCCAGATGCGTGGCAACCGACGCCGTGTCCACCCGCATGGTGCGGAACTTAACCAGCGTGAACGGCTGCTTATGGCGACCGACACGCACTTGCCGAAAAATCGGGGAACCTGTATCGAAAAGTCCGACGATCGTAAGTAATACGAGCACAGGAAAGCCGAAAACCAACCCCAGCAGAGAGAAGACAAAATCGAAAATACGGATCACGAAGGTTACCTGCGGATAGTCATTTGACGGGCTCGAAGCAGCGACGCAGGCCCTCTTCGACCGTGTACGGCGGCTTCCAGTCCAACAGCTCGCATGTCTTGCTGATGTCCACTTGCAGAGAGCCTAGCAACCGCTGAGCCATCGCCTTCTTGCCAAGCAACGTAGCACCCAGCTGGAGAAATCCAGCAGGAGCTGGAATTAACTTGGCTGGCTTATCCATCGCCTTGCCTACGCCAAGTAATAGCTCCGTAGTAGACAGGTCCTTGCCGTCGCCTGCGAGAAATATCTGGTTTGCGGCAGCAGGATGGTCGACGCAACGAATGATAAGGTCCACCAGATTATCGACACCGACCAGAGAGCGCTTGTTATGGATAGCACCAAACGGCAGCGGAATACCTCTGTCGATCAACTTGATCATGCTGGCAAAGTTTCCCTTTACACCTGGCCCGTAAACGAGCGGAGGGCGGATTATCACGACCTCCATCCCAGTCTCGGCAGCCAGTTGCATCAGGCCTTGCTCAGCTTCCAGCTTGGAAAGCCCGTAGGGGTCTTCAGGTGCAGGCGCGTCGCTGGATACGAACGGCTTGCCCAAAGGCGTCGACTCACCATTGACCTTGATGGAACTGATATAGATAAAACGCTCGACTCCAGCAGCAGCGGCCTGACGAGCCAGATTAAGCGTGCCTTCCACGTTGACGAGACGGTATTCGCTGAGGGGGTCGGCGAGCTCGTCTTTCATGATATGGGCGCGCGCTGCAGCATGAATGACTACTTGCTGGCCAAGCAGAGGCTGCGACCAATCATTAGCAGCGCAAAGATTGCCTACAGCAAAAGTCGCAAAGCCCAACTGAGCGAGAGGTGAGCGCACCGCGCAGGAAAGGGTGATCCGATCTTGCCGGGATAGGTGGGCGATAATGGTGCCCCCCAAGAAGCCGCTCGCCCCCGTCAACAGGACTTTCATAGAAATACCTGTCTGATGTATTTGACAGGCAATCGAAGCAACAGCATCGGCATAGAAGAAAAAACGCCGTTCTCACGCAATGAACGCAGCATCTCGCGAGTTGATATCAAATTGCTTTTCCAGCCGGCAGTGCTGGCTCCGCCGGTGCGCATTCTGACCCAGTGGGTACCTGCGATTCGATACTTTGCTTGGTCGATCAGCAACAATCTCACAAGAAAATCGAAATCTGCAGCTATCCTGTAGCCTAGCTTATATAGCCCAACACGCTCATACGCAGATTTTCGAATAAAGATTGCTGGGTGTGGCGGCATGAAACCCAAACGAAACATCCAGGGTCGGAAACCCGTCGCGCTATAAGTTCTCACTGGATCTTGCAGATCCTCGTCCGACACGAAATCCACATCACCCATCAATACCTCCAACTCTGGATCAGCCGCGAAGGCTTCAGCGACCTCTTGCAGCACCCGTGAATGGCGATAGAAATCATCTGAGTTGAGGATACCAACAACCTCCCCGGTAGCTCGCTGGACACCTTTATTCATCGCGTCGTAGATCCCGCGGTCAGGCTCGGAAATAAGCTGAGTAACCAGACCGGGATAGTTGCGTACGACATCCAATGTCGCATCGGTAGAACCGCCATCGACCACGATATATTCCAAGTCCGGATAGCCTTGTGCCTGTACCGAGTCGAGTGTCGTTTCGATGGTAGTGGAACTATTGTAGGCCACCGTAATTATTGAAATCTTCAAAGCGTCCCCTTACGCGCGCCCATACTGATCTTCGAACCGCACAATATCGTCTTCGCCCAGATAGGAACCCGACTGAACTTCAATCAGCTCCAATGGGATTACTCCGGGGTTTTCCAGTGCATGGACTTGTCCTACTGGTATGTAGGTCGATTGGTTTTCGGTGACCAAGTAAGTCTTGTCGCCGTTGGTTACCCGTGCAGTCCCGCTGACCACGACCCAATGCTCAGCCCGATGATGATGCATTTGTACAGATAGCTTGGCGCCCGGCTGAACGGTAATGCGCTTGACTTGATAACGGTGCCCGTTGTCGATGGCGTCATACACCCCCCAAGGGCGATAGACCTCCCTGTGATTGAGGTGCTCGTGGCGATTATCAGCTTTGATGCGCTCGACGAGCTTCTTGACGTCCTGCACTTGGTTTTTATGGGCGACCAGCACAGCGTCTTTGGTCTCTACGATTACCAAATCTTCAACCCCCAGCGTTGCCACCAGGCGGCTGTCAGCCTGAACAAAGGAGTTGCGAGTGGCGTGGCCGAGGACGTCGCCCTTGAATACATTTCCTTCGGCATCCTTGTTACTGGCCTCCCAGAGCGCCGACCAAGACCCAACGTCGCTCCAACCAGCATCTAGCGGCACCATGACTGCATCGTTGGTCTTCTCCATCACGGCATAGTCAACGGAGTCCTCCGGACAGGCAGCAAATGCGGCGGCATCTACACGAATGAAATGCATATCCTGCGCTCCGGCCGCGAGCGCCTGACGACAGGCCGAGAGTATTGACGGCTGGTGACGCTCCAGCTCGCCCAGATACCGGCTAGCCCGGAACATAAACATACCGCTGTTCCAAAAGTACTCACCACTCGCCAGGTATTCCTCTGCGATATTCAGACTCGGCTTTTCCACGAAACGGTTCACCGCAAAGCCGCCCTCGCCAAGCTCGTTGCCTTTCTCTATATAGCCGTACCCGGTTTCCGGATTCGTCGGAACGATGCCGAACGTAACGAGCTTGCCATCGATAGCGAACGGCATCGCCGCTTGGATACTGGAGTGGAAGGCGTCTACATCCTGAATCAGGTGATCCGCGGCCAACACGAGCAGAATCGGGTCATCGCCCTCCTGTGTTGCCTGCAACGCAGCCAAGGCGATTGCCGGTGCGGTATTCCGTCCAACAGGCTCGAGTAGAATACTGGCCTGCTCCATACTCAACTGACGGAGCTGCTCTGCAGCGAGGAACCGATGCTGCTCGTTGCAGATCAGCAGAGGCAACCCCGCTTCAAGAACCTCCAGCCGGCGGATGGTCGTCTGCAGCATGGATAACTGCGCATCGGTCAACGCCAGAAACTGCTTGGGATTAAGCTGCCGCGATAACGGCCACAGACGCGAGCCCGAGCCGCCGGCCATAATTACTGGTAGAAGCATTTTATTTTCCTTTGCACATATGCATACGCAGCGCATCCAAATATGCGCGAGAATTGCCATGCACCTTAGCGCTGGCCTCAATTTCAATGATTGGCCACCAGCGATAGGCGCTGTGCTGCTCAATTGGCAGCGTGAGCACGTGGTCAATAGGTAGCAGCAGGTGATAGGCAAGCACTACGTAGTGCGTATCTATACCGTCCTCGGCCCTACCAAAAACGCTATCTGTATAGAAATGCTCATATATGCCAAGCAGCCCCGCAGAAGCACGGTCGAAAGCACTTCCCAGCTCGCCAGAAGTGAGACGTCGGAACGCTTCATCTAGAGTCTCGTTTTTCTGGATACGACCGCCAGGCACGAACCAGAAGCCCTGAGCCGGACGATTTAGACGATGGCCGAGAAGCAACTCGCCATGCTCGTTCTGAACAACAAGATCAATGGACACCAACGGCGTAGAAGCCACTACGCCCCGAAAAGCATCCTCGTCTAGCCACATGCAAGCACTCCCGCAGTCACTGCGACCGTGCCTGTTCGACATTCGAGACATACCATCCATATGCGTTACGCAAACCGTCTTCCAGCGTGATGCTGGCCTCCCAACCGAGGCTCTTGAGGCGAGAGACATCCATCAGTTTGCGAGGCGCACCGTCCGGCTTGTTGCTGTCGAATATCAGCTGTCCCTTGAAGCCGGTGACGCTGGCGATGGTTTCCGCCAGCGTCCGAATAGTGCAATCCACGCCGGTACCAACATTTATGTGCGAAAGCATTGGTTGCGTTGCAGCTTGGCAAGCGGCCTGATCAAGCTCCATGACGTGGACGCTGGCTGCAGCCATATCATCGACATGCAAGAACTCACGCATCGCCTTGCCACTTCCCCAAATCACCACTTCTTTGTCGCCGCGCTGAACAGCTTCGTGGAAACGCCGTAGTAATGCGGGAATCACATGACTGTTGTCGGGATGAAAGTTGTCATGTGGACCATAAAGGTTGGTCGGCATGACGCTGCGGTAGTCGCGCCCATGTTGACGGTTATAGCTCTCGCAGAGCTTGATGCCGGCAATCTTGGCAATGGCATAAGGCTCGTTGGTAGGCTCGAGGGCGCCGGTCAATAACGCCTCCTCCTTCATCGGTTGCTCGGCGTGCTTGGGGTAAATGCATGAGGAGCCGAGGAACAACAGTCTCTGCACGCCATAGGTGTGCGCAGCATGGATGATGTTGGCCTCGATCATCAGGTTCTCGTAGATGAAATCAGCCGAATAAGTGTTGTTGGCATGTATGCCGCCTACCTTGGCTGCGGCTAGATATACCTGCTCGATCGCATGGGACCGGAACCAGGCGTGCACAGCCTGCTGATCGAGCAGATTTAGCTCGTCCCGCTCAGCAGTGAGGATATTGCCGTACCCCAATGCCCGAAGGCGGCGGACAATCGCCGAGCCCACCATGCCGCGATGGCCGGCCACAAATATGGTCTGGTTCAGATAACGGGCCACGGTCAGTTCTCCATCGGTACCGGTACGTCATGGCCATGCTGCTTGAGCAAGGCATGCCGGCGTGCCGCGGTGAGATCCTCGCGAACCATCTCGGCACACATGTCCTGTACTGTAATTTCCGGCACCCAGCCCAGCTTCTCTTTCGCTTTTGATGGATCGCCCAGCAACGTTTCCACTTCGGCAGGACGGAAATAGCGCGGGTCAACCCGGATGATCACATCGCCAACGTTAAGCGCAGGCGCCTTGTCGCCTACGACGGACTCAACGACGGCAGTCTCGTCGACACCACGGCCTTCGAAGCGCAGCGTAATACCCAGCTCCTTTGCCGACCACTCAATGAATTGCCGCACAGAGTACTGGACGCCCGTAGCAATAACGAAATCCTCCGGCTTTGCCTGCTGCAGCATCATCCACTGCATACGCACGTAATCCTTGGCATGGCCCCAATCACGTAGCGCATCGAGGTTGCCTATGAACAAACACTGCTCCAACCCTTGAGCGATATTCGCCAACCCGCGGGTGATCTTTCGGGTCACGAAGGTCTCACCCCGGCGCGGCGACTCATGATTGAAAAGAATGCCGTTACAGGCATACATGCCATAGGCTTCTCGATAATTTACGGTGATCCAGTAAGCGTAGAGTTTCGCTACCGCGTAGGGCGAACGCGGATAGAAAGGCGTGCTCTCCTTCTGCGGAATCTCCTGCACAAGGCCATAGAGTTCAGAAGTAGAAGCCTGATAGAACCGGGTTCTTTTCTCCAACCCCAATAGACGAATGGCCTCGAGAATACGTAAGGTACCCATGGCGTCCACATCGGCGGTGTACTCCGGGGACTCGAAGCTTACCGCGACATGGGACTGTGCCCCCAGATTGTATACCTCTTCCGGCTGAACTTCTTGGATAATTCGGGTCAGGTTCGAAGAGTCGGACAAATCTCCATAGTGCAAAACGAAATTGCGATTATCTACATGCGGGTCTTGATAAATATGATCAACGCGCTGGGTATTGAAAGAAGACGCGCGGCGTTTTATGCCGTGCACCTCATAGCCCTTTTCCAACAAAAGTTCAGCCAGATAGGAGCCATCCTGCCCCGTCACGCCGGTAATTAGAGCCTTTTTCATTCCTTCACCTTAGCCAATCTGAGCTCATCAAGAGAAGTATATTCCAAGAAATCAAGCCACCCCTCCTTCGAGGTATGTTTCAGCTCACGCCCGGAACCAGAAAACACTTTTTTGTAATACATGTACTGTGCAAAAACATTCAGTGCATTCTCCAAGTGTTTTACAATCCCGTCGCGCCAATTATCGCCAGAAGTTGCATTCTTGCGCGCATCCTGATCTGCAGAGTAGAAATTCTCGACCACTCCTCCGTAATTCTTTAGGATATTATGATCACACCCCAATAGAAAAACCCGCTTATACCCCATATAGTGGAGCACCGGCAGCACCATGATCGGGCTTGTCTGCGGCGCAACAACCGGGCAAGTTATATCCGGCACAGAGGTCAGCGAAACCTTCTCGAGACACAAATAATGAACCTCGCGCCCCCTGAACAAACCATATTTCTCCACCGTACCCTTTGTTTGCAAACCGAGCACAATACCTGTAGAGGCTGGAAGCATGGCGTCCGCTTGCCTCAACCACGAAACGTACTCTTCGAAAATCAGCGGCTCATGGTAAGGTGCGAAAAAATGCAGCTTTGGACAAACTTCATTAAGTTGAGGATGCAACATGAAGTTGCTGACGCTAAAGCAGTCCTTTCCCTCGAGAAAACCCAGATCGATTCCTTTAAGACTTGGCCCCGTAGCCAGCAAATAAGCATCTCGCCCAACCGCCGCTTCCTTTAAACGAGAGTTCTTCTTCAAAACTGCCTTATCCCTCAATAACAAATAACGCAGAAGAACCGCCCCCTTTAGCACCAGCGGAAGCAAGCGCGGCGGCGTCCAAGCCTTTAGCAGATAATAAATTTTCTTTTGCATATCCATAAAAATCACTATTCCAGATCTTCGACCAAGTGCCCATAGGTTTGAATTTTGGCCAACGCCTGCAAATGGCTATCGCGCTCCGACTCATCAAAGCGGTACTTGATGACCTTCGCCGGTACGCCGGCAACAATCGCGAACGGCGGAACATCGCGGGTCACCACGCTCCTCGAGGCAACGATGGCTCCTGTACCGATCTTCACGCCAACCATGATTTGGGCGCCTTGACCAATCCACACGTCATCGCCTATCAGGGTTTCCTTAAGCGTCTCGCGCCCGGAAAAACACATTGGCACCCCCACCCGCCTATATTCATGGTCGGCACCTATAATAGAAACGTCTGGCGCCATCAGCAAAAAACGCCCTGCCCTGACCTTCGGATAAATAGTGCAGCCTGCGCCCACAAAGCCAAAGTCATCCAGCGTGAAATCTCTAGCGATATACCTTTGCTTAGACACCACCCAAGACTTCTTAGACACAGCCCTCCATCCATACCTACACTTGCGCAACATCATCAAAAGCTCACGCAAGGCCAAATACAGACTACGATTACGCTTAATCAGCCCTCGCACCAGTCTCCTCCTCATTCAAAAGGCGCCTAAAAACCGAATAAAAAAGAATCGGAAACACCAAATAATCAAGCAAACCAAACAAATATATAATATCAAAAAAAGAGCGCACTAAAAAAATTAACAGCAGAGCCACGAACACCCATCGACTGTCCATCAACAAGAAAAAAAAACTACCCAAAAAGCATAGGAAAAGCGCAAAAAAACCCACCCCATAATAAGCATGAAGCAAAAAAAACGCATTGTGCGGATTTCCATTATAATCCGCAATCATAGGGACACTATTTAAATCTACGCCAAACAAAAAGCCTAACAAATCCATACGCTCCAAGTAACCTACCCACATAACAAAGCGCGGACTATCAACACCTGACGAGAAATTTGTATGAGCGGAAATATAAGCCCCAATATCAGAAGCCAAAAAAACCGGAACAAGCAACACTAAAACACTAAGATTAGCAGCTATGATTTTGTGGCGCGACCATAATGCCACCAAGAAAAGCACAGACGCCATTGCAATTCCCGTCCGGCCATAGAGAGGAATAGAACACACAACCACAGCAGCCATTAGCACAATGGAGACATTTAGCGATCTATAGCATCTAGAAAAAATATAGCCAATAGCGAAAAGCATCAATACTGCAGAGTATCCATTCCTACTATAACCCTCAAACACCATATTAAACTCATCAGGACCATACCCCAAAAAAACAAACCAAACTGTCAAGCCAAGAAAAAGATAAAAAGGAACCTCAAAAAATAGCATGGTGGCGTTGTGATATATAGCCGCCCACGCCATGCCAAAAGCAGCCAAAGCAACAAAGACAGTAAATACACTACGCCCGCCACTTGAAGAAAAATTAGCAACCCCCACCGAAAGCAAAATGAAGAAAATAATTAAAATCGCAAAAAATTGGCGCCCAACTTTATAAGACAGAGTCCAAGCCATCAGAACTAACAAAGACATTCCAAACGCCACACTCACGCCTCGAACGATAACACTCCCAGAGAACATACTGCCGACTGCAGCCAGCAGATAGCACACCCCAAAGAAAATTACCAAACCACGTACATTCAAGTTATCAATCCCTATACTAAATACACTTAAAACAGTTAGCACCAATGAAATGCATGCGCAGAGATTTAAACATAACTGACCGAACAAACACCCACTATTTAGTCATCTCTAATCAGCCAAAACCTTTACACCCGCACAGTATCGCTCTACCAATCCACTCAACTTGGCACACCCTTAATCGCAAAAATCACCCTTAAGTACCTTCGACCAGCGACCGTACAAAAATTTGAAAGAAACAATGAGAAAAGAGCCACTGAAAAGATACAGAGCGCCCCCCCCAAAGCTCCCCAAATATACATCAATGGAATGCCAATAAGCACCGCACTCGAAAATCCTAGAACAGCCCCGAACAGAATATTTCCCGGTTTGTCCACGATGGTGAAGAACGACGAACGCAATCCAAAAAAGAAGACTGGAATCACCGAAAAAATCATCCAAGAGAGAATTACCAGCAACTCATTAGGCACCACATCACGAAACATCAACGGAAAATAATCATAAAGGCCGCGAGCAATCCATACGAACAGAACCACCACAGTGGCTATCAATAAAAAAGCCAGCGAAATTCGTCTGACCATGATCGAAAAGCGCCCAAATGAAACCGCATGAGCACTGACCAATTTTGGATAGAAAAACAGATTCAATGACATTATCAGGACAACAGCCGCTTCCGTTAAACGCGCAGCAATCATATAAACGCCATATGACTCCGGTTGCAGCAGCCAATTAAGCAGAAACTGATCGATCTTGCTGTACAACAAAAACAAGACAAACCCGGCATACGCATACATTGAGCCAGCCACGACCTTCTTCACAGAAGCATCCAGCAACAACTTGTCTGCTTTCCCGCCAGATACTTCTTTAGTCGCCTTACGCGCAAAGATTGTCAAATAGGCTACTAAAATAACCCCCCATTCAGAAAGCTGAACCAAGACGATATGCCAGGCACTAACTGAATGACTATTGACAAGCAGAATAGTTAGCGCCAACAACACGACAATCATCGACACAATTCTTACTATAGCTTGCGTGGCAAGCTTGCCCTCCGCCCGCAGCAACCACTCAACGGTGTCTACCACCCTGACGAACTGAAAAACGATAATCAGCGAGTACAACGCCTCATATTTATCAAAAGCACTTAGACATACCATTAGGGCGCCGACAATGACTATGCTGCCAATGCTCCTAATAAGCATGAGCCTCCAGAGCACCGAAACTGCCTGAGAAGGATGCAGCACAAACTCTCTTATCGCATAAGCATCAAATGAAAACTTCGAAACCCCATAACACAGTGTCGCCAGCGACAGATAAAAAGCAAAGCTCGCAAAAGACTCGGCACCGAGAAGATGCCGAGCTACAAATAGAACTCCTACACCATAGATAAGGCGTAGAAAGTTCTCTAAATAGGTCAGCAAGACCCCTGAATATTTTTTAATATCTTATTCCCTGCTGTCTATTT
>NZ_JXXD01000137.1 GCF_000935215.1 Stutzerimonas stutzeri
CCAACGGCCCGTTCTGGCGGGCCGGCAACTGGCGGCTAGTTTGAGCGTTGCCGCCAGAGCCTGACAACCCTGGAGTGTCTGGTTTGATCGTCTTTCGTTACCTGTCCCGAGAGCTGCTGGTCACCATGAGCGCGGTCAGTGCCGTGCTGCTGGTGATCATCATGAGCGGCCGTTTCATCAAGTATCTGGCGCAGGCTGCGCAGGGGCTGCTCGATCCAGGGGTGCTGTTGCTGATCATGGGCTTTCGTCTGCCCGGCTTTCTGCAACTGATCCTCCCGCTCGGGCTGTTCCTCGGCATTTTGCTGGCCTACGGGCGCCTCTATCTGGAAAGCGAGATGACGGTGCTTTCGGCAACGGGCATGAGCCAGCGTCGGCTGCTGGTCTACAGCCTGGCACCCGCCGCCCTGGTGTCGGTCGTGGTGGGCTGGCTGAGCCTGGGATTGGCACCGCAGGGCATCGCCGAGGTGGACCGTATCCTCAATCAGCAGGACTCCCTGACCGAGTTCGACACGCTGGTGCCGGGGCGTTTCCAGACATTGCGCGGCGGCTCACGGGTAACCTACACCCGCGAGTTATCCGCTGATCGCAGCGAGCTCGGCGGGGTGTTCATCTCTGAAACCAATGTTTCGCGTCAGACCGGTAAGGAAAGCGGGCTGTCGGTGCTGGTCGCCGAGAGCGGGCGGCAGGAGATCCAGCCCGATGGCAGTCGCTATCTGATTCTGGAAAACGGCTATCGCTACGACGGCAACCCGGGCCAGGCCGATTATCGCGCCATCCAATACGACACCTATGGCGTGCTGCTTCCCAAGCCGGAAGTGAGCATGGAGCTGAGCGAGCGTGAGGCGCTGCCGACCCTGGAGCTGCTCGGCAGCGACAACATCCGCCATCGGACCGAACTGCAGTGGCGCTTCTCGTTGCCGTTGCTGGTGTTCGTCGTCACCGTACTCGCGGTGCCCCTGGCCAAGGTGAATCCGCGACAGGGGCGTTTTCTCAAGTTGCTGCCGGCGATCCTGCTGTACATGACCTACCTCGCGTTGCTGATCGCCGTGCGCGGTGCGCTGGACAAGGGGCGGATCCCGATGGCGCTGGGCCTTTGGTGGGTGCACGGGCTGTTCCTGGCGATAGGCCTGTTGATGCTGTACTGGGAGCCGATCAGGCTGCGAATGAAGAAGGGCAGTGCGCAGCGGGAGGTGGCTCGTGGTTAAGCTGGATCGCTATATCGGAGTCCATGTCTTTCTCGCGATTCTGACTGTCCTCGGCATCATCGTGGGGCTGGCTCTGCTATTCGCTTTCATCGATGAGTTGGGCGATGTAGAAGGTGGCTACGGACTGGGCGATGCCCTGCAATACGTGTTGCTGACGTCGCCTCGGCGTCTGTATGAAATGCTGCCAATGGCGGCTCTGATCGGCTGTTTGATCGGCCTTGGCACGCTTGCCAGCAGCAGCGAACTGACCATCATGCGCGCGGCTGGCGTCTCGCTGGGACGCATCGTGGTGGCGGTGATGAAGCCGATGCTGGTGCTGCTCATTGCCGGCATTCTGATCGGTGAGTACGTTGCGCCGGCAACCGAGGACATTGCCCAGGCGCGGCGCTCCCTGGCGCAGGGTGCGGGCGAGGCGCAGAGCAGCAAGCGCGGCCTGTGGCACCGGCAGGAGAACGAGTTCGTGCACGTCAACGCCGTGCAGCCCGGCGGCGTGCTGGTGGGGGTGACACGCTATCGCTTCGATGACGAGCGCCAATTGTTGTCGTCCAGCTTTGCCCGTCGCGCCAGCTATCAGGCCGATCACTGGCTGCTCGAGAATATTTCGACCACCCATTTTCGAGGCGACCGCACCGAGGTGGTACGCACGCCGCAGGAACGCTGGGATGTCCAGCTGACCCCGCAACTGCTCGGCACCGTGGTGATGGAGCCAGAAGCGCTGTCGATTACCGGCTTGTGGCGCTATATCCATTACCTGGGTGAACAGGGGCTGAACAATGGTCGTTACTGGCTGGCGTTCTGGACCAAGGTGCTGCAGCCGGCCGTCACCGTTGCGCTGGTGCTGCTGGCGATCTCGTTCATCTTCGGGCCGCTGCGTTCGGTCACGCTCGGTCAGCGCATCTTCACCGGCGTAGTGGTCGGCTTCGTATTCCGCATCATTCAGGATCTGCTCGGGCCGGCTAGCCAGGTGTTCGGCTTCTCGCCGTTGCTTGCGGTGGTGCTGCCGGCAGGCATCTGTGCACTCATCGGAGCCTGGTTGCTGCGTCGGGCGGGATGACGGGTGCCTCCGGCGCGAACCGCGCGGAGGCGCTGTCGACAAGGTTTGGGTCAGTGTTGGCTCGGTGCGCAGAGCAAAGTCACTTCTTGTGAATGTTCTTCGGTAGCTGAACGGCCTGGCTCTCCGAGTACATGTCGTGCCAGGTGCGGTTCTGTTTGTCGAGCAGCATCCACCAATAACCCATGCCCAGGCATAGCAGCGAAACCAGTGCGATCAAAAAACGCAGAAGCGCCTGCCAAAGATCGATGGCGGTTCCGTCTGCATTCTGGATTCGGATGCCCCAGACCTGCATGCCCAGCGTTTGGCCGCTGTGGGTCCAGAACTTGGCGAAAAAGCCGAACAGGCTGAACAGCAGCAGCGTCGAGAGCAGGGGGTCGATGTCCAGGCGGCCGGCATCCGCGAGCTGCTGCAGCTGTTCACTGCCGTAGAGCAGGCGCAGCAGCACTTGCTGATAGAGCAGTGTCACTACCATCATCAAGGCGATGCACAGCAGGCTGTCATAAAACATTGCAGCAAGCCGGCGTACCAGGCCGGCGGCGGGAAACTGGCCCTGCGGGCTGAGCAGGTGTCTGCGCATTGGGTGTCTCGATCAAAGAGGTGGGCGGCGCATTCTACGGAAGTGCGCGCATAAAAAAGCCCCTGATGTTGCCATCAGGGGCTTTTCGGAGAAGAGGCTTAGCCCAGGATCTGAACCTGGTCTGCCTGCATGCCCTTTTGACCTTGCACTGCGACGAAACTGACTTTCTGGCCTTCTTTCAGGCTCTTGAAGCCGTTGCCTTCGATTGCGCGGAAGTGCACGAACAGATCCGGACCGCTCTCGGGAGTGATGAAACCAAAACCTTTCTCGTCGTTAAACCACTTGACGGTACCGTTCTGACGATTCGACATGTCTTTGTATCCTTGAAACTCAAAAGTAGAATTGCCCCCGCAGAGCAGGAAGCTGGAACTGGTTGCAAGGAGTAAGAGAGTCGAGCGGAGTAGCGGATCTGAAGATCTACTGCACCAGGTCACGATTCAACAGCGACCCATGCAAACACAGTGGGCACACTCTACGATAACTCGCCAGGGAATGCCAACCCCTCGGAGCCATAGAATTTGCCTGTCCAGGCGGCGCCATTTGGCGCTTTTTGACGTGGCTTTGACTCGCCTTATTCGCTGTTGCGAGAGAGGCAATGCCACGAGTCGACTGCATCGATATCGAGTGTCAGTCTGAGGAAAAGCGATGTAGCTGACGTTGCTTGCCGTGCTGCCGATCCAGATTGTCTGGATGCTTGCATGCGGCTTGGTGCGCTTTGAAGCTTCGCTACGGCGTTAGACTTGCAGGCGATCCGGTTGCCCGTTTCGCTAAGCATGCAGCTTGGCTGCGTTGTAGCGATTCACTGATGGTGCCTCGAGAGAGACTCGAACTCTCACGTTGTTACCAACGGCGGATTTTGAATCCGCTGCGTCTACCGATTCCGCCATCGAGGCACAGTGGGCGCGCAGTATAGGGATGCGCGCCGGGGTGGTCAATCGCTTGGCGTGGTCAGGTCGACGTGTTTCGGATAAGATTTGCGCCCTTTCCGCGTCCCGACCTCCGATCCATGCAAGTTGCCGATTTTTTCTTCCAGCTGCCCGATGCCCTGATCGCACGACATCCCCTGGCGGAGCGGCGCGCCAGTCGTCTGCTGGTGCTCGAAGGCGAAACGGGAAAGCTCTCGCATCGCAACTTCGCCGATCTGCTGGACCATGTACGGCCCGGCGATCTGATGGTGTTCAACAATACCCGGGTGATCCCGGCGCGCCTGTTCGGTCAGAAAGCTACCGGCGGCAAGCTGGAAATCCTTGTCGAAAGGGTAGTCGGCAATCGCAGTGTTCTGGCGCATGTCCGTTCCAGCAAGTCGCCCAAGGCCGGATCGAAGATCCTGCTCGATGGCGGCGGCGAAGCGGAAATGATCGCCCGGCATGATGCGCTGTTCGAGCTCGAGTTCGACGAGGATGTTCTGCCGTTGCTCGAGCGCATCGGGCACATGCCATTGCCTCCTTATATAGACAGGCCTGACGCCGCCGCCGACCGCGAGCGTTACCAGACCGTCTACGCGCAGCGCGCCGGTGCCGTGGCTGCGCCGACCGCAGGACTGCACTTCGATGAGGCGCTGCTGCAGACGCTGCGTGAGTCTGGCGTGGAAACGGCCTACGTTACCCTTCATGTCGGCGCCGGCACCTTTCAGCCGGTGCGCGTGGAGCGTATCGAAGAGCATCACATGCATCGCGAATGGCTGGAGGTCGGCCAGGATGTCGTCGATGCGGTGGCGGCCTGTCGCTCCCGTGGTGGGCGCGTGATCGCTGTCGGCACCACCAGCGTGCGTTCGCTGGAGACGGCGGCGCGCGATGGTGAACTCAAGCCGTTCAGTGGCGACACCGATATCTTCATCTACCCAGGCAAGAGCTTTCATGTGGTGGATGCGCTGGTCACCAATTTCCATCTGCCTGAATCCACGCTGCTGATGCTGGTTTCCGCCTTCGCCGGTTATCAGGAGACCATGGCGGCCTACGCCGAAGCGGTGGCTCAGCGTTATCGCTTCTTCAGTTACGGCGATGCCATGTTCATCACCCGCAATCCCGCGCCGCGCGGCCCCGAGGAAACCCAATGACTCGCTCCTGCCATATGTCCTTCGAGCTGCTTGCCACCGATGGCAAGGCGCGCCGCGGACGTCTGACCTTTCCGCGCGGCACCGTCGAGACGCCGGCGTTCATGCCAGTGGGCACTTACGGTACCGTCAAAGGCATGCTGCCACGTGACATCGAGGCGATCGGAGCGCAGATCATTCTGGGCAACACCTTCCATCTCTGGTTGCGCCCTGGCACTGAAGTGATCAAGCGCCATGGGGACCTGCACGACTTCATGCAGTGGCAGGGGCCTATCCTCACCGACTCGGGCGGCTTTCAGGTGTTCAGCCTGGGGGCGATGCGCAAGATCAAGGAGGAGGGCGTCTACTTCGCCTCTCCGGTAGATGGCGCAAAAGTCTTCATGGGGCCGGAGGAGTCGATGCAGGTCCAGCGTGACCTGGGCTCGGATATCGTGATGATCTTCGATGAATGCACGCCTTATCCCGCTGACGAGGACGTGGCGCGGCGTTCGATGGAGCTGTCGCTGCGCTGGGCCAAGCGCTCGAAGGCCGCCCATGGCGACAGTCCGGCTGCGTTGTTCGGCATTGTTCAGGGCGGTATGCACGAATCTTTGCGCATGCGCTCGCTGGAAGGGCTTTGCGAGATCGGATTTGACGGCCTGGCGATTGGCGGCCTTTCGGTTGGCGAGCCGAAGGAAGAGATGATCCGTGTGCTGGATTTCCTTCCGCCACAGATGCCAGCGGATAAGCCACGCTATCTGATGGGGGTGGGTAAGCCGGAGGACCTGGTCGAGGGTGTGCGGCGCGGCGTCGATATGTTCGACTGCGTGATGCCAACGCGCAATGCGCGAAATGGGCATCTTTTCGTTGATAGCGGTGTGATCAAGATCCGCAACGCCGTTCACAAACACGACGATTCTCCGCTGGATCCGAGCTGTGACTGTTACACCTGCAAACATTTCTCCCGCGCTTATCTGCATCATCTGGATAAATGCGGCGAAATGCTGGGTAGCATGTTGAATACCATCCATAACCTGCGGCATTACCAGCGGGTTATGGCTGGTTTACGCGACGCCATTCAACAGGGTACATTGGCGGCCTTTGTCGACGCCTTTTATGCCAAGCGCGGTCTGCCAACGCCGCCGCTTGCGTGACGTGCCAGAACAAAATAATCCTTTCTGCAACAGGAGTGCTACATGAGCTTTCTGATTCCCGCCGCCTATGCCCAGGAGGCTGCTGCTGGTCCTGCTGGTACTGGTTTCGAGTGGGTTTTTCTGGTCGGTTTTCTGGTCATCTTCTACCTGATGATCTGGCGTCCCCAGTCCAAGCGTGCCAAGGAACACAAGAACCTGATTGCCGGCCTGCAGAAGGGCGACGAAGTGGTCACTTCCGGCGGTATCGCTGGCAAGGTCACCAAGGTCGCCGATGACTTCGTGGTGATCGAGGTGTCCGACAACGTTGAGCTGAAGTTCCAGAAAGTAGCGATCGCCGCAACGTTGCCCAAGGGCACACTGAAAGCCATCTGAGCTGACTTCATTCAATATCGACGGGGCGCGCAAGGCGCCCCGCGTTCATTAAACGGGCTGCGTCATGCTCAATAGATTCCCTCTCTGGAAATACCTGCTGATTCTGGCAGTGCTCGCGATCGCCTTTATTTACTCTGCGCCCAACCTCTATCCGGATGACCCGGCGATTCAGGTTACCGGTGCCAGCACATCGCAGGAGATCGGCGAGGCAGACCTCGAGCGCATCAGCAAAGCACTCGTGGATGGCGGTATCGCGGTCAAGTCTGCGTCCCTGGACGAGCAGGGCCGAGGTGGCCTTGTGCGTCTCGAGCGTCAGGATGATCAGTTGCCGGCAAAAGATATCGTGCGCCGCGCGCTCGGCGACGCCTACGTAGTTGCGCTCAATCTGGCGCCTACGACTCCCGACTGGTTGCGCAATCTTGGCGCAAGCCCGATGAAGCTTGGTCTGGATCTCTCCGGTGGTGTGCACTTCCTCCTGGAAGTGGACATGGACAAGGCAATTGAAACGCGCCTGAACGTCTCCGAGGGTGAGGTCAAGAGTCTGCTGCGCAAGGAGCGTGTGCGATACCGCAGTCTGCCGAATCTGAAGGATTCCGTGCAGTTGGGCTTTGCCGATGAGGCTACCTTGGATGCCGCCCAATCGCTCATCCGCAAGGAATTTACCGACTTCGAGCTGACGTCCGCAGAGCGCAACGGCCAGTACGTGCTGCGTCTGACGCTGACCGAAGCCAAGCTGGCGGAAATTCGCGAGTACTCGATCAAGCAGAACCTGACCACGGTGCGTAATCGCGTCAACGAACTCGGCGTGGCTGAGCCGTTGGTTCAGCGTCAAGGTGCCAATCGGATCGTCGTCGAGCTGCCGGGTGTGCAGGATACGGCCGAGGCCAAACGTATCCTCGGCAAGACGGCGAACCTCGAGTTCCGCCTGGCTGCCGATTCAGATGCATCGCGTGCTTCCACCGAAACCTTCGAGTTCCGCGAAGAGGGCCGCCCGCCGGTTCAGCTTGAGCGCACACTGATCATTACAGGTGATCAGGTGACCGACGCCCAGGCCAGCTACGACGAGAATGGCCGTCCGCAGGTGAATATCCGGCTCGATGGCCACGGCGGCGATCTGATGAATCGCGCCACGCGCAACAATGTCGGGCGCAGCATGGCCGTGATCTTCATCGAGCAGCGGCCGATGACTCGCTATGTGCGGCAGACGGTTGATGGTGTTGAGCAGGAAGTGCGCGTCGAGACCTTCCAGGAAGAAAAGAAGATCATCAGCCTTGCAACTATCCAGTCGCCGCTCGGCAGCCAGTTCCGCATCACCGGCCTCGATGGCCAGGGCGAGTCGTCAGAGCTGGCGTTGCTGCTGCGCGCCGGTGGTCTGGCGGCGCCGATGTACTTCGCAGAAGAGCGCACCATCGGCCCGAGCCTGGGCGCTGAAAACATCAAGCTGGGCGTCCAGGCAGCCATGTGGGGCTTCCTCTTCGTCGCCATCTTCATGGTGCTGATCTACAAGTTCTTCGGTGTGTTGGCGACCATTGCGCTGCTGTTCAATATGGTCGTGCTGACAGCCCTGATGTCGATGCTCAATGCCACGCTGACCCTTCCGGGTATTGCCGGTATCGTGTTGACCATGGGTATGGCGGTGGATGCCAACGTGCTGATCTTCTCGCGAATCCGCGAGGAGATCGCCAATGGCATGTCGATCCAGCGCGCCATCCATGAAGGCTTCGATCGGGCCTTCTCGGCGATCGTCGACGGCAACCTGACCACTCTGCTGGTCGGCGGCATCCTGTTCGCCATGGGGACCGGCCCGATCAAGGGCTTCGCGGTCACCCTTTCGATCGGCATCCTGACGTCGATGTTTACCGCAATCATCGTGACGCGCGCCATGGTCAACCTGATCTACGGTGGCCGCGATCTCAAGAAGCTGTGGATTTAAGGGGCTAGCACGATGAAACGCATAATCAATTTCATGGGTGTCCGCCATGTGGCCTTCGCCCTGACCGTGGTGCTGACCGTTGCGTCACTGGCGAGCCTGGTGGTCAAGGGGCTCAACTTCGGGTTGGACTTTACTGGCGGTACACTGATCGAGCTCGGCTATGAGCGCCCGGTTGAACTCGAGCAGGTGCGTGGGCAGCTGGTGCAATCCGGTTTTGGCGACGCTGTAGTGCAGAGCTTCGGTGCGACTACTGACGTGCTGGTGCGCATGCCGGGCGACGATCCTCAGCTGGGAGAGCGCATCGCTGATGCATTGCGCGGCGCTGACAGCGCCAACTCGGTGAGCGTCAAGCGAGTCGAGTTCGTCGGGCCTGCGGTGGGTGAGGAGCTGCGCGACCAGGGTGGCCTGGGCATGCTGCTCGCGCTGGGTGGTATTCTGGTCTACGTGGCATTTCGCTTTCAGTGGAAGTTCGGTCTCGGTGCCGTGCTGTCGCTGTTCCACGATGTGATCGTCGTTCTCGGGGTGTTCTCCTTTTTCCAAATATCGTTCGATCTCACCGTGCTGGCCGCTGTGCTGGCGGTTATCGGCTATTCGCTGAACGACACAATCGTCATCTTTGACCGGATCCGCGAGAACTTCCGCATGCTGCGCAAGGCGGAGTTGCTGGAAAACATCAATATTTCCACGACGCAAACCTTGCTGCGCACCATGGCAACTTCGGTATCCACGTTGCTGGCTGTCGGTGCGCTCATGGTCTTTGGTGGCGAGAATCTGTGGGGCTTCTCGTTGGCGCTGTTGATCGGCGTTGGGGCAGGCACGTACTCGTCGGTCTATGTCGCTGGCATGCTGCTCGTCTGGCTGAAGCTCACCCGTGACGACCTGATTCCACCAGTGGTGGAAGAGGAAGCGGACGAGCGCCCCTGATCTTCTTCGAACTTCCGCAACCTAAAGGAGTCCAAGGCTGCGGAACGGGCGCAGCCCGAAGGAAGAGGAAGTCACAGTGAACAAGTCCATGTTGGTCGGCACGGCGCTCGGAGTGGTGGTCGCCACGGCTGGCGGCGCTTTCGCTACTTATAGTCTGGTTGATCGCGGGCCGAAATTCGCCGATGTGCTGGCGGTGGAGCCGATCAAGGAAACCATTCGGACTCCGCGAGAGGTTTGCAAGGATGTCGCGGTGACTCGGCAGAAACCAGTGCAGGATCAGCATCGCATCGCAGGGACAGCAGTGGGTGCGGTGGTTGGTGGCCTGCTCGGCAATCAGGTTGGTGGCGGTACCGGCAAGAAAATTGCGACGGTCGCCGGTGCGGTCGGTGGCGGTTATGCAGGCAATCAGGTGCAGGGCCGTATGCAGGCCAGCAGCACCTATACCACTACCGAAACACGTTGCAGCACGGTAACCGATTCGCACGACAAGATCGTCGGCTACGACGTGAAGTACGACCTCGCCGGCAAGGTGGGTCGCGTACGCATGGATCGCGATCCGGGTAGCCAGATCCCGGTGCAGGATGGACAGTTGTCGCTATCGCAGCAGTGAGTTGAGCGATTGTGCAGCAACAAAAAAAACGCCCCGTTGGGGCGTTTTTTTATGCCGCTATCGTTCTCAGCGTTTGAGAGAAGGTGTCAGGTGCGGCTGGATGGTGGTTAGTACCGCCTTGAAGCATTTGGTGTTGCCGGCAACGATCTGACCCTTCTCAAGGAAGTCATGGCCGCCGCTGAAATCGCTCACCAAGCCGCCGGCTTCCTGGATCAGCAGTGCGCCTGCCGCCATGTCCCATTCGGAAAGGCCAAACTCCCAGAACGCATCGAAGCGGCCTGCAGCGACATAAGCCAGGTCGAGGCTTGCGGCGCCGGCACGACGTAGGCCGGAGGTCTGGCCGACCAGGCTGCGGAACATCTTCAAGTAGCTGTCCAGGTTGTCCATCTGGCCATCCTTGAACGGAAAGCCGGTGCCGAGCAGTGCGCCGTCCAGGCTCTTGCGTGCGCTAACGCGCAGGCGGCGGCCGTTCAGGGCGGCGCCACGGCCGCGGCTGGCGGTGAATTCTTCCTGGCGTACCGGGTCCAGCACGACCGCGTGTTCCAGGCGCCCGCGGTACTTGCAGGCGATGCTGACGGCGTAGTGAGGAATGCCGCGGACAAAATTGGTGGTTCCATCCAGCGGGTCGATGATCCACAGGTAATCGGCGCCGTCCCCGCTGCCTTCGAGCAGTCCGCCTTCCTCGCCCAGGATGCCGTGATTCGGGTAGGCCTTGCGCAGCGCATTGACGATGCTCTGCTCTGCGGCCTTGTCGATTTCGGTGACGTAATCCTTCGCTTCTTTCTCGTTGACCGAGATTGCATCCAGGCGATCGGTGGAACGGACAATCAGTTCGCCGGCGCTGCGGGCGGCGCGCAGCGCGATATTCAGCATGGGCTGCATGGATCAATTACCTGGTCGTTAAAGAAAGCGCGAAATTCTATCAGGAAAGCGCCGGCGCATGTAGCGTCACGGTGGTGGTTGCAGGGGGCGGCAGATGGCGGATCGAGAGCCGCTTCCTGTAAGCTTTCTGCTCGCTTTCAAGCAGAGAATTATTGTGTCGCTGCAGAACATTCGTGTCGTGCTGGTCAATACCAGTCATGCCGGCAACATCGGTGGTGCGGCTCGCGCCATGAAGAACATGGGGCTTTCGAGCCTGGTATTGGTCGATCCCGAGGATTTCCCGAGTCCCAACGCGGTGGCCAGGGCGTCCGGTGCAACCGACATTCTCGATAGTGCACGGGTCGTTGCAACGCTGGAAGAGGCGCTCGCTGGTTGCAGTCTGGTGCTCGGAACCAGCGCTCGTGACCGGCGCATTCCCTGGCCGTTGCTCGACCCTCGGGAGTGCGCGTCGGTTTCCGTGGAGCAGTCTGCCGGGGGCGGCGAAGTCGCATTGGTATTCGGTCGCGAGTACGCGGGGCTGACCAATGAAGAGTTGCAGCGCTGCCAGTACCACGTCCATATCCCGTCTGATCCACAGTTCAGTTCATTGAATCTCGCTGCTGCCGTGCAGGTGCTTACCTACGAGGTGCGCATGGCCTGGTTGGCTGCCGAGGGGCGGCCAACCAAGGTCGAGAAACTGGAAACCACGGCGATGCTGGATGCCCAGCCCGTGACTGTCGACGAGCTGGAGAATTACTTCGGTCATCTTGAGCGGACTCTGGTGGATATCGGCTTTCTCGATCCGACCAAGCCCAGGCATCTGATGCCCCGATTGCGTCGGCTCTACGGGCGCAGCGGTATCAGCAAGCTGGAAATGAATATCCTGCGCGGTATTCTCACCGAGACACAAAAGGCTGCCCGCGGCGAGCCTCACAAGCGGAGAAGTGATTGATGTTCGAACGCATGCGCGAAGACATTCAAAGCGTTTTCCATCGCGATCCGGCGGCACGCAATGCGTTCGAAGTCCTGACCTGTTATCCGGGGCTGCACGCCATCTGGATTCATCGCCTGTCCCATTGGCTGTGGGTGCATGAATTCAAGTGGCTTGCGCGGATGTCCTCGAATCTGGGGCGCTGGCTGACCGGGGTCGAGATCCATCCGGGCGCCAGGATTGGCCGGCGATTCTTCATTGATCACGGGATGGGCATCGTCATTGGCGAGACCGCGGAAATTGGCGATGACGTGACGCTCTATCACGGCGTGACACTCGGTGGCACCAGCTGGAGTAAGGGCAAGCGCCATCCGACGCTTGAAGACGGTGTGATCGTGGGGGCGGGCGCGAAGATCCTCGGGCCGTTCACCGTCGGCGCGGGCGCGAAGATCGGCTCCAATGCGGTGGTTACCCGTGAAGTGCCGCCAGGAGCGACGGCGGTTGGGATTCCGGGGCGGGTGATCGTCAAATCCAGCGATGAGCAGGAAGCCAAGCGCAAGGCCATTGCCGAGAAGATCGGATTCGACGCCTATGGCGTCAGCGAGGATATGCCCGATCCCGTCGCGCGAGCCATTGGGCAGTTGCTGGATCATGTTCAGGCCGTAGAGGAGCGCTTGGAGGGCATGTGTGGCGCGCTCAAGGCGCTGGGCAGCGATTATTGCGCCAAGGACCTTCCGGAGCTGCGAGAAGAAGACTTCGTTGAAGTGAAGTCCGACGCTGGCGATGCCCGCACCTGAAGTGCGCGGGCTGGCAGCAGCTGGTATCATGCCGGCCCGTTGCCTCCGGCCGGGCGTGGTTCCAGACTAAAGACCTACTGAATTAATAGGTCTTATAGTTGACTCAAATACTCGGGAATTGCATAATTGCGCCAAACCGTAATGCTTGGTGCAGACCGATGCGATTAACCACCAAAGGCCGTTATGCCGTGACCGCCATGCTCGATCTGGCGCTGCATGCGCAGCATGGGCCGGTCTCCCTGGCCGATATTTCCGAGCGGCAGGGTATATCCCTTTCCTATCTCGAGCAGCTCTTCGCGAAGCTGCGCCGCGGCAGCTTGGTGACCAGCGTGCGAGGGCCCGGCGGCGGCTATCAGCTTTCTCGCGACATGGCCGGCATTCAGGTCGCCCAGGTCATCGACGCTGTGAACGAGTCGGTCGATGCCACGCGTTGCCAAGGTCTGGGCGGCTGTCATTCTGGCGATACCTGCCTGACTCACCATCTGTGGTGTGACCTCAGCCAGCAGATTCATGAATTCCTCAGCGGCATCAGCCTGGCCGACCTGGTCAAGCGCCAGGACGTGCAGCAGGTCGCCCTGCGCCAAGACATGCGCAAGGCTGGTGGCACTTCGCCGCATATGGACAAGATAGAAACGTCCGCCATCGATTGAGCAGGGCGACTGCCTGATAGGAGATATCTGAATGAAATTGCCGATTTACCTGGACTACTCTGCGACCACACCTGTGGATCCGCGTGTTGCCGCCAAGATGATCGAGTGCCTCACCAACGAAGGCAACTTCGGCAATCCGGCGTCGCGCTCTCATGCCTTTGGCTGGAAAGCCGAGGAAGCCGCGGAGAATGCGCGCCGTCAGGTTGCTGAGCTGGTCAATGCCGATCCCCGTGAAATCGTCTGGACATCCGGTGCAACCGAGTCGGACAACCTGGCCATCAAGGGCGTCGCGCATTTCTATGCGTCCAAGGGCAAGCACATCGTCACCACCAAGATCGAGCACAAGGCGGTACTGGATACTACTCGCCAGCTCGAGCGCGAAGGCTTCGAGGTTACGTATCTCGAGCCGAGCGAGGATGGCATCGTCACGCCGGCGATGGTCGAAGCTGCGCTGCGCGACGACACTATTCTTGTGTCGGTCATGCACGTGAACAACGAGATCGGCACTATCAACGACATCACCGCCATCGGCGAGCTGACCCGTTCTCGCGGCATTCTTTTCCATGTCGATGCGGCGCAGTCGACCGGCAAGGTCGAAATCGATCTGGAGAAGATGAAGGTCGATCTGATGTCCTTCTCCGCTCATAAGACCTATGGGCCGAAGGGCGTGGGTGCGCTGTATGTTCGCCGTAAGCCCCGCGTCCGCCTTGAGGCACAGATGCATGGCGGTGGCCATGAGCGTGGCATGCGTTCCGGTACGCTGGCTACGCACCAGCTGGTCGGCATGGGCGAGGCCTTTCGTATCGCGAAAGACGAAATGGCCCAGGAGAACGAGCGCGTCCGCTCCCTGCGTGATCGCTTCTACAAGCAGGTCGAGCATCTCGAAGAGCTTTATGTGAACGGTAGCCTGACCGCCCGTGTACCGCACAATCTGAACCTCAGCTTCAACTACGTCGAGGGAGAGTCGCTGATCATGGCGCTCAAGGATCTGGCGGTATCGTCTGGCTCCGCCTGTACGTCCGCTTCGCTGGAGCCGTCGTACGTGCTGCGTGCACTGGGTCGTAACGACGAATTGGCGCATAGCTCCATCCGTTTCACCTTCGGCCGGTTCACTACTGAAGAGGAAATCGACTACGCAGCGCAAAAGGTTTGCGAGGCCGTCACCAAGCTGCGCGAGCTTTCGCCCCTGTGGGACATGTTCAAAGACGGCGTCGACATTTCCAAGGTCGAGTGGCAAGCCCACTGACCGGCGTCAAGCGCCGCACAGCCTGATCTAAGAGGATTGCACCATGGCATACAGCGATAAGGTCATCGACCACTACGAAAACCCGCGCAACGTCGGCAAGTTCGACGCTGAAGACCCGAGCATCGGTACCGGCATGGTAGGTGCGCCGGCATGTGGCGACGTGATGCGTTTGCAGATCAAGGTCAACGAGCAGGGCGTCATCGAAGATGCCAAGTTCAAGACCTATGGTTGCGGCTCCGCCATCGCGTCCAGCTCGCTTGCTACCGAGTGGATGAAGGGCAAGACCCTGGAAGAAGCGGAAACCATCAAGAACACGCAGCTGGCTGAAGAGCTGGCGCTGCCGCCGGTGAAGATTCACTGCTCCGTGCTCGCCGAAGATGCGATCAAGGCAGCTGTGCGTGATTACCGCGAAAAGAAAGGTCTGCTTTAAATAGGGAGGTTGCGATGGCTATCACCATGACGCCCGCTGCAGCCCAGCACGTACGCCGTTCGCTGGACGGGCGAGGCAAGGGTGTAGGTGTGCGACTCGGGGTGCGTACGACCGGCTGTTCCGGCTTGGCGTACGTACTTGAGTTCGTCGACGAAACGGCAGCCGAAGACTCGGTGTTCGAGAGTCATGGGGTCAAGGTGATCATTGATCCCAAGAGCTTGGTATACCTCGACGGCACGGAACTCGACTTCGTTCGCGAAGGGCTCAACGAGGGCTTCAAGTTCAATAACCCGAACGTTCGTGGCGAGTGTGGCTGCGGCGAGAGCTTCAATATCTGAGGACGCCGTGGGTACTCCCTGTCATTTTGCATTGTTCGAGTTGAAGCCCGAGTTCGAGCTGGATCTCGCGTCTCTTGCCGATCGCTATCGAGAGCTTGCTCGCCAGGTTCACCCTGATCGCTTTGCCGACGCTGGCGAAAGCGAGCAGCGTCAGGCCCTTGAGCGCTCCGCCAACCTCAATGAGGCCTACCAGACGCTCAAGAGTCCGAGCCGCCGGGCAAGGTATCTGTTGGCCATCGAGGGGCATGAGGTTCCACTGGAGGCGACTGTTCAGGATCCCGCGTTCCTCATGCAGCAGATGCATTGGCGCGAGGAGCTTGAAGAGCTCCATGAACAGGCCGATCTGGATGGCGTAGCGGCGTTCAAGTCGCGCTTGAAGCAGGCGCAGCAGGGGCTGAACGATGATTTCGCCCGCATCTGGCAGGATTCTGAGCGGCGTGCCGATGCTGAGCGTCTGGTTCGACGCATGCAGTTTCTCGACAAGCTGACCCAGGAAGTGCGCCAACTCGAAGAGCGCCTCGACGATTAACCCCGCGCAGCGCCCGGCGTTGCGCCCGATATCAGACAGACATGGCCTTACTTCAGATTGCCGAGCCCGGACAAACCCCCCAGCCCCATCAGCGGCGCCTGGCTGTCGGAATAGACTTGGGGACCACCAACTCCCTCGTAGCTGCCCTGCGCAGTGGTGTCACTGCGCCGTTGGCCGATGCTGATGGGCAAGTGATCCTGCCGTCGGTGGTGCGCTATCACGCTGACCGCATTGAGGTTGGCGCACAAGCCAAACTTGCCGCGGCCACCGATCCGTTCAACACCATCAGTTCGGTCAAACGGCTGATGGGTCGCGGGCTGGCCGATGTGAAGCAGTTGGGCGAACAGCTGCCGTACCGCTTCCGTCAGGCTGAGTCGCAAATGCCGTTCATCGAGACCGTTCAGGGCGCCAAGAGCCCTGTGGAAGTCTCGGCTGAGATCCTGCGCGCACTCCGTCAGCGTGCCGAGGCGACCCTGGGCGGTGAACTGGTCGGTGCGGTGATTACCGTTCCGGCCTATTTCGACGATGCCCAGCGTCAGGCGACCAAGGACGCCGCGCGGCTCGCTGGGCTCAGCGTGCTGCGCCTGCTCAACGAGCCGACCGCGGCCGCCGTCGCCTATGGTCTGGATCGTCATGCCGAAGGCGTCGTCGCGATCTACGATCTCGGAGGCGGTACCTTCGATATTTCGATTCTTCGACTGACCAAGGGCGTTTTCGAGGTGTTGGCCACTGGTGGCGACACGGCTCTGGGTGGTGATGATTTCGACCATGCCGTAGCGGACTGGATTCTCGAGCGTGCCGGTGTGTCCGACGATCTCGAGCCGGGCGCGCAGCGTGAATTGCTGAAGATTGCCTGCGATGCCAAGGAGCATCTGAGTGATGTGGATGCGGTGGATGTCGCGTATGCCGGCTGGTCAGGCGAGCTGCAACGCGAGACCTTCGATGCGCTGATCGAGCCGATGATTGCGCGCAGTCTCAAGTCCTGCCGGCGTGCCGTGCGGGACTCGGGTGTGGAGCTTGAGGAGATTACCGCAGTGGTCATGGTCGGCGGTTCGACCCGAGTGCCAAGAGTGCGCTCGGCAGTTGGGCAGCTGTTTGGTCGCGAGCCACTGACCGACATCGACCCTGATGAGGTTGTGGCCATTGGCGCGGCGATTCAGGCTGAGACCTTGGCTGGCAATAATCGCGATGGGGAAGAGCTGTTGCTGCTCGATGTGATCCCGCTGTCCCTCGGACTGGAGACCATGGGCGGGCTGATGGAGAAGATCATTCCGCGCAACACCACGATTCCGGTGGCGCGCGCGCAGGACTTCACCACCTACAAAGATGGCCAGTCGGCCATGATGATTCATGTGCTGCAGGGCGAGCGCGAGCTGATCTCCGACTGCCGTTCGCTGGCTCGATTCGAGCTGCGCGGTATTCCGCCGATGGTCGCCGGGGCGGCAAAGATTCGCGTCACCTTCCAGGTCGATGCTGATGGCTTGCTCAGCGTGTCCGCGCGTGAGTTGGCATCCGGCGTGGAGGCGAGTATTCAGGTCAAGCCTTCCTATGGCCTCACCGATGGCGAAATCGCCAGGATGCTGGAGGACTCTTTCCGCAAGGCGGACGAGGACCGTGACGCCCGGGCGTTGCGTGAGCAGCTGGTTGATGCCCAGCGCCTGCTCGAGGCGGTCGAGGCTGCGCTGGCCGTCGATGGCGAGCGCTTGCTGTCTGCTGAAGAGCGCGTGGCGATCGACTCCCAGGTCGCCGAGTTGCGCGGATTGCTGGACAGCCAGGATGTGCTGGCCATGGAGCGCCAGACCAAACGCCTGAGCCAGATCACCGACGCCTTTGCTGCGCGCCGGCTGGATTCGACCGTCAAGGCCGCGCTGGCCGGGCGGCGGCTAAACGATATCGAGGATTGACCCAGATGCCGCAGATCATTTTCCTGCCCAATGCCGACCATTGCCCTGAAGGCGCCGTTATCGAGGCGCAGACCGGCGAGACGGTGCTGGACGCCGCGCTGCGCAATGGCATCGACATCGAGCATGCATGCGAAAAATCCTGTGCCTGCACCACCTGCCACGTCGTGGTTCGCGAAGGCTTCCAGTCACTGGAAGCTTCCGATGAGCTGGAGGATGACATGCTCGACAAGGCGTGGGGGCTTGAGCCCAATTCCCGGCTATCCTGCCAGGCAGTGGTGGCTGATGCCGATCTCGTCGTGGAAATTCCGAAGTACACAATCAATCAGGTTTCCGAAGGGCACTGAGGGTGGGCGTCATGCAGCTGAAATGGAGTGACGTGCAGGAAATCGCCATCGAGCTGGCCGAGCGCAAGACCGATGTAGATCCGCGCTATGTGAATTTCCTCGATCTGCATCGCTGGGTGGTGGAGCTTCCGGGCTTCGCCGATGAGCCCGGTCGGGGTGGCGAGAAAGTGCTCGAAGCCATCCAGTCGGCCTGGATCGAAGAAGCCGAATAGAGCGGTTTCGAAGTTTTCGTTTTCCTCCGGTTGGGTATCTCGGGACCGTTCGGCGGTCCCTGGCGCCATCCGGGCTTCTACCCTCTACCCTTATGTTTTTTGACATGAACCCGCGTATAATCCGCGGGTTTACTCGTTCGCTTTAACCCATCAGTTTTGGAGTCCTACATGGCCCTGCAACGCACCTTCTCCATCATCAAGCCCGACGCTGTCGCCAAGAACGTCATCGGCGAAATCACTACCCGTTTCGAGAAGGCCGGCCTGCGCGTCGTCGCTTCCAAGATGGTTCAGCTGTCCGAGCGCGAAGCGGCTGGTTTCTACGCCGAGCACAGCGAGCGTGGCTTCTTCAAGGATCTGGTTGCTTTCATGACTTCCGGTCCGGTCATCGTTCAGGTTCTGGAAGGCGAAGACGCCATCGCCAAGAACCGTGAGCTGATGGGCGCCACCAACCCGAAAGAAGCTGCTGCCGGCACCATCCGCGCCGATTTCGCCGTTTCCATCGACGAGAACGCCGTGCACGGTTCCGATTCGGAAGCTTCCGCTGCTCGTGAAATCGCTTACTTCTTTGCTGCCACCGAAGTGTGCGCACGCATTCGCTGATTGAGCGAAGGTGAATTCAATGATTGCCACGACCGGTAAAGTGAATCTGCTCGGGCTTACCCAGTCGCAACTGGAGAGTTTCTTCGAGTCCATCGGGGAGAAGCGTTTTCGCGCCGGTCAGGTTATGAAGTGGATTCACCATTTTGGTGTCGATGATTTCGACGCCATGAGCAATCTCGGCAAGGCCTTGCGCGAAAAGCTCAAGGCCTGCGCCGAGATTCGCGGCCCGGAGGTCGTCAGTGAAGACATCTCCAGCGACGGCACCCGCAAATGGGTCGTGCGTGTCGCCTCGGGCAGCTGTGTGGAAACTGTGTACATCCCCCAGGGCGGACGTGGAACGCTGTGCGTGTCCTCGCAGGCCGGATGTGCGCTGGATTGCAGTTTCTGTTCCACCGGCAAGCAAGGCTTCAACAGCAACCTGACAGCGGCCGAGGTGATCGGTCAGGTCTGGATTGCTAACAAATCATTCGGCTCCATCCCGGCGAAAATCGATCGCGCGATCACCAACGTGGTGATGATGGGGATGGGCGAGCCGTTACTGAATTTCGACAACGTCGTCGCTGCCATGCACATCATGATGGACGACCTTGGTTACGGGATTTCCAAGCGTAAGGTGACGCTCTCGACCTCCGGCGTCGTGCCGATGATCGACGAGCTGGCCAAGGTCATCGACGTTTCTCTGGCATTGTCGCTGCACGCACCCAACGATGCGTTGCGTGATCAGTTGGTGCCGATCAACAAGAAGTACCCGCTGGACATGCTGCTGGCGGCATGCAAAGGCTATATCTCGAGGCTCGGTGAGAAGCGCGTGCTGACCATCGAGTACACCCTGCTCAAGGGCATCAACGATCAGCCCGAACATGCCGAGCAGATGATCACGCTGCTGGCGGATATCCCGTGCAAGATCAATCTGATCCCGTTCAATCCGTTCCCTCACTCCGGATATGAGCGGCCGAGCAACAATGCTATCCGCCGTTTTCAGGACATCCTGCACAAAGGTGGGCACAATGTAACGGTGCGTACCACCCGCGGCGAAGACATCGACGCGGCTTGCGGTCAGCTCGTCGGCCAGGTGCTGGACCGGACGCGTCGAAGCGAGAGATACATCGCTGTGCGTGAGCTACAGAGCGAGCCAGGTGCGGCGCAAACTGCTTCGAACCGATCCTGAGGGGGATGCTGATGATTTTGCGCGCTGCGCTGCTGCTTCTACTGACCGGCCTGTTGGCCGGTTGTGTGTCTTCTGGATCCACTGATCCGCTGAGAACCGACGAAGGTCGCCAGCAGGCCCGCGACGCCTATATTCAATTGGGGATCGGCTACCTGCAGCAGGGCGCCGCCGCGCGCGCCAAGACGCCACTGCGCAAGGCCCTCGAAATTGATCCGAACAGCGCCGATGCACACGCCGCCCTGGCTTTGGTATTCCAGACCGAAATGGAAAACGACCTGGCCGACAAGCACTACCGTGAAGCGCTCTCCAGTCGCAAGGACGCCCGCATACTCAACAACTACGGCAGCTTTCTGTTCGAGCATAAGCGCTACCCCGAAGCCATGGAGCGTTTCCGTCAGGCTTCCGAAGACAACATGTATTCCGAGCGGGCGCGGGTCTTTCAGAATCTGGGTATGACTGCACTGCAGTTGGGCCAGCGTGAAGAGGCCGAGCTCCATTTCACCCGCTCGCTGCGCCTCGACAGTCGCCAGCCCCGCGCGTTGCTCGAGCTTGCACTCATGGCCTTCGAGGACAAGCAATACGTTCCAGCCAAGCGTTACTACGATAGCTTCAGCCAACTGGCCGAGCAGAACGCACGGAGTCTGCTGCTCGGTATCCGTCTGGCCAACATCCATCAGGACCGCGACACTGCTGCAAGCCTCGCGCTGCAGCTGAGGCGGCTGTATCCCGGTACGGATGAATACAAGCAATATCTTTCGGAGCAACGATGACCGCGCCGCACCAAGAATCCGCTGCACCGATGGGCAACAACCCCGGCGAGACGCTGCGTATAGCTCGCGAAGACAAGGGCTGGCCGCTGTCTGCAGTTGCACAGCAGCTGAATCTCACCGAGCGCTCGCTAGCTCGCATCGAGGCCGGCGATTTCAGCCAGTTGCCAGGGCACACCTTTGCCCGGGGTTACGTTCGTGCCTATGCCAAGTTGCTGGGGTTGGATCAGAATCGCCTGGTTCAGGAGTTCGACCTGCACACCGGTACCAACGCTTCCGGAAGCAACGTCAACAGCCTGGGGCGCATCGAAGAGCCCGGCCGTCTGTCGCGAAGCTTCATGCGCTTCTTCGGCTTTGCCTTGTTGCTGCTCCTGGCTGCAGTCGCCTGGTATTGGTGGCAGGAACGCATGGCTCGAGAGGCCACGACGCCACCGGTCTCGGCGCTGGAGCGAATCGAAGTGGAAGGCGCGGATGGAACCACCGAGATCCATCTGCTTGATCGCGCTGACGAGGGTGCCGAGCAGCAGAGCGAACAGCCAGTCGAGCAAACAGCACCGCTAGCCGATTCGAACGAGAGTGAAGCGATCGAGTCTGAGCAACAGGCTCCAGCCACCACTGATGTGCAGGGCACCATCACCGAGCCGGCGGGCGAGGCCGCGCAGTCTCTGCCGCTGACGCTGCCCGACAGCCCCACGCAAGGCGCTGACGCAACGGCCTCCCCGGCTCCCACGAGTGCCTCGAACGCCACCGCCCCGCCAGTAGCCGGCGAGGCCCAGCTGGAGCTGAGTTTCACCGCCGATTGCTGGACGCGAGTCAGCGATGCCGACGGACGAGTACTGTTCAGTGCGCTGGCCAAGGCTGGGACCACCAGGGCGGTCAGCGGCAAGGCACCATTGGACGTACATCTGGGCTACGCTCGCGGCGCCCAACTCAGTTACAACGGCGAAGCTGTGAACCTCGCCTCTCATATGCGCGGCGAGACAGCGCGCCTCAAGCTCGGACAGTAAGCTGACCATGCATTCCGAATCTCCTATCAAGCGTCGCCAATCCCGCAAGATCTGGGTGGGCAATGTGCCGGTCGGTGGTGATGCGCCGATTTCCGTACAGAGCATGACCAATACCGAGACCTGTGATGTCGAGGCGACGGTTGCGCAGATCCAGCGCCTGGCCAATGCAGGCGCCGATATCGTCAGGGTTTCAGTGCCTTCCATGGAGGCTGCCGAGGCCTTTGGGCGCATCAAGCAACTGGTGCAGTTGCCGCTGGTGGCCGACATCCATTTCGATTATCAGATCGCTCTGCGCGTGGCCGAGCTCGGCGTTGATTGCCTGCGCATCAATCCGGGCAATATCGGTCGCGAAGATCGCGTGCGCGCGGTGGTCGATGCGGCGCGCGACAAGGGCATCCCGATCCGCATCGGGGTGAATGCCGGTTCGCTGGAAAAGGACCTGCAGAAAAAGTACGGCGAGCCGACCCCGCAGGCGCTGGTGGAGTCCGCCCTGCGCCATGTCGATCATCTCGATCGCCTGGACTTCCAGGACTTCAAGGTCAGCGTCAAGGCTTCCGACGTATTCATGGCGGTCGAGGCCTATCGGTTGCTGGCCGGGCAGATCGAACAGCCGCTGCACCTGGGCATTACCGAGGCGGGTGGACTGCGTTCCGGCACCGTGAAGTCCGCGGTCGGGCTGGGCATGCTGCTCGCTGAAGGCATCGGTGACACCATTCGCGTGTCGCTGGCGGCCGATCCTGTCGAGGAAATCAAGGTCGGCTTCGATATCCTCAAGTCGCTGCGTCTGCGTTCACGTGGTATCAACTTCATCGCCTGCCCGAGCTGCTCGCGGCAGAACTTCGATGTGGTCAAGACCATGAACGAGCTGGAAACCCGCGTGGAAGACCTGCTGGTACCGATGGACGTTGCCGTGATCGGTTGTGTGGTGAACGGTCCGGGAGAGGCGAAGGAGGCCCATGTCGGGTTGACCGGTGGCAGCCCTAACAACCTGGTCTACATCGACGGCAAGCCGGCGCAAAAACTGAACAACGAAAATCTCGTCGATGAGCTGGAGCAGCTCATCCGACGCAAGGCCGCCGAGAAGCTCGCGGCCGACGCGGCGGTCATCGCGCGCAGCTGATCTTTAAGGAATCCCATTGAGCAAGTCCCTGCAAGCCATTCGTGGCATGAACGACATCCTGCCTGCGCAGACCCCGACCTGGCGTTATCTGGAAAGCAACTTCGCGCAACTGCTCGACAGCTACGGCTACAGCGAGATTCGCCTGCCTATCCTGGAGTTCACCGACCTCTTCGCTCGCGGCATCGGTGAAGGCACCGACGTGGTCGACAAGGAGATGTACACCTTCCTCGATCGCAACGAAGAGTCGCTGACCCTGCGTCCTGAAGGCACTGCCGGTTGTGTGCGCGCCGTGCTCGAGCATGGCATGACCGGTGGCGGCCAGGTGCAGAAGCTCTGGTACACCGGGCCGATGTTTCGTTATGAGAAGCCGCAAAAGGGCCGCTATCGGCAGTTCCACCAGATCGGTGTGGAAGTCTTCAACCAGCCCGGGCCGGATGTCGACGCCGAGCTGATCGTGATGACAGCGCGCCTGTGGAAGCAGCTCGGCCTGGCCGACGCTGTAACGCTGCAGCTCAACAGCCTGGGCTCCAGCGAAGCACGTGCGCGCTACCGCGATGCGCTGGTGGCCTACCTGCAGCAGCGTTTCGATCAGCTCGACGAGGACAGCCAGCGGCGCCTGACGACCAATCCGCTGCGTATTCTCGACAGCAAGAATGCCCAGACTCAGGCGCTGCTGGCCGACGCACCGACGCTGCATGACTACCTCGACGATGAGTCACGCGTGCATTTCGAAGGCCTGAAGGCGCGCCTCGATGCAGTCGGCATCGCCTACGAAATCAACCCGAAGCTGGTGCGTGGTCTGGATTACTACGGTCGAACCGTGTTCGAGTGGGTTACCGACAAACTGGGCTCGCAGGGCACCGTCTGCGCTGGCGGCCGTTACGATGGCCTGATCAGTCAGTTTGGCGGTAAGCCTACCCCGGGTGTCGGCTTCGCCATGGGCGTCGAGCGCCTGGTGCTGCTGCTGGAAACCCTTGGTCTGGTGCCGGACGCCTTGAGCCCGGTGCCGCATGCCTATATCTGCGCATTCGGTGAGCCTGCCGAGCTGGCAGCACTGGCTCTGGCCGAGCGCCTGCGCGATACGCTGCCAGGGCTGCGCCTGCTGGTGAACGCCGGTGGCGGCAGTTTCAAGAGTCAGTTCAAGAAAGCGGACAAGAGCGGCGCGCGCTTTGCGCTGATCCTGGGTGACGACGAACTGGCAGGGCGCGTGGTAGGTTGCAAGCCGCTACGCGACGACAGCGAGCAACAAAGCATTGCCTGGGATGCTCTGCCCGAGCGTCTGGCTGCCTGCCTCGAGCAGGTCTGAGACTAAGCGAATGAAAGGAGTGACAGCGTGACCTCGGGTACCGAAGAAGAAACACTGGCGCAGATCAAAGACTGGTGGCAGCGCAACGGCAAGCCTCTTCTGTTTGGGGCTGTGCTCGCTCTGGTCTTGGTGTTCGGCTGGCAATTCTGGCAGAACCATCAGGTCAACCAGGCGCAGGGTGCCTCGGTGATCTATCAGCAGCTGCTCGGCGCAGCGCTGGAAGAAGGTGAAGCCGATGCGGCGGAAGTTGCGCGATTGGGCAATCTGCTGAAGAAAGATTTCGCCGGCACGCATTATGCGCAGTACGGCAGCTTGTTCGTGGCGAAGGTGGCGGTCGAGTCGGGGCGGTTGGACGAAGCGGCTAGCGAGCTTCGCGCCGTGGTCGACAAGCCCGCCGACAAGACGCTGGACGAGCTGGCTCGTCAGCGTCTGGCACGCGTTCTGGCTGCGCAGGACAAGGCAGAAGAAGCGCTCAAGCTGCTGGACGGCAAGGCTGATCAGGCCTTCGCTGCCAGTCGCGAGGAGCTGCGCGGCGATCTGCTGGTGCAGCTTGGCCGACGCGACGAGGCGCATGCGGCCTACACCACGGCGAAAGAGTCGCTGTCCCAGGATGCGGCCATCGGTGGTCTGCAAATGAAGCTGGATGATCTGGCCCGAGGGGAGGCGTAAACGATGCGCTGGAAGACTGCAGCATTGCTGACCCTGGCTGTACTGGCCGCGGGTTGTAGCAACAAGGACACTAAAGAGCCGGAGCCGGCGGAGCTGACCAAGTTCGAGGCGGAAATCTCCTTGAAGAAGGAGTGGAGTCGTTCGATCGGTGAAGGGCAGGGCAAGACCTACAACCTGCTGACGCCGGTGGTGTATGGCGACCAGATTTACGCCGCCGATGTCGAAGGGCTGGTGGTATCCATGGATCGCCTGACAGGCAAGGTCAACTGGAAGAAGAAGCTTGATACGCCGGTTTCCGGCGGGGTTGGCGCCGGGTACGGCCTGGTGCTGGTTGGCACCCTGCGCGGTGAAGTGCTGGCGCTTGACGTCAGCACGGGCGAGGAGCGCTGGCGCAGTCAGGTCAGCAGTGAAGTACTGGCTGCCCCGGCCGTCAATGGCGACATCGTCCTGGTGCAGACGCAGGATGATCGGCTGATCGCGCTGGAGATGGATACCGGCGCGCAGCGCTGGAGCTACGAGAGCTCTCCTGCGGTGCTGACGCTACGCGGGACCGGCGCACCGCTGCTGACCAATCAGCTGGCCGTTGCCGGCCTGTCCAGCGGCAAAGTGGTCGCACTGGATACCCGTCGCGGGCTTCCGGTCTGGGAGCAGCGCGTTGCCATTCCGCAAGGACGTTCGGAGCTTGAGCGGGTCGTCGATATCGACGGTGGTCTGCTGCTATCCGGTGGCACGCTCTACGTCACCAGCTATCAGGGCCGTGCCGCGGCACTGGAACTGGAAAGTGGTCGTGTCCTCTGGCAGCGCGATGCGTCCAGCTATTCGGGTGCTGCGCTCGGCTACGGTAGCGTTTACCTGAGCCTTGCCGACGGCACTGTCGAGGGGATCGACGAGCGCTCCACGACTGCTCTGTGGCGCAATGAGTCCATGGCGCGCCGCCAGCTTTCGGCTCCCGCAGTATTTTCCAGCTATGTTGTGGTGGGTGACATCGAGGGCTATCTGCACCTGCTGAGCCAGGTCGATGGTCGTTTCGTCGCTCGCGAGCGTATCGACAGCTCTGGCGTCCGTGCCCGTCCGGTAGTCGAGGGCGACTGGCTGTATGCCTTCGGCAATGACGGCAAGCTGGTGGCGTTGACTATCCGTCAGGCTGACTGACCGCAAGTTGCGCCCACGGCTCCGCCTGGCGGAGCCCTGAATATTCGGCCGCTGCAATGCAGCGGCCTTCGTGTTTTCTGAAATATCGCAGTGGAGAGCCGCATGGTTCCCGTAATCGCCCTGGTGGGCCGCCCGAACGTCGGCAAGTCCACCCTGTTCAATCGTCTGACCAAGAGCCGCGACGCCATCGTGGCCGAGTACGCCGGTCTGACCCGAGATCGCCAGTACGGCGAGGCCAAATGGCAGGGCCGCACCTACATCGTCATCGACACTGGTGGTCTGACCGGCGATGAGGAGGGCATCGACGCCAAGATGGCCGAGCAGTCCCTGCAAGCCATGCAAGAGGCCGATGCGGTGATGTTCATGGTTGACGCGCGTGCCGGCATGACGCCTGGCGATCAGATGATTGCCGAGCACCTGCGCAAGATGAACAAACGCCACTTCCTGGTGGCGAACAAGGTCGACAGCATCGATCCGGATATCGCCCGAGCGGAATTCAGCCCGTTGGGCCTGGGCGACGCCCTTCCGATCGCCGCCGCACATGGCCGTGGTATCACCCATATGCTCGAGCAGGCGCTCGGCATGTTCCCCAAGGACAACGCCGAAGTTGCCGAAGCCGAGGGTGAAGAGGGCGAGACGGTTGCCGAAGGAGAAGAGCTCAAGCGCATCCCTGGACCGAGCGAAAAGGATGGCATCAAGATCGCCATCATCGGCCGGCCCAATGTGGGCAAGTCGACGCTGGTCAATCGCATGCTCGGTGAGGAGCGGGTCATCGTTTATGACCAGGCCGGTACAACCCGCGACAGCATCTACATTCCCTTCGAACGTGATGACGCCAAGTACACACTGATCGACACGGCCGGTGTGCGCCGTCGCGGCAAGATCTTCGAGGCCGTAGAAAAGTTCTCGGTGGTCAAGACGCTGCAGGCGATCCAGGATTCCAACGTCGTGATTTTCGTCATGGATGCCCGCGAGGGAGTGGTCGAACACGATCTGAACCTGCTCGGCTTCGTGCTGGAAAGCGGTCGGGCGTTGGTCATCGCACTGAACAAGTGGGACGGCATGGAGCCGAGTGAGCGCGACTATGTGAAGACCGAGTTGGAGCGCCGGTTGTTCTTCGTCGAGTTCGCCGACATCCACTTCATCTCCGCCAAGCATGGTACCGGCGTCGGTAATCTGTACAAGTCCGTGCAGGCCTCGTTCACTTCAGCCGTGACGCGATGGCCCACCAGCCGTCTGACGCAGATCCTTGAAGATGCGGTTCGCGAGCATGCGCCGCCGATGGTTGCCAGCCGCCGGATCAAGCTTCGTTACGCGCACTTGGGCGGCGCCAACCCGCCGCTGATCGTGATCCATGGCAACCAGGTCGACTCGATTCCAAAGTCCTACACCCGTTATCTGGAGAACACCTACCGACGCGTCTTGAAGCTGGTCGGTACGCCCATCCGTATCGAGTACAAGGGCGGAGAAAACCCTTACGAGGGCAAGAAAAACACGCTTACCGACCGCCAGGTCAACAAGAAGCGCCGTCTCATGTCGCACCACAAGAAGGCCGAGAAGAAGCGCCGCGACAAGCGCTGACTGCTCAGCGATCTCCGTCGAACGACTGGTCCATATCCAGGGCCGGTCGTGCGTGGCGCGGCGTGCCGACCTGACGAGCCGGATTGCCAACCACCGTGGTATGCGGCGCAACGGGATGCAGCACGATGCTGCCGGCGCCAACCTTGGCGCCTTCGCCAATCTCGATGTTCCCGAGAATCTTCGCTCCAGCGCCGATCATCACGCCGCTGCGCACCTTCGGATGGCGGTCGCCGCCTTCCTTGCCCGTACCGCCCAGGGTAACGCCCTGCAGGATCGATACGTCATCGCCCACCACAGCGGTTTCGCCGATGACGATGCCGGTTCCGTGATCGAGCATGATGCCACTGCCGATGCGGCTGGCCGGGTTGATGTCGATGCCCAGGCGTTCATTGCTGCGTGCCTGGATGAACATTGCCAGCAGGCGTTCGCCCCGTTCATGCAAGTGGTGCCCGACACGATAGGCCTGTAACGCCAGATAACCCTTGGAGAACAGGAACACTTCCAGCGCGGTGTCGAACGCCGGGTCGCGGCTGACGATTGCCTGCAGGTCAGAGCACGCCACCTCGGCGAGCGCTGCGGCCTGTTGGTGAATGCCAGCGAAACGATCAGTCAGCGTACGGCTCTGCTCGCTGCTTTCCGCCAGCGCATGGCCAATGCGCTGGGCAAGCGCGCAGCCGAAATCGGGATGGTCGAGGATAGCCCGCTGGAATAGCGTGGCCAGGGTCGGCTCCGCATCCAGCGCGTGAAGCGCCTGGGCGCGTAGCTCGTTCCACAGCGTGCTGACTGAATGACTGGGCATGCGAGGTTCCTTATATCGATACGCGAGGGTGCTCGTTCGCTGCACTGTAGCAGCCCGATGGCAGGCGCCGTGCACCCTCGTATCGTGCATCGCTGTTCGGCTATCCTGTTTGCCTTCCTGCCGAACCCCCGTGCGGCAGGCTTGTCGGAAGGCTGACATGCTCATCAGTAAACTGCCCAACGTTGGCACGACCATCTTCACCACCATGTCCCAGCTGGCCGCGGACGCCGGTGCGCTGAATCTCTCCCAGGGCTTTCCCGATTTCGATGGCCCCGACGCGCTGCGCGAGGCACTGGCCCGCCACGTCATGGCGGGACACAACCAGTACGCACCGATGACCGGATTGCCGGCGCTGCGTGAGCAGGTCGCGGTGAAGGTAGCCGGGCTGTACGGACGGAAAGTGGATGCCGCCACCGAGGTCACGATTACCCCGGGTGCTACCCAGGCGATCTTCTGTGCGATCCAGGCAGTGATCCGGCCGGGTGACGAGGTCATCGTCTTCGATCCGTGCTATGACAGCTACGAGCCATCGGTGCAGCTGGCTGGTGGCGTCTGCATTCACCAGCAACTGAGCCTGCCGGATTTCCATATCGATTGGCAGCGCCTGGCCGATGCCATTACCCCGCGCACGCGGATGATCGTGCTGAATACGCCGCACAACCCCAGCGGTGCATTGATCGATGCTGATGATCTCGAACGTCTGGCGGCGCTGATCCGCGAGCGTGACATCTATCTGCTCAGCGACGAGGTCTACGAGCATCTTGTGTTCGACGGCCGCGAGCATGCCAGCGTGCTGCGCCACGATGAGCTCTATCAGCGCGCATTCGTCGTCAGCTCTTTCGGCAAGACCTACCATGTCACCGGCTGGAAGACTGGATACGTGGTGGCGCCGCCTGCACTCAGCAGCGAGCTGCGCAAGGTGCACCAGTACGTCAGTTTCACCGGTGTCACGCCGCTGCAGTGGGCGTTGGCCGATTTCATGGCCGAGCATCCCGAGCACATCAGCGAGCTACCGGCGTTCTATCAGGCCAAGCGCGATCTATTCTGTGACCTGCTGGCGGGCTCGCGCTTCAGCTTTACCCGTGCCACCGGAACCTACTTCCAGCTCGCCGACTATTCGGCTATCCGTCCTGATCTGGATGACGTCGCCATGGCTGAGTGGCTGACCCGCGAGCACGGGGTTGCGAGCATTCCGATTTCGGTTTTCTACCAGAGCCCCCCGGCCGATCTGAGGCTGGTGCGCTTCTGCTTCGCCAAACGAGAGGAGACGCTGCGTCAGGCGGCGGAAAGACTATGCGCGATCTGAACAATCTGCCCGACCTCGAACTGGCGCTGGTGCAAACCAGCCTGATCTGGCAGGACGCTGCGGCCAACCGCGAGCGCTTCGCCGTACTGCTGGATCAGGCCAGCGGTGCGGACCTGATCGTCCTGCCGGAGATGTTCACCACCGGTTTTTCCATGGATTCGGCCGCGCTGGCCGAGCCGGAAGAGGGGCGGACCTACGCCTGGCTGCGCGCTCAGGCCGCGCGACTGGATACGGTGATCACCGGCAGCGTGATCATCGAGGCGGCCGACGGCAGTCACCGCAACCGACTGCTCTGGGCGCGCCCGGATGGTGAGGTGCTGCACTACGACAAGCGTCATCTGTTCCGCATGGCGGGTGAGCACAAGCACTACACACCTGGGCAGCAGCAGGCGCTGTTCGAGGTGAACGGTTGGCGCGTGCGCCCGCTGATCTGCTACGACCTGCGCTTCCCGGTGTGGAGCCGCGATCCACACGGCACCGACCTGCTGCTCTATACGGCGAACTGGCCAGCCGCGCGCCGCGATGCCTGGAATCGCCTGCTGCCGGCTCGGGCCATCGAGAATCTGTGCTATGTCGCGGCGGTCAACCGGGTCGGCGAAGACGGCAAGGGCTATCCCTATAGTGGCGACAGCCAGGTGCTCGACTTCAAGGGTGACACGCTGCTGAACGGCGAAGAGCGTGATGCCGTGTTGCGCTGCACGCTGCGCTCACGCGATCTGGCGGCGTTCCGCGAGCGCTTCCCGGCCTACCACGATGGCGATCAGTTCGAGCTCAAACCCTAGGCCCGGACCTCGGGCGATAGCCTGCTGCACTAAGGCGAGGCAGCGAGGTGCTGCGCTAACGGCGGGGAGCGTGAACGGCTGTTGTGGGGAGGCGCCCACCCTGGCGGCCGGGCACCCGCTGGTTAGTGCGTTGTGCTGTGGCGCCGTCGACGCCACAACAGCCAGCCATAGATCAGCAGATTGACCAGCAGCACTATTGCCGCCAGCACATATTGCACCGGTATGCTCAGCCAGGCCGGGTAGATCAATGGCAGCAGGTAGTGCTCGATAAAGCCCGCCTCATACCCCGCGTCACCCGCCAGCCGTCGCAGCAGATTCTCCCAGTACGTCAGCGGACACGGCCTCCCGGTCAGCTCGACGAAAACGCCCCAGACGATCGCCGGAATGTGCAGCAACACGAAGCCGCGTTTCCATGCGACCAGCAAGCCGCCAAACAGCACGAAGAGAATGAACCCGAGGTGCAGGAGCAACACGGTGTCCGCGCCAACTCGATAGAGCATTGGGCTACGCCGTCGCGTCTGCGCGACTCATGCCGCGAATCTGACGATCCTGCAGGCGCGCCATGAGGGTGACGGACAGGAGAGCGCCGAGCAGTGCCATGAACATGTCCGATTGGGTATCCCATGGATCGCCCTGGGTGCCGAGAAAATCCTCCGCGCCCTGGCCGGCGATGAGCGCCACCCACCACTCGATCAGCTCATAGAAGGCGCTGAAGGCCAACGCGACACAAAGTGCGAGAAAGCCGAGCATCTTTCCTGGCGCGACGAAGCGCAGGCGGAGCAGGATCTCCCGTGCCAGCAGCGCGGGCGTCACACCCTGAATGAAATGGCCGAGCTTGTCATAGGGATTGCGGCTGAGGTCGAACCATTCCTGCACCCAGAATCCCGGTGGTACCCGCGCGTAGGTGTAGGTGCCGCCGAGGATCAGGATCAGCGCATGAACGGCGATCACCACGTAGAGCAGTCGCGTCAGCGGCAGGCGCTGGTGGCTCCACAGCAGCAAGGGCGCAGCGATCAGTACCGGAGCGACTTCCAGCAACCAGGTGGCACGGTCATACGGAGCGATCGCGGAGCAAGCCAGCGCCAGCAGCACTACCAACCCCAGCGTTGAATAGAGTGTTCTGTCCTGCATCGAGTTAGCCGTCGTGATCGATCCAGCCGGCAGCATGCCGGGGAGCCAGTCGGCCTGCAACCGGACGCAGGGTCAGGGCGCTTCAACCCTGGCGGGCGGGCGCCGCTGCCGAGCGGGAGATCGAACGTTTGCAGCGCCGCAGGTCGACGACACCGACATAGGCATTGGCATTGCCCTGCACGCAGGCGATGCGCTGGTTGCGCGTGCGCTCCCATTCGCTGACCGGATGCTGGCGGTTCCAGATGTCGTACAGGCGCCGGTCCTGTTTCGACAGGCGCAGTTTGTAGCGCTCGCTCATGTACAGATAGGTGCGGGCGATGGCACCGCGGCTGTACTCGGGTGGCATGGCCGTGCGCTGCTTGAAGTTCACCACGAAGGGACAGGCACCGTACTGGCTGGGCTTTTCGTTGAGCATGCCGAAGCCGAAGTTGCTGCGGTCGCCGTTCACCTCGCCGACCACCGGAACCAGGTTGTGCAGGTCGGCCTCGGCCAGGCTGAAGATGGGGTCTTTGGCGGTGCACTGCTTGCGCCCGCCCTGTTGCCAGCACTGACGCTGATGGCCGATGACCCAGGCCGGGACGACGTGCTCCCACTCCACCCGTTGAGCGCGCTTGGGTTGCTTGCGCGGGACATAGCCGCAGCTGCGCAGGTCGATGCGATTGCCCTTGAAGCTGCAGCCGCAGTAGAAGTCCACCGGTCGGTCGGCATAGAGCGTCCAGGCGACCTTCTTCGCTTCGCGGAAGGTGCGAGGCGCATCGGCGTAAGTGTTGGTGCAGTAGAACAGAGCAAGCAGAAAGAGACTGAGGCGGCGCATGGAATTCTCGACAACTGAACGAGTGTCGCATCCATGCGCGGGCCGGCATCTTACCTTTCGTTTAAGTAAAAGTAATAAAAAACAATAACTTGCATGATGTCACCAGGCCTTCATGCGGCCCAGGCGGTTGATCTGCAGAGAGGCGAGAATGATCGCGCCGCCGACGGCGAGCAGTATCAGGTTGGTCGTGGTGCCCCAGAACAGCAGGTTGAGCAGCAGACCCACCGGCACCGCCATGTTGTTCATCACCGCCAGGGTTCCGGCATCCACCAGCGTCGCGCCCTTGTTCCAGTAGAACTGGCCCAGCGCGGCGGCCAGCACGCCCATCCAGATCAGTACGGACCACTGCGTCGTGGTAGTCGGCAGTTTCTCGACGTTACCGAACAGCAGCCAGGCCGGCAGCACGATCAGTAGTGCGCCGAGGAAGAAGTAGCCGAAGCGGCGATGCAACGGCACGTCAGAGGGGTAACGCTGCGCCAGATGCTTGTAGAACACTTGGCCGGCGGCGAAGGTGAAGTTGGCCAGTTGCATGAGCAGGAAGCCGCCGAGAAAATCACCGGAAACCCCGTCGTAACGGATGAGCCCGGCGCCGAACACCGCGACGGCTGCCGCGACCAGCGCCCAGGGGTTGAAGCGACGGTTGAGCGCGTCGTCGATCAGCGTCACGTGCAGCGGCGTGAGCACGGTGAACAGCAGTACTTCGGCGACCGTCAGCACGTTGAAACTCATGTACAGGCAGAGATACGTCACGCCGAACTGCAGCGCGCCGACCAGGGTCACGCCGGCGATGAAGCCGGGGGCGACACCGCGCCAGCGGGTTAGCGGCAGGAACACCAGGCCGGCGAGAATCACTCGGGTCAGCACTGCGAAATAGCTGTCCACCTGGCCGGCCAGGTAGACGCCGATCAGGTTGAAGGAAAAGGCCCAGAGCAGGGTGACGAAGATCAGATAGCGCATACCGCCTCCACGACGAAGGCCGGCGACCTTAGCGGCTGCGCATGAAAGAGGGAAGGGCTGGCGCGCCCGCAGGCTCGCCAGCCGAGCGGTCAGGCCGCTTTCAGGGTGGCCATGTCGATGACGAAGCGGTACTTCACGTCGCTCTTGAGCATGCGCTCGTAGGCTTCGTTGATGTCCTGCATGCGGATCATCTCGATGTCCGAGACGATGCCGTGCTCGGCGCAGAAGTCGAGCATCTCCTGGGTTTCGGCGATGCCGCCGATCAGCGAGCCGGCGATGCGGCGGCGCTTGAAGATCAGGCCGAACACGCTGGGCGACGGGTGCGGCGAAGCCGGTGCGCCGACCAGCGTCATGGTGGCGTCGCGCTTGAGCAGATTCACGAACGCATCGAGGTTGTGCGGCGCGGCAACGGTGTTGAGAATGAAGTCGAAGCTGTTGACGTGCGCAGCCATCTCCTCCTTGTTCTTCGACACCACCACTTCCGACGCGCCGAGGCGCAGCGCATCTTCCCGCTTGTCCGGCGAGGTGGTGAACAGCACGACCTTTGCACCCATGGCGTTGGCGATCTTCACCGCCATATGGCCAAGACCGCCGAGGCCAACTACACCGACCTTCTGCCCCGGGCCGACCTTCCACTGGCGCAGCGGCGAATAGGTGGTGATGCCCGCGCAAAGCAGCGGCGCGACGGCGGCGAGGTTGTCGGTGTGGTTGATGCGTAGCACGTACTTTTCGTCCACCACGATGTTGTCGGAATAGCCGCCAAGGGTGTTCTCGCCACCGCCGAAGGCCGGACCGTTGTAGGTGCCGACGAAGCCGTTCTCGCAATACTGCTCCAGCCCCTCGCCACAGGAGGAGCAGCTGCGGCAGCTGTCGACCAGGCAGCCGACGCCGGCGATATCGCCCGCCTTGAACTTGCTGACGTTCGCGCCGACCGCGCTCACGCGGCCGACGATCTCGTGGCCGGGCACGGAGGGATACAGGGTGTTGTTCCACTCGTTGCGTGCGGTATGCAGGTCCGAATGGCAGACGCCGCAGAAGAGAATCTCGATCCGTACATCGTTAGGCCCAACTTCGCGGCGCGAAAACGAGTAGGGGGCGAGCGGGGCGCTCGGGTCGAGGGCGGCGTAACCGATGCTGTTGCTCATGACGGCTCCTTTGTTCGTTCGGGATTTGCAGAGGCCAAGCCTAATGGCACCGGAAACAGGAGCGTTTGCACAATCCTGCCGATGGCTGACGTGTTTCTGCCGAATTGCCGGGGCTTGGCTGGCTGAGTTGGGAGGGTATTGGGAGGCGAACAGTTCAGTCGTTCACCGCTGCTGGTCGCGACCGGCGACGCGTGG
>NZ_JXXD01000139.1 GCF_000935215.1 Stutzerimonas stutzeri
CTGCGGCGGAGGTTCCGGCGGGGCGACGAGCGCGCATGGCCAAAACGTCGCAGGCTGGATAACGCCGCGTATGGAACCGCCGGCGCTGATGCGGTCGAAGCTCTGGATAAATGGCGCCGACTGGCGTTTCATTCGCTTCGCGCCACGCCCGCCTGGGCCGACGTACCGCCTTTTCGCACAGGACTGACCGATGAGTATCGCCGCCAACGCAGGACGCCTGCCCGACCCGCACACCCTGACCCACCTGCCACGCCTGGTGGCGCGTTACTACAGCGACCGGCCGGACCCGTCCGACCCGGCGCAGCAGGTGGCGTTCGGCACCTCCGGGCACCGCGGCTCCTCGCTCAAGGGCAGCTTCAACGAGTGGCACATCCTCGCCACCACCCAGGCGATCTGCGATTACCGCCGCCAGGAAGGCATCGACGGCCCGCTGTTCATGGGCATGGACACCCACGCGCTGTCCGAACCGGCATTCATCTCGGCGCTGGAAGTACTGGCGGCCAACGGCATCGAGACGCGCATCGACGCCGGTTGCCCGGAAACCAGCGGCGAGCCGGGCTACACGCCGACGCCGGCGATCTCCAACGCGATCCTCAAGTACAACCAGGGCCGTAGCAGCGGGCTGGCCGATGGCATCGTCATCACGCCATCGCACAACCCACCGGGCGATGGCGGCTTCAAGTACAACCCCACCAACGGCGGCCCGGCCGACACCGGTGTGACCAAGTGGATTCAGGAACGCGCCAATGCGCTGCTGGTCGCCGGTCTCGATGGCGTCAAGCGCATGGATTACCGCCAGGCGCTGAAGGCCTCGACCACCCAGCGCTTCGATTTCATCGACGCCTATGTCGGCGGGCTGGAGCGGGTGATCGACCTCGACGCCATCCGCGGCTCGGGCCTGAAGTTCGCCGTCGACCCGCTGGGCGGCGCCGGTGTGCACTACTGGCCGCGCATCGCCGAGCGCTTCGGTTTGCCGCTGGAGGTGCTGTCCACGGTGGTCGACCCGACCTTCCGCTTCATGCGCCTGGACTGGGACGGCAAGATCCGCATGGACTGCAGCTCGCCACATGCCATGGCCGGGCTGATCGAGAACAAGGACCGCTTCGACGTGGCCTTCGCCTGCGACACCGACCACGACCGCCACGGCATCGTCACCCGCTCCGGCGGGCTGATGAACCCCAACCATTACCTGGCGGTGGCCATCGAATACCTGTTCACCCATCGCCCGGGCTGGAGCGCCGAGGCCGGCATCGGCAAGACGCTGGTGTCCTCGTCGATGATCGACCGCGTCGCCGCCGGCATCGAGCGTCGCCTGGTGGAGGTACCGGTGGGCTTCAAGTGGTTCGTCGACGGCCTGATGGATGGCAGCCTGGGCTTCGGCGGCGAGGAATCGGCCGGCGCTTCGTTCCTCGACAAGCAGGGCGGCGCCTGGTCCACCGACAAGGACGGACTGATCCTCGGCCTGCTCGCCGCGGAGATCACCGCAGTCACCGGCAAGGACCCGAGCGAGCGCTACAAGGCGCTGACCGACCGCTTCGGCGCGCCGGTGTATCAGCGCATCGACGCCGCGGCCAACCGCGAGCAGAAGGCACGCCTGGGCAAGCTCTCCGCGTCGCAGGTCAGCGCCAAGGAGCTGGCCGGCCAGCCGATCACCCGCATCCTCACCGAGGCACCGGGCAACGGCGCGGCCATTGGCGGGCTGAAGGTGGAAACGGCGAACGGCTGGTTCGCCGCACGGCCGTCCGGCACCGAGGACGTCTACAAGATCTACGCCGAGAGCTTCGAAGGCGAAGCGCACCTCAAGCGCATACAGGCCGAGGCCAAGGCGCTGGTGGATTCGGTGCTGGCCGGCTGAGGACCAAGGCCCGGCGTCAGGCGTCGGGCTTCAGCTGCTGGCGGTCACTGATATTGACCGCCAGCTGCGCGGCTTCGACGTCGTCAGTCAGGTAGCGGCTGATGCCATTGGCATCGGTGACCCGATAGAGCGTGGCGATATCCGGGTGGCGCAGGTGCTCGGGAATGTCGGCGCCCTCGAGCTTGGTCACGGTCACACTCATGGCTCGGCTCCTGTTGGCGGTGTCTGTCTGGCATGTGACTGCGCCGCAGCCGATGCGATCCGCTGAAACCGCCTCCGGACCCAGCGCATCCGACACGACGCGAGCGCCCGTTCAGGGCAGCGCATCCAGCGCCTTTTCCACCTCCAGTTCCAGCGCATACGCCGGCTGTTCCACGGCGCGGTGATCCAGCGTGTAGCGCCGGGCGAACTCCGCGACGCCCCAATCCAGGTACTGTTCGACGTGCTTGAGCTCGTGGGCCCAGAGCGCGACGTTGTCCTGCGCGTCGCTGGCGTGGCGGAAGACGATTACGTCGATCAGGGTCACGGCGTTGACGTCCGGGTTGCGCAGCAGCGTGTTGCCGGCATTCAGCGCGACCTCGTCGCCGACGCGATAATGCGCGCTTTCCAGCACGACCAGTTCGAAGAAGGGTTCGAGCTGCGAGCGGATATGCAGCGGCATCGGCTCGACGCCGCCGGCCACCAGGCGATCGCGCGATTGTTGAATCCAGCTCTGCAGCGCCAGCGCGGCCAGGCGCTGTACGCGGTCGTACACGGCCTGGGTGTCGCTTGCCGAGCCGGGCACGCAGAGGCAGCTGCCACTCAGGCAGATCGGTTGCTGGCCGGGCGGGCAGGCGGTCTGTGCCAGAGCCGGAGCGCCGGCCCAGGCCATGCATGCGAGCAACAGGGGGAGGCGGCGAAGAAGCGGGATGAACGACACGCGAAGTCCTCGAAGGCGAGGGCGAGCCCCGGACCGGTGCGCACTATAGCCGTGCGCCCGGGGCTCGCGAAGAGGGCCTTCAGATCACCGGCGACGCGGCGCTCACCACGCGCAGGGCCAGGCCTTCGTAGGGGTCGAGGTTGAAGGTCAGCTCGCAGTTCTCGGTGAGGTCGCCTTCGACCCGCTCGTGGATGATGTCCACTACCGGGCCGGGCGCGACGCCGGGCAGGCAGACGGTTTCGCTGATGGTCTCGGCGCTGAAGTTCAGCGCGGTGATCTGCACGCCTTTGCCGGCCGGCAGTTCGTGAACCATGATCAACAGCCCCGGCGCCTGCACATCGGGAATCAGGATCTGCTTGCTCGCGGCGATGTCGTAGGCCTGGCGCACGCTGAGGATGCGCTTGAGCTGGCAGGCGAAGGAGCCGCCGTGCTGCAGCTGCTCGGCCAGGCTGCCGTACAAGGCGCGGGCTTTCGGCAAGCCTTCGGCGGACGTCGACGCCTCGGGTGCCAGGTCCGCCAGGTCATAACCGCCACGGTTGATCCAGCGCGTGTCGCCATCGCCCATCAGATGCTCGACCTGCTCGGGCGCCAGCGGCAGGGCGCCGACCAGATCCCAGCCGGAGAGGGCGAACACGCCGGGCTGCATGGCATTGAACATCACCAGCAGGAGATGCAGGCGCTGGATCTGCTCCACTTCGGCTGGGCCGATGGCGTCCAGATCACGGATATTCAGCGCCGCCGCGATCACGCTGGCGGTGGTGCAGGCCACGCCGTTGGTGACGAACTTGAGGTTGTAGGGCGCGTGCTCGCCGGTCAGCCGTTCGTACAGCTCCTCACGAATCAGCTCGCGCAGGTGCCCGCCGGGCAGCGTCTGACCCTTGTAGTGGTAGTGGTCGTAGGCATGCAGCGTCCAGAAATGCACCAGCTCCAGGGTCAGCTCGTCGTGGTTCTGCAGCGCATGGATCAGCGAGGCCGGGTCGATGCCGAAGGCGTGCACCTCGCGCAGCATCATGCGCAGGAACTCGGTGTCGCCGGTCACCAGCGCGTGGTGGTAAGCCGGACGGGTGATGAAGTCGTAGGACAGGTCGGCGCCGCCGTGGGACATGGCGGCGATGTCGTCGATGGTCAGGTTGAGTTCCTGGAAGCTGAAACCACCGGCCTTGCGGATCGCGCCGGCGAGCAGCTGGTTGCCGGTGACCGACAGCGGGTGGCCTTCGGACCAGGCGGTGCCCTCGGCCCGTCGCTCGACGCCGAGGAAACCGTTGGCATCCAGGCGCAGCACCCGCGCGCCGGCGACGTCGATGGCATGCAGGGCATCGCCGATGATCAGCTGCTGGGCGGCGAAGGTCGGATCGAGCCAGTTCAGCGAGGGCTGGCCTTCCTTGAAGTAGTGCAGGTAGACCCAGCGCCTGACCTTGCCGTCGACGCCGGTGATCTCGCCGGTGACGCTCCAGTCGGTGTCCTTGATGCCGGGCTCGAAGAAGATCACCCGCTGCAGCTGGCCGACGATGTAATGCTTTTCATGCAGGCGGTCGACCACCGGCGGTTCGAGGTTGACCGAATCGCGTCCCGGCGGCACCTCGGGCAGCAGTTCCCAGTCTTCCTCGCGGATCTCCACCATGTGGTAGAGCCCGGGGTAGTCGCCGTAGGCCATTTCCGCGAGGCGGAAGTCGGCGCCCTTGCCGGTGTGCGCCGGAACGATGTCGTCGATGACGATGGCGTTGTGCGCGGCGGCGACCCGGCTGAGCTGCAGCATCTGCTCTTCGGTGCCCAGCTTCGGGTCGATATCGAAGCTGATGCGATCGAAGTTGCCGTCGATGGTCGGCGTGAATTCGCGACCACGCAGGCCACCGGAGCGTTTCATCGGACCGTTGTGAATGCCCTGCACACCCAGCTCGGAGAGCGCGCTCCACAGGCGATCATCACCCAGCGCTTCGAGCACCGTACCGCCCTCCGGGGTGATGATGGCTGCCGGGTAGGCGGTGAACCACACCGAGCCGATGGCGCTGGCATCGCGCGGCCGTGCCTGGGCGTAGGGCCGCTGCCAGAGCCGCGCCTGGCCGGCGTAGAGGCGCGAGCGCTCGCGCGCCGCGTGCAACATGGACTGGTCCACCAGCCACTGGATATAGCTATCGTCTGGGGTGCTCATGCGACCTCGGTTCCCGCTGTGCTAAGGGAAATGTAGTCGTTTGAGTCGAGTGCTCCGTCATCGTTGCATCGGATCGTCCGCCGAAGTTGTCCCGGCCAGCCGCGACGGCCGGGCATCCGACGCGGCCCGTGGCCGACCGCGCAGACGGCGCCAGCCCAGCAGCACGCCGCTGACGGCGATCACCAGCATGCCGGCGCTGAACGCCAGCAGCAGGCCGTCACGCAGCAGCGGCCGTTGCAGCAAGGGCAGCCAGTCCCAGCTGTGCAGCAGCTTGAACACCCAGCGCACGGCCCGCCGGCGCTGGTCCAGCTGTTCGATGACGGTGCCGCTGTAGGGATCGATGTGCAGCCAGGTCGCCGCCGGATCGTCGAAACGCACCCGCAGCAGCGGCAACCGTCGCGGCAGATGGCTGTAGAGGCTCGGTTCGCTGCGGGCGTAGTAGTGGAAGTCTTCCTGTTCCAGCCAGTCGAAGCGCAGCCGCTGCTCCGGCCAGGCCTGGCGGACCTGGCGCTCCAGCACCGCGCGTTCCAGGCGCAGCTGTGCCGGCGCGGAACTGGTCGCCGACAGGATGCGGGTTTCACCCCTGGCATCGATGCCGAGCAGATAGGGCTGATCACCGAGCACCTGCCATTGCAGTTCCACCGCCGCGATACCGGCCTCGCGGAAACGTGCCAGCGTGGCGCTCAGATCCGTATCCAGCGCTTCGGCATTCAGCGGCGCTTGCTGCAGCGCGGCGGCGTCGATGGTCGAGCGTTTCTCGAACAGGCTCCAGGGCTCCATCGACAGCATGCCGCTGACCAGCCAGACCAGCAGCGCCACGCCGATCAGCAGGCCGCCAACGTGATGCACGCGGCCAGCACCGGCCGGGTAGGGCGAGTGCGAGCCGTTGCGGTAGCGGCCGGCGAAGCGCCAGCGCAGCAGCCCGATCGCCATGCCCAGCAGCACCAGCACCGCGGCGAGCAGCGCACCGTAGACCAGCGCCACCGACCAGAGCGCCTTCGGCATTACCTCACGCAACGGGTAGAACCAGTGCAGCCAGGCCCCCAGCAGGTTCCAGGCACGCTCGTGGGCCGTGGCGTCGCGCACCACCAGCCCGGTATGGCTGGACACGTACAGCAGACGCCGTTCGGCATCGTCCGCCTGGAGGCGATACAGCGGTCGCTCGCGGGCCAGCGCATGATTGCGCGTCCAGGCGTCCTCCTCGACCCGGTCGAGCAAGCGCACCTCGGCACCGGCGAATTGCCGCGCGCTGGCCAGGGCCTCGGCAGCGCCGATGTGTCGGATGCGCGTGCCGCTGCGTGCATCCACCACCAGCAACGGACCGTCGCCGTAGTCCAGCAGATAGCGCGGCGAGCCACCGGCGCCCGTCAGACGCAGGCTGAGCGGGGTACGCGGGTCTGCGCCGGCGGCAAGCGCTGCGCCCGGTGCGATGCAGCAATCGGCACTCAGCGGCTGCAAGCGCGACAGGTGCTCGGCCGGCGTCAACTTGGGATAAGCGACGAAGAGCATCACCACGCCGCTGACGATCCAGAGCAGGACGAACAGGCCCAGCCCGATGCCCAGCCAGCGGTGCGCGAGGTACAGATAGCGCTTCATGGCGGTCAGAAGTCCAGAGTCACGGCGGCATACAGCGCGCGGCCATCACCCGGCGCATGCAAGGTCTCGGCACCGTCGTACCAGACGTACTCGTAGTAGCGGTCAGTAAGGTTCTTCAGCTGCAGGTCGACGGCCAGCTGCTCGGTCAGCTGGTAGCTGGCGCCCAGGTTGAACAGCACGTAGCCGCCGTACTTGCCCTGGATGTTCTCGCGCTCGAGGTAGTAGTCGGTCTGGCCGTTGAGCCAGGCGCTGAGCTGCAGCTCCGGCGCCGCCTGGTAGGTGCTGCCGGCCGAGTACAGCCGCTGCGGCACGTGGTCGATCTGCCGGCCCTGGCTGGCCGGCAGGCTCGGGTCGGCCTTCTCGATCTCGGAGAACTGCCAGGAGTGCGCCAGCCACAGGCTCAACTCCGCGCTCGGGTAGAGGTTGAGCTGGGCGTCGTAGCCCCAGCGGCGCGTCTGCCCGAGGTTCTCCGATTCACCGCTGGGGTCGTTGAGCCGGCGCCGCACCTCGTCCGTGGCCACCTGCTCCCAGTAGGCGATGCGCCCATCGATCCAGTGCGCTGGGCTGAACTTGATGCCGGTTTCCCAGCCATCGTTGATCGATGGCGAGAGATCGCTGGTGCGCGGCGGCACCTTGTAGGCGGCCGCACCCGTGCCGATCTGGAAGGTCCGGCCCCAGTTGCCATACAGGCTCAGCTGCTCGATGGGGGTGTAGATCAGGCTGATCTTCGGCTGCTCGATGCTGCCGTAGTCGTTGATGGCGTAATCGTTGCCACTCAGCTCATCGGTGAAATCGCCCCTGATGCGATCGACGCGAAACGCCGGGATGATCTTCAACGACTCGACCGGCTGGATCACCGCCTGCAGGTAGGCGCCGTAACTGTCGTAGTCGAAACGCTGGTCGCGGGTCTGGGTCACGACCTGGCGCTCGACGGTGGTGTAGCGCTCGCTGCGGTTGCGCTGCTGCTCGGTGTCCAGGCCGCCTTCGAGGGCCAGGTCATGCAGCCAGGACAGGACCGGCCGGTAGGTCAGCGAGGTGCGCGCGCCGTAGTGTTTCTCTTCCGTCGTGCGCCGCTGTTGCGGCTGGGCCTGGGAGAAACGCACCCAGCGGTCGTCGTCCAGGGTGTTGAGCCAGACCTTGGTCGACCAGCTGAGATCGCTGGCCAGCTGGCTGTCCAGATGCAGGCTGAGCTGGTTCATGCGCCGCTCGCCCATGTCGCTGGCCGACAGCGCATAGGACCGGCGTGGCGAGTGCCGTGCGTCCTCACGCGACAGGTAACCCGGCTCGTCGGCCTCGGCCTCGTAGTGCCGGGCGATCAGACCCAGGCGCCAGTTGCCGTCATCCGGCGTGTAGAACCATTTGCCGGACAGGCTGGTGCGTTCGCTGCCGGCATGGTCGCGATAGCCGTCGCTTTTCTGCTGGCCGATGAAGTAGTTCTGCGTCCAGTTGCCGCTTTCGATGCCCTTGGCCAGCTGCAGCTCCTGGGTGTCGTAGCTGCCGTAGCGCAGGCGCGCCTTGCCGTAGTCGCCACCGATGCGCGACTGCACGGCGACGTTACCAGCGATGTTGTACAGGCCATAGCGCGGGTCGTTGGTGCCACGCACCACCTCGATGCCGTCGATCTCCAGCGGAAACAGCATGTCCAGATAGGGCATGTTGCCGTCGTTGCTGTTGCTCGGGACACCGTCGATCAGCAGCTTGACCGCGTTGACCTCGCCTTCGCCATTGAAGCCGCGAAAGGACAGCTTGCCGGAGCTGGTGCCCTGGCCGAATTCGGTGAGCATCACCCCCGGCGCACGACGAAAGAGCTCCCAGGCATAGAGCACCGGTTGCTGTTCGAGGATGTCGCCGCCGAGCAGATCGACCGAGCTGATCACACTGCTGGTCGGCAGGCCACCACCCGACTGGGTCGCGGTGACGGTGCTGCTGCCCAGCGACAGGGCGGAGGCGGCGGTATCGGCAAGGCTTGCCGGCACATAGGCAGCGGCCAGGGCCGCGACAAGCAGACAGGGCAGCGCAGGGCGCCGCGAAGGGTGCGCAGGATGTTCGAGCATCTCGCATGTTCCTTGTGCAACAGGCAGGGCCGTACGGCGAATAGCCGCAGGCGGACGCCAACACCACAGTGGTCAGTGCAGGCAGTTCAGGCGTAGCAACGAGGGGGGTGACGCCGGCGGCGTCAGGCGAGGGGAGAGGCGCGAGGATTGAGGGCCGGCCACTGTTGCCGTGGCGACGGCCGATGGGCACGGGCTTCGACAATGAGGACAGGGCCGCCCCGAATGTCCTGCGGCAACAGCGGCGCTGCGCCGGGCAGCGCCGCCAGGCCCATCGAACCGGCACAGCAGCAGCACGGCGGCATCCCGCCATGGGCGCTCGGCTCATGCTCGCCATGGGCCGTCGACTCGTGCAGCGCGTGCGAGTGCTGCTGCGCCTGCATCAGCGGGCAATGTCCGCTCCAGCCGAGCAGCCGCTTGGCATCCGCCGGCAACAGGCCCGACAGCGGCATGCTCAGCAGATGGATCAGCAGGGCGAAGCTGGCGAACCAGGCGGGGAGGCGGCGGCGTGTCATCGGTGATCCGAGCAGGCGCAGGTATGCATGGCGTTCATGACAGGAACGACTCTCAACAAAAAGAGTTGAGCAAACTCACGAATGTTCGCTGCGCGACGCACTCGCCACGCAACGAACAGCGGACCTCAGCGGGCGTCGAGCAGTGCCTGCGCCGCGTCGGTGGGCTGGCCAGCCAGCTGGCGCTGCGCCTGCTTCTGCTGCTTGTAGGCCAGCGCGGCGGCCGGCACCGGCGTCACGGTGCCGGTTTCCAGCCATTTCTTCAGGCGGTTGGCATCGGCCATGTGGGTGTACTTGCCGAACGCGTCGAGCACCACGAAGGCCACCGGGCGCTGCTTCATGGTGGTGCTCATCACCAGGCAGTGGCCGGCGGCATTGGTGAAGCCGGTCTTGCTCAGCTGGATGTCCCAGTTGTTCTTGCGTACCAGGGCGTTGGTGTTGCGAAAGCCGAGGGTGTAGTTCGGCTTGCGGAAGGCCACGGTCTTCTCGCCGGTGGTGCTGAACTGCTGGATCAGCGCGTACTGGCGACTGGCGCGGATCAGCTTGACCAGGTCATTGGCACTGGAGACGTTGCGCTCGGACAGCCCGGTGGGCTCGACGTAATGCGTGCGGGTCATGCCCAGCGCCCGCGCCTTGGCGTTCATCGCCTGGATAAAGGCCGAGTAGCCGCCCGGATAGTGGTGGGCAAGGCTCGCAGCCGCGCGGTTCTCGGAAGACATCAGGGTCAGCAGCAGCATCTCGCGACGGCTGATCTCGCTGCCGATACGCACGCGGGAGAACACGCCCTGCATCTCCTTGGCATCGCGGATGGTCACCGGCAGGGCCTGATCCAGCGGCAGCTTGGCATCCAGCACGACCATCGCGGTCATCAGCTTGGTCACCGAGGCGATCGGCACCACCATGTCCGGATTGCTGGAATAGAGCACTTCGTTGGTCTTCAGGTCGACCAGCAGGGCGCTGCCGGAGGCGAGTTCCTGAACGGTCGGCTTGGCGGCTTGGGCATGGATGGCTGGCAGCGCGGCCAGGCAGGCGAACAACAGACTGGCGAGGGTACGACGAAAGTTCACGATGGGTTTTTTCCCCGCGATGGAAGGGCGAAATGCGCTAAATGCGACGTGGTAGACGTTGCGCCAGTATAGGGAATCGCCCGCAGACTCGCCTCTTTCCGATGAACGGTTCGTCGGACGAAGCAGCGCCAGAGCAGCCGCTTGAGGTTCCGGCCGGCGCTGCATGCGAAGACCGGGCCGCACCTCTGCCTGTTTTCGGAGTCCAACAACCACACTTACCGAGGGGAGGTCCCACCATGTCCCGTTTCAGCAAAGCCACCACCCGCGAAGAAGTCCAACACGAGATCGACAGCCTGATGCGCGCGCTCGATGAGCTCAAGCACGATGCCGCCCACGACTCGCGCAAGCGCCTGAGCGCACTGCGTTCGCGTGCCGAGTCGCTCTGGCACGACAACGATTGGGATGAGCACTATGCCGATATCTCCCGACGCACTCGCGAAGCCAGCCGTGCTGCGCGTGAATGCGCCAAGGAACATCCGCTGGGCACCCTGGCCCTGGCCGCGGGCGCCTTTGCCGTGATCGGCTATCTGATCACCCGCCGCTGATCGGCAACCGTCATGCTCAATGCCGAAACGCCGCGGTTGAAGTTCGCCCTGTACGGCGCCCACGACGACCTCGGCAGTGCGCTGCTGGTGGAGCTGCTCAGCCGCCAGCATGAGGCCGTGGCATTGCTCGACGACCTCAATTCGATAGCCGCCCGGCCGGGTCTACGGACCAAGCCGGGCGACCCGTTCGATGCAGTGAGCGTCAGCGAGAGCGTGGCCGGGATGGATGCGGTGGTCTGCCTGTTTCAGACGCCGCGGCTGCCGGGAGCCGATGCGGTTACCGGCGAGTCGCCCCAGCGCGATTTCTACCAGGCGGTCGAGGCACTGTTGCTCGGCCTGGAGCGTGCCAAGGTGGAACGCCTGCTGCTGGTTGCCGATTTCCCGGCAATCGAGCTGCAGCCGGAAGTCGAAGCGGCGCTGCAACGCCTGATCGCCCATCCGCTGAACTGGACGCTGGTGGACGCGCCCTCAGCCGGTGACCAGCTTACCGTCGAGGCGCTGGCCGAAGCGGCTGGCAAGGGCGACGCCAATCCCTATCGGGAGCTGCAGCGCATCGCCGCCGGCATCGTCGATGAACTGGAAAGCCCCCAGCACATCCATCAGCGCATCCACTTCAGTAGCTAACTAAGCTGCCGGCGCAGTTCGGCAAGCACCGGCGCGCTGTCGGGGCGTACGCCGCGCCACAGTTCGAAGGCCTCCGCCGCCTGCTCGACCAGCATGCCGAGCCCGTCACGAGTGTCCGCGCCCAGCGCTGCCGCCCACTGGCAGAACGCCGTGGGCCTGGCGGCGTACATCATGTCGTAGCAGAAGGTCTGACCTGGCCGGATCAGGCTGTCGGCCAGCGGTGGCAGTTCGCCACCGAGGCTGGCCGAGGTGCCATTGATGATCAGGTCGACCGGTTCGGTAAGCTCGGCGAAGGTGCTGGCGGACAGCGGGCCCAGTTCGGCGAATTCCTGCGCCAGCTGTTCGGCCTTGCTCGGCGTGCGGTTGGCGATGATCAGCGCCGCGGGCTTGTGTGCCAGCAACGGCTCGAGCACGCCGCGCACGGCCCCGCCGGCGCCGAGCAGCAGGATGCGCTGTCCACGCAGCGCCACGCCGGCCTTCAGCAGATCGCTTACCAGCCCGGCACCGTCGGTGTTGTCACCGAGCAGGCGGCCGTCTTCGAGCTTCTTCAGGGTATTCACCGCGCCGGCCCGGCGGGCACGCTCGGAGAGTTGATCGGCCATCCCATAGGCCTGTTCCTTGAACGGCACGGTGACGTTGGCGCCCTGGCCGTCGCGGAAAAACGCGCGGGCGAACCCGGGAAAGTCGTCCAGCGGCGCCAGCAGCGGTTCGTAGCTCAGCGCCTGGCCGGTCTGCGCGGCGAACAGGGCGTGGATCTGCGGTGATTTGCTGTGGCCGATGGGGTTGCCGAAAACGCCGTAGCGGTCCATGGGACTCCTAAGATGAAAGCAGGAAGCTTGAAGCTTGAAGCTTTTTTCTTCCCGCTTCCAGCTTCAGGCTTCCTGCTCTCCAAGCCAATCGCGGTCCTGCAGGAAGTATTCAGTCAGGCGCGCTTCCGGAGTGCCCGGTTCGGGATGCTTGTCATAGCCCCAGGCCACTTGCGGCGGCAGCGACATCAGGATGGATTCGGTACGCCCGCCCGATTGCAGGCCGAACAGGGTGCCGCGGTCGTAGACCAGGTTGTATTCGACGTAGCGGCCGCGGCGCAGCAGCTGGAACTGCCGCTCGCGGTCGCCGAACGGCGTGGCCTTGCGGCGCTGGACGATGGGCAGATAGGCGTCGAGGTAGGCATCGCCGACCGCGCGCATGAAGGCGAAACTGGTGTCGAAATCCCACTGGTTCAGGTCGTCGAAGAACAGCCCGCCGACGCCGCGCGGCTCGTGGCGGTGCTTGATGTGGAAATAGCGATCGCACCATTCCTTGTAGCGCGGATAGACATCCGCACCGAACGGCGCGCAGGCGTCCCGCGCGACCCGGTGCCAGTGCACGCAGTCTTCTTCGGCGCCGTAGTAAGGCGTCAGGTCGAAGCCGCCGCCGAACCACCAGACCGGTTCCTCGCCTTCCTTCTCGGCGATGAAGAAGCGCACGTTGGCGTGGGAGGTGGGTACATACGGGTTGTGCGGGTGGATCACCAGCGACACGCCGAGGGCCTCGAAGCCGCGCCCGGCCAACTCCGGGCGATGGGCGCTGGCCGACGGCGGCAGGCTGTCGCCATGCACGTGGGAGAAGTTCACGCCGCCCTTCTCGATCAGTGCGCCATTCTCGATCACGCGGGTCCGGCCACCACCGCCACCGGGCCGCGTCCAGGCATCCTCGACGAAGCGCGCGCCGCTATCTTCGCCCTCCAGCGCAGCGCAGATGCGGTCCTGCAGATCGAGCAGGTAGGCTTTGACGGCTTCGGTCCTGTGGTTCACGAAATCACCTTGCAAATGGCCGCTCGCAGCCCCTCGAGGCGCGGCTGAGCGGTGCTTGAAACGGGGTCGGCCGGCAAGCATAGCATTCAGCCGATTGACGAACGCAGCCCCGGCGGGTTGGATAGACGCTCTTTCAATGACCAGGAGCCAGACATGTCCCAGCGCATCCAATTCAGCCAGCACGGCGGTCCCGAAGTCCTGGAACAGGTCGATGTGCCGCTCAGCGCGCCGGCCGCAGGCGAAGTGCGGGTGCGCAACCATGCCATCGGCCTGAACTTCATCGATACCTATTTCCGTGGCGGTCTGTACCAGCCGCCGAGCCTGCCATCCGGGCTGGGCGTCGAAGGTGCCGGTGTGGTCGACGCGGTGGGCGAGGGCGTGCAGCACCTGCAGCCGGGCGATCGGGTCGCCTATGCCACCGGCCCGCTGGGTGCCTACGGCGAACATCACACGCTGCCGGCGCGGCATCTGGTCAAACTGCCGGATTCGATCAGCTTCGAGCAGGCTGCCGCGGTGATGCTCAAGGGCCTGACCTGCCAGTACCTGCTGCGCCAGACCCACTCGCTGCAGGCCGGCGAGACGGTGCTGTTCCATGCCGCCGCCGGTGGCGTCGGATCGATCGCCTGTCAGTGGGCGCGCGCACTGGGCGCACAGTTGATCGGCGTGGTGGGCTCGGCGGAAAAGGCCGAGCGGGCCAAGGCCCTCGGCGCCTGGGCCACCATCGATCGCACCCGCGAGGACGTGGTGCAGCGCGTGCTGGAGCTGACCGAAGGCAGGAAGTGCCCGGTGGTCTACGACTCGGTGGGCAAGAGCAGCTGGGAGACCTCGCTGGACTGCGTCGCCCCACGCGGCCTGCTGGTCAGCTTCGGCAACGCCTCCGGCGCCGTCACCGGGGTGAACCTGGGTGTGCTGGCGCAGAAGGGCTCGCTGTTCGTCACTCGGCCGACTCTGGCCGGTTACGCCGACACGCCGGAACGGCTGCAGGCCATGGCCGATGAACTGTTCGAGATGATCGGCAGCGGCAAGATCCAGGTCGAGATCGGCCAGCGTTATCCGCTCAGCGAAGCGGCCGAAGCCCAACGCAAACTGGCGGCGGGGGAAACCACCGGATCGACCATTCTGCTGCCCTGACCGCCGCGGCGGCTGCCTTTATAAGGGCAGCCGCGCAGCGGTTTCACCGTCGGTTCAGGCCGGACGAATCACTTCGCCCGTGCGCAGATCGCGAATGACGCTGGGGTTGCGCCGTCCGCCCAGCGGGCCGGTGAACACGGCGTCGAGCTGACGCGGAAAATACTGCTCGACCCGCAGCCGCGAGCGCGCCGCGGGACGACCGGCAGGGTTGGCGGATGTCGAGACCAGCGGGCCGGTCAACGCACACAACCGCGTGACCAGTGGATGATCGGTTACCCGCAGCGCGACGCTGTCGTGCCGCCCGGTGATCCACTCCGGCAGGCGACCGCGATGCGGCACCAGCCAGGTGTTCGGCCCCGGCCAGGTACCAGCCAGGCGGTCCAGCCAGCGCTCGGGCACATCGTCCAGCAGGAAATCGAACTGCTCGATGCTGTCGGCGATCAGGATCAGGCCCTTCTCCACCGGCCGCTCCTTGAGCGCCAGCAGGCGCAGCACCGCCTCTTCGTCCCATGGGTCGCAACCCACACCCCAGACCGCTTCGGTCGGGTAGGCGATCACTCCGCCGGCGCGAACCACCCGCGCCACTTGCTGCACACGCCAATCGCCGATCATGCCGACCTCTGCCTGACTGAAAAACCGGCAGTTTACCCAAGGCATCTGCCGTCGAGCAGGGGGCTGGGCGGCCGATTCGCAACAGCCTGCAACAGACCATCCGCATTTCGAGCGCGCAAACGACAGGGCGTGGATCGGCATTCGCACGACAGGTCTGCTGTGCGGCTCGGCTTCGCCTAATGCGAGATCACCGTCCAGAAACCGTTGTCGCAGGCCACCAGCCCGTCGACTTCCAGTTCGGTCAGCTGCGCCAGCACCTGCCCCAGCGGCTGTTCGAGCACCATGGCCAGTGCTTCGCTGCTGCGCGGGGTGGCCAGCAATTCGCGCAGCAGCGGATTGTCCGGCTGCTTCGGCGTCGGGCCTTCGCCGTCGGACGACCCGACGCGCTGCCAGCCACGCAGGGCTTCGAGCACATCCTCGACCGACTCCACCAGCGCCGCGCCCTGGCGGATCAGCTGATGGCAGCCACGGGCGCCGGGATGATGGATCGAACCAGGAATCGCGTAGACCTCGCGGCCCTGCTCGGCAGCGAGTCGCGCGGTGATCAGCGAACCACTGGACGGACTCGCCTCGACCACCAGCACGCCCAGCGAAAGGCCGCTGATGATGCGATTGCGCCGCGGAAAATTGCTCGCCTGCGGCGGACAGTCCAGCGGCAACTCGGACACCAGCGCGCCGCCTGCTTCGACGATCTGCCGGGCGAGGCCGATGTGACGCTGCGGATACAGCCGTTCCAGGCCGGTACCGAGCACCGCGACGGTCTTGCCGTCAACATCCAGCGCACCCTGATGCGCAGCGCCATCGATGCCCAACGCCAGCCCGCTGGTGATGACGAAGCCGGCACCGGCCAGGCTGCGGGAAAAGGCGTGGGCATTGTCCAGACCATTGCGCGAGGCGCGGCGGCTGCCGACCATCGCCAGCTGCGGTCGCTCGAGCAGGCTCGGATCGCCGGCAATGAACAGCAGCGGGGGCGCATCCGGCAGTTCAGCGAGCAGTGCCGGGTAGTTGGGATCGTCCCAGCAGAGCAGATGCCGGTCCGGCTGCTCCAGCCAGGCGAGGGCGGCACTGGCACGCTCGCGGATGTCGGCACTGCGTCGTGGCTCGGCACAACTGACCGGCAACCCCAGCGACCGCCAGGCACTGGCCGGCGCGCTCAAGGCCGACGCGGCATCGGGAAAGGCGCTCAGCAACTTGCGCAGGCGGCGTGGGCCGAGTTCGGGCAATAGATGCAGACGCAGCCGGGCTTCCAGCTCGGCAGGGGAAATGGCAGGCACGGTGAACACTCCTTGTCTCGTTACACCGCATCCGTGCGGTGTCGCAGCATGAAAAAACCCCGCTTTCGCGGGGCTCTGTTGTTTCAGGGGTTACGGACCTTGTCGCTCACCGCCAGTGAGCGGGTGGCCTGCAGTATCAGGCCGTAGCTAAGCTTGTCGTAGGTGCGGAACACCATCAGCAGACCGGAACGCTCGTCCGGAATCTTCACGTTCTCGCCGGTCACGCGGTCACGTACGGTTTCGCCGGTCTTGTAGACCGCCAGCACGTTGCCGTCCTGCAGACCGTCGCGAGCCCCCTTGTTCAGGGTGACCACGTCGAACTGGCCGATCTGGGTAACGCCACGCGGTACATCGAGAATCACGCCGTCCACATCCGTCGAAGGCGAGCTGGGCATGAACGTCGAGTTGATCGCACGCTCTTCGCTGGGGAACAGGCGATCACCGATGCGGGCTTCCTGGGTGGTGCGGGTCAGGTGCATGGTGGCGATGTCGCCTTCGACCTCGACGATGTCCACGGTGCCGATGTCATCGGCGTTGATGCCGAGGAACTCGCCGGTTTCCGGATCGACGTAGGTCTTGCCCTGACGGAAGATGCCGTACGCCGGCATGTTCTCTTCGAAGCTACCGCGGCCGTAGATGCGGTCGCCCGCGCCGCTGACCACCCGCTCGGCGTTGCCGGCGACGATGTAGGGCGCACCCTGGAACTGCTCGGCGGTGTCGATGATGCGGTTGCTCAGCAGGAAGCTGTTGATCGCCTCCAGCGGAATGGTCGGGATGGCTTCGGCCATCGGCGTGGTGCGTACGGTCGGCGAAAGCTTGATGGTGCCACGCGAGGCGCCGCGGTCGAGCACCAGGCGCGGCTGGCCGTCAACGTAGACCAGGCTCAGGGTGTCGCCGGGATAGATCAGATGAGGGTTGGCGATCTGCGGGTTGGCATGCCACAGCTCCGGCCATTTCCACGGCTCGCGCAGGAAGCGGCCGGAAATGCCCCAGAGTGTGTCGCCCTTCACCACTGTATAACGCTCCGGATGGTTGTCCTTGAGCTGCACCGCAGCCTGGGCGAGCCCGCCAACGGCCACCAGCAGCAGGGCGAGTAGTGATTTCCTCATGTGGTGAATCCCTTTATTATGTGCCTTCACGTAAAGCGCCCTAGCGCCGCGGAACCCTTTTGGATCGCGGCATTAAGCCGTTTTCCATGCTGCTCGGCATCTTAGCAGCGGCTTTTGACTTTATTCCATAAGTGCATCACAAACGCATATGGCCATTCTGAACATCCTTGAATTTCCCGATCCGCGGCTGCGCACCATCGCCAAACCGGTGGATGTGGTCGATGACGGCATCCGTCAGCTGATCGACGACATGTTCGAGACCATGTACGAGGCTCCGGGCATCGGCCTGGCCGCGACGCAGGTCAATGTGCACAAGCGCGTGGTGGTGATGGACCTGTCCGAAGACCGGTCCGAGCCGCGAGTCTTCATCAATCCCGAATTCGAATCGCTGACCGACGAGATGGATCAGTACCAGGAAGGCTGCCTGTCGGTCCCGGGCTTCTACGAGAACGTCGACCGCCCGCAGAAGGTGCGGATCAAGGCGCTGGATCGTGACGGCAAACCCTACGAACTGGTCGCCGAAGGCCTGCTCGCGGTGTGCATCCAGCACGAGTGCGATCACCTCAACGGCAAGCTGTTCGTCGACTACCTGTCCAGCCTCAAGCGCGACCGGATCAAGAAGAAGCTGGAAAAGATCCACCGCCAGCAGGCTTGATTCCCGACCCTCAAAGGCTTGCTATACAGACTGAGTGAAAACGTCGCGAGCGAAGGTTAGGCAAGGACTAGGCGTCCCCGCAAAAACAGGCGAGGAAGCGGAGTTTACGGGTTGTAAATGAGCATTCCGAGCCTGGTTTCAACGCAGCATCAACCGAGCGCAGCAGTTTTCAGCAGCCTGTGCCGCAAGCCTTTTTCTTAGCGAGCCCCCATGACCCAGCCCTTGCGCATCGTTTTCGCCGGCACCCCGGAATTCGCCGCCCAGCACCTGCAAGCCCTGCTCGACGCGGGCAAATCGATCGTTGCCGTCTACACCCAGCCGGATCGCCCCGCAGGACGCGGCCAGAAGCTGATGCCCAGCCCGGTCAAGCAGCTCGCGGTGCAGCACGATATTCCGGTATTCCAGCCGCAGACGCTGCGGGACCCGGCGGCGCAGGCGGAATTGGCAACCCTGCAGGCGGACCTGATGGTGGTGGTCGCCTATGGCCTGATCCTGCCGCAGGCGGTGCTCGACTTGCCGCGCCTGGGTTGCATCAACAGTCATGCCTCGCTGTTGCCGCGCTGGCGTGGTGCCGCGCCGATCCAGCGCGCGATCGAAGCCGGTGACAGCGAATCCGGCGTCACCGTGATGCAGATGGAGGCGGGCCTGGACACCGGTCCGATGCTGCTCAAGGTCAACACACCGATCACTGACGACGACAGCGGCGGCACGCTGCACGACCGTCTCGCCGTACTCGGCTCGCAGGCCGTGGTGCAGGCGGTCGATGCCCTGGCCGACGGCACGCTCGCAGGGGAAGTGCAGGACGATCGCCTCGCCACCTATGCGCACAAGCTGAGCAAGGACGAAGCCCGCATCGACTGGACCCGCCCGGCGCTCGAGCTGGAGCGGCTGATCCGTGCCTTCAACCCCTGGCCGATCTGCCACAGCACGCTCAATGGCGAAACGCTGAAGATTCACGCCGCACGCCTCGGCGAGGGCCAGGGCGAGCCCGGGCACATCCTCGAAGCGAGCAAGGCCGGACTGACCGTTGCCTGCGGTGAAGGCGCCCTGTCGCTGACTCGCCTGCAGCTGCCCGGCGGTAAGCCACTGGGCTTCAGCGACCTGTACAACAGCCGCCGCGAGCAGTTCGCCCCCGGCCTGGTGCTCGGTCAATGAACCCGCGCCTGGCCGCCGCCCGTGCGCTGAGCGTCGTGCTCTCGGGCAAAGCCTCGCTGGGCAGCAGCCTGCCGGAGGTCCTGGGCAAGGTCGACGCCCGCGACCGCGGCCTGACCCAGGACCTGGCCTTTGGCACCGCGCGCTGGCAGCCACGCCTGGCCGGCCTGGCTGACAAGCTGCTGCAGAAGCCATTCAAGGCTGCCGATCGCGATGTCGAAGCCCTGTTGCTGGTCGGCCTGTATCAGCTGCTGCATACCCGCATCCCGGCCCATGCCGCCATCGGCGAAACCGTCGGCTGCGTCGACAAGCTGAAGAAGCCCTGGGCCAAGGGCCTGCTCAACGCCGTGTTGCGCCGCGCCCAGCGTGAGGGCGAAGCCCTGCTGGCCGAACTCGAGCACGATCCGGTGATTCGCGTCGCTCACCCGCGCTGGCTGCAGAAGGCGCTCAAGGCCCACTGGCCCGAGCACTGGGAAGCCATCTGCGCGGCC
>NZ_JXXD01000140.1 GCF_000935215.1 Stutzerimonas stutzeri
GCTGGCCTGCCGCTGCATCTGATCCAGGTCAGCGGATTGCGCGGCAAGGGCATCGTTTCGCTGATCAAGGCACCGCTGCAGTTGATTCGCTCGCTGTTCCAGGCGCGTCGCATCGTGCGCGAGCTGCAACCGGTCTGCGTGCTGGGGATGGGCGGCTACGTTACCGGTCCGGGCGGACTGGCTGCCAAGCTGGCGGGGGTGCCCCTGGTGATTCACGAACAGAACGCCGTCGCTGGGACCGCCAATCGTAGCCTCGCGCCGCTTTCCAGCCGCGTCTGCGAAGCCTTCCCGGAAACCTTCAAGGCCAGCGTCAAGCGTCGCACCACCGGCAATCCGGTGCGTGAGGAGCTGTTCCTCGAGACGCCCCGCGATGCCCTTGCGCATCGTCGCCCGCGCCTCCTGGTACTGGGCGGCAGTCTCGGTGCCGAACCGCTGAACAAACTGCTGCCCGCCGCGCTCGCCCAGGTACCGGCGGACGTGCGGCCGCAGGTGTTTCATCAGGCCGGCAAGCAGCACGCCGATATCACCACGCAGCGTTATGCCGAGGTCGGCGTCGAGGCGGAAGTCGCGCCCTTCATCAAGGACATGGCGCGGGCCTACGCCTGGGCCGATCTGGTCATCTGTCGTGCCGGAGCGCTCACCGTTTGCGAGCTTGCCGCCGCTGGGTTGCCATCCTTTCTGGTGCCGCTGCCCCATGCGATCGACGACCACCAGACACGCAATGCCGAATATCTGGCGAAGGAGGGCGCTGCCGTCCTTCTGCCGCAAGCCAAGACTGATGCGGCCGTGCTTGCCGCTCAGCTGACCGAGGTAATGATGCAGCCGGAAAAACTCAAGGCCATGGGCGCCATCGCGCGCCGTCTGGCCCGGCCCGACGCCACCCGCAGCGTGGTCGATATCTGTCTGGAGGTGGCCCGTGGCTAAATCTCCCGCCGCGGTAAAAGCCGAAGTCCGCCGTATGCGGCGCATTCGTCGTATTCACTTCGTCGGTATCGGCGGGGTTGGCATGTGCGGCATCGCCGAGGTGCTGCTCAATCTCGGCTACGAGGTGTCGGGCTCGGACCTCAAGGAATCCGCCAGTACCGATCGGCTGCAGAGCTTCGGTGCGCAGATTTTCATCGGTCATCAGGCCGGCAATGTTGCCGGCGCCGACGTGCTGGTGGTGTCCAGCGCGGTCAATTCGGCCAACCCGGAAGTCGCCCTGGCGCTCGAACAACGTATTCCAGTGGTTCCACGTGCCGAGATGCTTGCCGAGCTGATGCGCTACCGGCACGGTATTGCTGTCGCCGGCACCCATGGCAAGACCACTACTACCAGTCTGCTGGCTTCGGTTTTTGCCGCCGGCGGGCTCGATCCGACTTTCGTCATCGGTGGCCGACTCACTGCGGCCGGTACCAACGCGCAGCTCGGCAGCAGCCGTTATCTGATCGCCGAGGCCGACGAAAGCGATGCCAGCTTCCTGCACCTGCAGCCGATGGTCGCGGTGGTCACCAATATCGATGCCGACCACATGAGCACCTATGGCGGCGACTTCGGCAAGCTGAAGAAAACCTTCGTCGAGTTCCTGCACAACCTGCCGTTCTACGGCCTGGCAGTGCTCTGCGTCGACGACCCGTTCGTTCGCGAGATCATTCCGCAGATCGGCCGGCCGATCACGACCTACGGTTTCAGCGAAGACGCCGACGTGCGCGCCACCAATGTCCGTCAGGAAGGCATGCGTACCTTCTTCACGGTGCTGCGCGATGGTTGTGAGCCGCTGGATGTGTCAGTGAACATGCCGGGCAACCACAACGTGCTGAACGCCCTGGCCACCATCGCCATTGCTACCGATGAAGGTATCGACGACGAAGCCATCGTCCAGGGCCTCGCGGAGTTCGCAGGCGTCGGCCGCCGCTTTCAAGTCTATGGCGATCTACCGGTCGAGGACGGCAGCGTGATGCTGGTCGACGACTACGGTCATCATCCGCGCGAAGTCGCCGCAGTGATCAAGGCAGTCCGCGGTGGCTGGCCGGAGCGGCGCCTGGTCATGGTCTATCAGCCCCATCGCTACAGCCGCACCCGCGACCTCTACGACGACTTCGTGCAGGTGCTCGGCGAGTCCAACGTGTTGCTGCTGATGGAAGTCTATCCGGCTGGTGAGGAGCCGATCCCCGGCGCCGACAGCCGGCAGTTGTGCCACAGCATCCGCCAGCGCGGCCAGCTGGACCCGATCTACGTCGAGCGTGGCGTCGACCTCGCTCCGTTGGTCAAGCCGCTGCTGCGTGCCGGCGACATTCTGCTTTGCCAAGGAGCCGGTGATATCGGTGGCCTGGCGCCGCAACTGCTCAAGAGTCCGCTGTTCGGTGGCGATGGCGCCGCGAGGAAATCCAAATGACGACCCTGCATTCGACTCGCGACCCCAAGGCGTTTGGTCGTGTCGCCGTGCTCTTCGGTGGCAAGAGTGCCGAACGCGAAGTGTCCCTGAAATCCGGCGCGGCGGTACTCGCCGCGTTGCAGGAGGCCGGTGTGGATGCGTTCGGCATCGATGCCGGCGATGACCTGCTGCAACGCCTGAGCAACGAGCGCATCGATCGTGCCTTCATCGTCCTGCATGGTCGTGGTGGCGAAGACGGCAGCATGCAGGGACTGTTGGAATGCGCCGGTATCCCCTACACCGGCAGCGGCATTCTGGCTTCGGCCCTGGCCATGGACAAACTGCGCACCAAGCAGGTGTGGCAGAGCCTTGGCTTGCCGACGCCGCAGCATGCCGTGCTGGCTACGGAGGCCGATTGCAAGGCTGCAGCGGAAACGCTGGGTTTTCCGCTGATCGTCAAACCGGCCCACGAAGGCTCTAGCATCGGCATGGCCAAGGTCGGTGGGCTCACCGAGCTGATCGAAGCCTGGCGTGCCGCCAGCAGCTACGACTCGCAAGTACTCGTCGAGCAGTGGATACAAGGCCCGGAATTCACCGTGGCGGTGCTGCACGGCCAGGTACTGCCACCGATTGGCCTGGGCACGCCGCACACCTTCTACGACTACGACGCCAAGTACCTGGCTTCCGATACCCAGTACCGCATTCCCTGTGGCCTCGACGCGGTGCGCGAACAGGAACTGAAGACGCTGTCTGCACGTGCCTGCGAAGCGGTGGGTATCCGCGGCTGGGCCCGGGTTGACGTGATGCAGGACGGTAACGGCGATTTCTGGCTGCTTGAAGTGAACACCGTGCCGGGAATGACCGATCACAGCCTGGTGCCCATGGCGGCGCGTGCTGCCGGTCTGGATTTCCAGCAACTGGTCCTGAGCATTCTCGATGACAGCCTCGAGGCGGGGAGCTAGCCATGATCGCTACGCTGCGCCATTCGCAACCCGGAAGCGGCCGCGCCTCGCGCAAGCCCGCGCAACGGGGTGCGAGCCGCCTGGTGCAACCGCAGCCGCTGTCGCAGCGCCTGCCGAAGCCGAGCCTCGCCGGGCTGAAGCGTTTCGTCTGGCCGGTGCTACTGGTCGGGTTGGCGGTCGGGCTTTACGAGCTGGGCGAGCGGCTGCTGCCCTATGCCGATCGGCCGATCGCCAAGGTCAGTGTGCAGGGCGAACTGGGCTATGTGAGTCGCGACGCGGTCCAGCAGCGCATAGCGCCTTTCGTCGAGCAGAGCTTCTTCAAGGTTGATCTGAACGGCATGCGCCACCAACTGGAACAGATGCCGTGGATCGCCCATGTCGAAGTCCGCCGCGTCTGGCCGGACCAGGTGATGGTGCGGCTGGATGAGCAATTGCCGATTGCCCGTTGGGGGGGCGAAGCATTGCTTAACAATAAAGGGCAGGCTTTCTCGCCGGATGACCTGACCCGATATGAACACTTGCCACATTTATATGGTCCGAAGCGGGCCCAACAGCGTGTCATGCAGCAATACCAGATGCTCAGCCAGATGCTGCGCCCGCTGGGATTCTCCATTTCCCGTCTGGAGCTGCGCGAGCGTGGAAGCTGGTTCCTGACCACCAACCAGGGCGTCGAGTTGCTGCTGGGGCGGGACCAGGTTGTAGAAAAAATGCGTCGCTTCACCGCCATCTATCAAAAGGCGCTGGAGCAGGAAAGCGAGAAGATCGCACGGATCGATCTGCGCTATGCGAACGGCCTGGCCGTCGCCTGGCATGAGCCGGTCCCGACTGTGACGGATACGACCGTCGCTGCGAAGAATTGAGGAATGAAACACATGTCGAGCGTGCAAAGCGGCAAGATGATCGTCGGCCTGGACATCGGCACCTCCAAGGTGGTGGCGCTGGTGGGTGAGGTGACCGCCGATGGTGAGCTGGAAATCGTGGGAATCGGTACCCATCCTTCGCGCGGGTTGAAGAAGGGCGTGGTGGTCAATATCGAATCCACCGTGCAGTCGGTTCAGCGCGCTATCGAAGAAGCTCAGCTGATGGCTGGCTGCCGCATCCATTCGGCCTTCGTCGGCCTGGCGGGCAACCACATTCGCAGCCTGAACTCCCATGGCATCGTCGCGATCCGCGACCGTGAAGTCAGCGCCGCGGACCTGGAGCGGGTACTTGACGCCGCCCAGGCTGTGGCCATTCCGGCGGACCAGCGCGTGCTGCACACGCTGCCGCAGGATTACGTGATCGACAACCAGGAAGGTGTGCGCGAACCGCTGGGCATGTCCGGCGTGCGCCTTGAGGCCAAGGTCCATGTGGTCACTTGCGCGGTGAATGCGGCGCAGAATGTCGAGAAGTGCGTGCGTCGCTGCGGCCTGGAAGTGGATGACATCATCCTGGAGCAACTGGCCTCTGCACACGCGGTACTGACCGACGATGAAAAGGAGCTGGGCGTCTGCCTGGTGGACATCGGCGGCGGCACCACCGACATCTGCATTTTCACCGAAGGCGCGATTCGTCATACCGCGGTCATCCCGATCGCCGGCGATCAGGTCACCAACGACATCGCCATGGCATTGCGCACGCCGACCCAGTATGCCGAAGAGATCAAGATTCGTTATGCTTGCGCGTTGGCCAAGCTGGCCGGTGCAGGCGAGACCATCAAGGTTCCCAGCGTCGGCGATCGCCCACCGCGCGAACTCTCGCGGCAGGCTCTGGCAGAGGTGGTCGAGCCGCGCTATGACGAGCTGTTCACCCTTATCCAGGCCGAGCTGCGTCGTAGCGGATACGAGGATCTGGTCCCGGCCGGGATCGTTCTCACAGGCGGTACAGCGAAGATGGAAGGAGCCGTCGACCTGGCTGAGGAAATCTTTCACATGCCGGTGCGCCTGGGCGTGCCGCACAGCGTCAAGGGACTGAGCGACGTAGTACGTAACCCCATCTATTCAACGGGCGTGGGCCTGTTGCTGTACGGACTGCAAAAGCAGGCCGACGGCATTCCCGTGTCTGGCATCGGCAATTTCGCCGACGAATCAAAGACGTCTGTTCTGGAGCGACTCAAGGGCTGGATCCAGGGCAATTTTTAAGCAGTGCGCTGTAACAACCAAAACTAGAAAGCTGGAAGGAGAGAGGGAAATGTTCGAACTCGTAGATCATACCCCGCAAAGTGCAGTCATCAAGGTCATCGGTGTCGGTGGCGGTGGCGGCAATGCCGTGAACCACATGGTTCGCAATAACGTCGAAGGCGTCGAATTCATCTGCGCCAACACTGACGCCCAGGCGCTGAAGAAAGTTGAAGCACGCACCGTGCTGCAGCTCGGCTCGGCCATCACCAAAGGTCTGGGTGCCGGTACCAATCCGGACATCGGTCGCCAGGCGGCGATGGAAGATCGTGAGCGCATCGCCGAAGTACTGGAAGGTGCGGACATGGTGTTCATCACCACCGGCATGGGCGGCGGCACCGGTACCGGCGCTGCGCCGATCATCGCTTCGGTAGCCAAGGAAATGGGCATCCTTACCGTCGCCGTGGTCACTCGTCCGTTCCCGTTCGAGGGCCGTCGTCGCATGCAGGTGGCCGACGAAGGTATCCGCGCGCTGTCCGATTGCGTCGATTCGCTGATCACTATCCCCAACGAGAAGCTGCTGACCATCCTCGGCAAGGACGCCAGCCTGCTGGCCGCTTTCGCCAAGGCTGATGACGTACTGGCCGGTGCGGTCCGTGGCATCTCCGACATCATGCAGCGTCCGGGCCTGATGAACGTCGACTTCGCCGACGTCAAGACGGTCATGGGCGAGATGGGAATGGCGATGATGGGCACCGGTTGCGCCACCGGCCCGAACCGTGCTCGCGAAGCCACCGAGGCTGCCATTCGCAACCCGCTGCTGGAAGACGTCAACCTGCAGGGCGCACGTGGCATTCTGGTCAACATCACTGCTGGTCTGGACCTCTCGCTCGGCGAGTACGCTGCCGTGGGCGAAATCATCGAGGCCTTCGCGTCCGATGAGGCCACCGTCAAGGTTGGCGCCGTGATCGATCCGGATATGGCAGATGAGCTGCATGTCACCGTGGTCGCTACCGGGCTCGGTCCGCGCAATGAAAAGCCGGTCAAGGTCGTCGACAACACCGTGCAGACCTCTGTTGCCGCTTCCGCCGCTCCGGCACCGCGTCAGCATGAGCAGGCCGCGGTCAATTATCGTGACCTCGAGCGTCCGACCGTGATGCGTAATCAGGCGCATGCAGCTGCCACCGCAGCCAAGCTGAATCCGCAGGAAGATCTGGATTATCTGGACATTCCCGCGTTTCTGCGTCGTCAGGCCGATTGATTGAATTTATCAGGAGTATCGTTGTGATTGGTGTTCAGCAAAGTTGGCTTCTGCTATTATCGCCGCCAATTGTTGAAAACTATTCGCAACTAGCGCTAAAGCGAAGCAAAAGGCCATGATCAGACAACGCACCCTGAAGAACATCATTCGCGCCACCGGCGTCGGCTTGCATTCGGGAGAGAAGGTTTATCTCACCCTGAAACCGGCACCGGTGGATACCGGAATCGTGTTCTGTCGCACCGACCTCAACCCGCCTGTGGAGATTCCTGCGCGGGCCGAGAACGTTGGCGAAACCACCATGTCCACGACACTGGTCAATGGTGACGTCAAGGTCGACACAGTGGAGCATTTGCTGTCGGCAATGGCTGGCCTGGGGATCGACAACGCCTACGTCGAACTCTCAGCGTCGGAAGTGCCGATCATGGATGGTAGCGCTGGACCTTTCGTATTCCTGATTCAATCCGCCGGCCTGCAGGAGCAGGACGCCCACAAGAAGTTCATCCGCATCAAGCGTGAAGTGACAGTCGAGGAAGGTGACAAGCGCGCTACCTTCCTGCCTTTCGACGGCTTCAAGGTGAGTTTCGAGATTGATTTCGACCATCCGGTTTTCAAGGGCCGTACCCAGACTGCCAGTGTGGATTTCTCGAGCACTTCCTTCGTCAAGGAAGTCAGCCGTGCACGTACCTTCGGGTTCATGCGCGACATCGAGTTCCTGCGCTCGCACAACCTGGCGCTTGGTGGCAGCGTTGAGAACGCAATCGTGGTGGACGAAACCAGTGTGCTCAACGAAGACGGCCTGCGTTACGAGGACGAATTCGTGAAGCACAAGATTCTCGATGCCATTGGTGATCTGTACTTGCTGGGCACCAGTCTGATCGGCGAATTCCGCGGCTATAAATCCGGCCACGCGTTGAACAACCGTTTGCTACGCACCCTGATGGAACAAAAGGATGCGTGGGAACTGGTGACCTTCGATGACCCGCAGACCGCACCGATCTCCTACATGCGTCCGGTGGCAGCCGGCTAAGCTGTACCTCTCTTCCTAAAATTTAAGGCCACCCTAGGGTGGCCTTTTTTTATGTTTCGCTGAAAAGCTGACGGGAATGGCGTGCCGCCTGCTTCAGCGAGGCGCCGGCAGGTCCTGGGCTAGTTCATGCCGTCCAGCAGGCCAGCCAGATCATCGGCGTGCTCTTCTTCCTGAGCGAGGATGTCCTCGAAGATGCGGCGGGGGGTCGGATCCTTGTCACCGATGTACTGCACGATCTCGCGGTAGCTGTCGATGGCGATGCGTTCGGCCACCAGGTTCTCGAAAACCATGTCGCGCAGGCCGTTGCCTTCGGCGTACTGCGCGTGGGCGCGCTCCGTCAGGCCGTCGGGGTTGAAGTCCGGCGCGCCACCCAGTTGGACGATGCGCTCGGCCAGCCGATCTGCGTGCTCCTGCTCCTCATTAGCGTGCTCGAGGAACTCGTCCGCGGCGGCGCTGGATTTCAGCCCTGTGGCCATGTAGTAGTGGCGCTTGTAGCGCAGATAGCAAACCAGTTCGGTCGCCAGCGCTTCGTTCAGCAGATTGATCACGACTTCTCGATCGGCCGAGTAACTCTCGGTGACGGCGCCATTCTCGACATGTTGACGAGCCCGCTCGCGCAGGCTCTGTTTATCGCTCAATTGTACGTAGCTCATCGCCATCTCCTGGTCTGGTTCACCGCGGACGCGGTGATTCACGGTTCCCAGTTTGAGAACAGGATGCTGGCGAAAAGTTTAGCGGTGGGGCTCGTCCGGCGGTGAGGGCGCCGGCTCAGGCTCACCCGGCTCATCAATCGGCACAGGATCGCCTGGGTCCTCGCGCTTGGGATTGCCCTCTTTCGGAGCGGTTTGGTCAATCATCGGCATGCCCTCAGTCCTCAGCTCAGCGCCCGTAGCAGTTCGTTCTTGCGCATCTTCGAGCGGCCACGAATGTCCCGCTCGCGGGCCTTTTCCATGAGCTGGTCGCGGGTCATGTCGGCAAGCGCCGTGCTGGTCGATGTCGAGCTTCGTGCCGAACCCTTGTTTGGTGATTTGCCCTGGCGGGCATCGGCTGCGCGGTGGGCCGAGTCCTTGCGCTCAGCCCGCTTGGCGGTCTCGCCCTTGCTCCTGCCCGAGCCCCCTTTGCGTTCTCCGCCGCCGGATTGCTTGTTGACCGTCGCCCATGCGCGCGCTTCGGCCTCGTCCTCGGGGACGCCACGCTTCTCGTAGCCTTCCTCAATGTGTTCGGCCTTGCGTTGCTGCTTGTCGGTGTACTTGGTTTTTTCTCCACGAGGCATGCTGGTCTCCTTCAAGGGGAGCGTTGAATGCACAGGCCCGAAGCGTGCTCGCGCCTGTGCCCGGCTGTCAGCGATGCAGTTTGCGCTGGTTTTCCTCAAGCTGATCGCAGGTCAGGAAGCCCTGGCCGTCCACGCGGCCGGAGCCATCGAAACTGACGTAATAAGGTTGCTGATGGCCATCGCGATTGAGGATGTAATCGTGGCAGACGCCTGGCACTACAGTGCGAGCTGCGGCCTTCGAGGGCTCCCCACCGATGGCCAGTACCTGCTCCTGAGACATGCCGGTCTCCACATCGCGTACCAGTGGCTCGTCACGGAAGGTGATGCGGTCTACCGGGTTCTGCACATTGCCGGAACAGCCGGCGAGCAGCACGACAGGGGCGAAGATGTAGATGGCGCGCTTGATCATGGGAGTGCCTCGTTGCGTATGGACGTTACCTTTATGGCCATACGGCGTCCGGCAAGGTTCAACGGATCAGCGGGCGACGGTATCAACGGTCATCAGGGGTGACGCGCCAGACCACGTTGCCGACATCGTCGGCCACCAGCACGGCCCCGGTCTTGTCCACGGCGACGCCTACCGGGCGACCCATTGCCTCTCCTGCCTCGTTGACGAAGCCGGTCAGCACATCCTCTGCCTGCCCAGCCGGCATGCCGTCGCGGAAGGGGATGAAAACCACCTTATAGCCACTGCGCGGCTTGCGGTTCCAGGAGCCGTGCTGACCAACGAACGCGCCGTGGCGGTAGTGCTGCGGCAGCAGCGTGCCTTCGTAGAAGGCCAGGCCGAGCGAGGCAGTATGCGCGCCCAGTGCATAGTCCGGGACAATGGCACGCTGGACCAGATCCGGCCGCAGGGGTTGCACGCGCTCATCGATGTGCTGGCCGAAGTAGCTGTAGGGCCACCCGTAGAATCCGCCGTCCTGTACCGACGTCATGTAGTCCGGCACCAGATCGCTGCCGATCTCGTCGCGCTCGTTGACGGTGGTCCATAGCGCTCCGCTGTCCGGTTGCCAGGCAAGGCCATTGGGGTTGCGCAGGCCTGAAGCGAACAGACGCATGCTCCTGGCTTGCGGATCCACCTCGAGAATCGCTGCGCGGTTCTCTTCGGCCTCCATGCCGTTCTCGGCCACATTGCTGTTGGAGCCGCTGGTGACATAGAGGCGGCTGCCGTCCTGGCTGGCAATGACGTTCTTGGTCCAGTGGTGATTGATCGGCCCAGCGGGTAGGTCCACGACCTTCTCGCCGTTCGCAGTGATACGGGTGGTGCCGGGCGTATAGGGAAAGCGCAGCAGCGCGTCCGTGTTGGCGACGTAGAAGTGGTTGCCTACCAACGCCATACCGAACGGGGAGTTGAGGTTTTCCAGAAACACCGTGCGCTGTTCCGCCACGCCATCGCCGTCACGATCGCGCAGCAGGGTGATGCGGTTGGCGCTGGGGCCTCCGGAGCCAGCGCGGGCCATGATCTTGCTGGCAATCCAGCCGCGCAGTCCCTGGCTCTGTTGCTTCGGCGGTGCGTCCGATTCCGCCACGAGCACATCGCCATTGGGCAGCACATGGAGCCAGCGGGGATGGCCCAGGTCACGGGCGAACGCCGCCACGCGCAGACCGGCCGCCGGCTGCGGCTTGCCATCTTGCGGCCAGCCTTTGGCGGGGGCGATGTGCACCGTGGGCAGGACTGTCTTGTTCGGCTCGGGCAGCGCCGGTGTCGGGCCGTATCCGGATTCCACCGGAAGCTTGGCCGTTTCGCTGCAACCTGCCAGAGCAGCCAGAACGGCGCCGGTCAGAAGAATACGGAAGTTGGACATGGCGAAATCCTTGGGCAGTGGAGTGGCGTTCGTTAGCGCGGCTGGTCCGGGTGGCGACGCTTGCGCGCGGCACGCAGGGCAGTATGCCGCTCCAGCCGTGGCATCAAAGCAAAGATCGCCAGCGCCAACAGCGTGCTCATTACGGCCGTTGCTTCATGCCCGAGGCCGACGGCGACACCGATCGCGGCCGTAAGCCAGATGCCCGCGGCGGTGGTCAGGCCCTTGACGTCTTCCGCGGAGTCGCCCTTGAGGATAGTCCCGGCTCCGAGAAAGCCAATACCGGTAACCAGGCCCTGAATCACCCGGGAAATGTCCTCGAGGCTCATGCCCGCCTGCACCGGCACCAGTACGAACAACGCTGCCCCAAGCGCAACCAGCATATGGGTGCGCAAGCCGGCGGCCTTGCGTCGGCGCTCGCGTTCATAGCCGAGCAGGCCGCCGAGAATCGACGCGATCAGCAGACGGCTACTGACGCGGGTCGCGTCCTCCAGGTCGGTGATGTCGGAGAACTCCGACGCGATGGTGTAGGAGATGCTCGCCCACCACTCCATGTCCTTCTCCAAGCCAGGCTGGTTCTGATTTGGATACGCGAGGCGGCGGGGGGTTCGCTAATCGGTGACCTGGAAACGCAGCATGCCGATCATCTGGCCTGCTTCGGTAACGACACGTACTCGCCAGCGGCCCGATGATTTTTCCGGGAAGTTGCGCTTGTGGGTCCAGGCGCGATAACCGGCTTCGCGGCCGCCGCTGATCTCAAGCGCGATACGGTCGACGCGCCGGCCGTTGTGGGTCCACTCGTGGAAGATGCGCTCCTTCAGGCCGCGCGGTGCGTTGATGGCGGTATAGGCGTAGAGGCCATTTGCGTGCAGTTCTGCGCTGGTGATTTCGCGCAGCCCCTTACCGGGTTTGCGTTGCCGATCATCGAGGCTCATGGTCACGGCGACATCGGTCAGCCACAGGGTTGCCGGGGGCACCCAGGTCCGTCCCAGCCAACCTGCGGCACCCAGCGCCACCGCCAGCAACAGGATGCCGGGCCACGTGCGCCAGTTCGAGCGGGGAAACAGTCCGCTGAGGCTCGGCAGGGCCAGCACTACTGCGACGCCCAGCGCCAGCTGATAACTCTGCGGGGTGGACAGATGAAGGATGATCGGCAACGCGGTCAGCAGGACGGCGAACAGCGTCAGCGCGTGAAACCCCAGGTAGACCCAGCGCCGCGGTGCCAGCCATTTGTAGTACAGCGGATCGATCAGCGAAACGAGCGCGGCGGCGCCAAGCAGGCCGGTGAACAGGGCTTGTCCGCTGTTCCAGGTGGTGGTGATGGCAAAGAACGGAATGATGAAGAACAGGCTTTCCTGATGCACCATCTGGGTGGCATAGCGCAGCAGCGGTCGTGGCACCTGCCAGCCGAACCAGCGCTGCAGGCTGCGCCGCAGGCTCGACTCCAGCACCAGCCAGAGCCAGCTCACCAGCATCACCAGGGCGACCACCTTGGCCAGGCCGGCGTGGCGTTCCACCAGAACGAAACTCGCCACCCCGGAAACGAAGCCGAACAGCGCAACCGTACCTGGATAGCGCCGAATCAGGCGGCTGGCCAGGTCGAACAGGCGTGATAACAGCGGCTTGAGTTGCATGATGGTTCGGGTCCGGATACGGCGTGCTTATCAGAAGTATCGAGCACAGGCGGGCTGGTGCAAGCCCGCGGTCGAGACCCTTCGCTTGTCGAGGGCGGATGGTACAGCGGGCGCGCCCCGCTGGTGTGGCAAGGCGCCCCTGTTTGGCGTATTTCGCAGGACGATCAGTCGCTCTCTTCGATCACCTGCTGTACCGCCTCGGGCTGCTCTGGCATCGCCGATGAGTGGTGACTGGTGATCAGCCACTGTCCGGCGTCGGCGAACCACTTGTAGGTAAAGGTATAACGCGCCGGCACCGTCTTGCCGTCGCCCAGCTTGAAGCTGTAGAGCCCGGTATCGAGCGCGCTGTTGCAGTCGATCATGATCATTCGCGAGACAACTTCGCCCTTCGGTTTCAGCGCCAGAAAGTGCTCGAAGTAGTCGAGCTTGGCTTCCGCCGTCTGCCGCGGCGTGTTGGACACGGTAGGCAGCAGCATCGAGTCAGGTGCGTAGTTTTCCACCACGCGTTTTGGATCGCCTGATTGCACATCTTCGTTCCAGCGATCGAAAAGCGCGGCGACCTGCGCTTCGTTGGTGCCATGACAGGTCGGGTCGTCCGCCAGCGCAGCCAGCGGGGCGAGGGAAAGCAGCAGGGGGAGGGCGTATTTCATAGTGTCACTCGTAGCCGGTGGTCGATTGCGGATGTCTCCGCAGCGGTACTGCACAGCATGGATACGTCATGCAGACTTGTGACCGTCCGCTGCTGCGCTCATTCCCGCCAGCGGTCGATCAGGGCTGCAGCGCCGACTCGATGGCTTCCCGGACATCGCTATAGGAGCGCGCTGCATCCGCTGGCAGGCGGACCTGCGGTAACCCGATGGTCTCGCACAGTCGATCCATGAATTCCTCATCGGTGTCAGGGTCGTGCAGGTTGATGACGCAGACCGGCTGAAGATCGGCCCTGTCGCACAGCACGAAATCGAAGCGCGTGGTCGCGATGCGGTTGGTGGCGCGGTACCAGTACGCCCGTCGGGCGATGGCGGTGACTTCCACAACGTCGGCGACGCTTACCTTGGGGAAGATCAGATAGCGCTCGCCGACCGTGCGTTGCAGCATTTCCAGCAGCTCGCGTTCCGCTGGCGAGAACAGTGGCGCCTTGAGGCGATAGGGATATTGCAGCGCGGGATGGTTGAGCTGCCGGTTCTTGACGAAGAAAACCAGCACGAAGATGACGAACGCCACCAGTGTCAGGGCCAGCCAGCTCATGGACGTCTGTCCTGATGCAGCGATTGAAGCCTTGTTGATGAACCCATGGTGTAAGCCTCGGAATTAGACGAGCGATGCTTTTGTTGAGTCCAGCACGTTCGATTCGTTCGGCTACCTTATCCACTACAGCTGTGGGCCGAGTTGTGGATAACCCTTTAGCTGCTTGCTGCAACCTTAGCGGCACTAGCGATCGAGCCTATTGATCGAAAATTGTACGTTCGCAGGTTCAAGGCTTCTGAAACGTCGTATTGCCCGCACATGCGTACACCAATAGGTCGAAGCGAGCGCTTATCCACTTCTGCTGTGGATGCGCATGTGGATAACATGGGGAGGCTGAGCTGCGGCCTGCGTGGTGCGTGGCCTGCAGCTCGGAGAGTGAAATTTGATCAGCTGGATTCAGCCAGATCACAGCGGCGAATTTTTGGCCCAGCGACTATGAGTGGGCGGTTGCCAGGCATCCAGCAACTCTATGAGCGCCTGCGACTCGTCACTACGTCGCAACATCTCGCGGTGCTGTGAGCGGACGAATCCCTCTTCGACGAGGTGATCGAGGAAGTGACTGAGCTTGCTGTAGAAGTGGTTGACGTCCAGCAACCCGAGCGGTTTGGGGTGATAGCCAAGCTGGCCCCAGGTCCAGACCTCGAAAAGCTCCTCCAGCGTACCCAGCCCGCCAGGTAAAGCGATGAAGGCATCCGCGAGCTCTGCCATCCGCGCCTTGCGGGCGTGCATGCCGTCGACCACTTCCAACCGAGTGAGGCCGGTGTGGCCGACCTCGGCATCTTTCAGGCTCTGCGGAATGATGCCGATCACCTCGCCGCCGGCAGCCATGGTGGCGTCTGCCACGACCCCCATCAGGCCGACGGCGCCGCCGCCGTAGATCAACCGAATGCCGTTGGCCGCCAAGGTGCGGCCGAGATCCTGGGCTGCTTGTTCATAGATGGGGTTCGAACCACGGCTGGCGCCGCAGAAAACGCAAATGGAACGCAAGGTCATCGTTAACTCCGCTCTTAGGGCTGGCGGAAGGGTACGCGGGCATGGACGAACGGCCAAGCGTGCTGGGCGATGTCAGCGGCCGTTCAATGCACCTCCGCTGGCGCACGCGTAATTGGCAAACAGGCTCTCGAGCAGATTGCGACTGGACATGGGCGATCTCTCCGTCGGTTGATGCGCTCATGCTAAGAACAGGGCGCTCCCGGCGCTCTTAGATTCTCGACATTGCCGTGATAGCTTGCGCTATTTGCCGCTTCATTTATCCCCGATAGATGTGTGCGGTTCTGTGGATAACCTTGGGAAGGTCTGCTCCAGGCGAAGCGGCGCGGGACTTCCAGCAGTATGTGCGTTTTTTGCTCAGTCCCGCTTGATGCGACCACGGGCCGCATAACAGAAGGCCTCGCGCGTTCATCGGTAATATGTGCGATGCCGTTTCACAATGGTAGTGATCGCTTCAGTTATCCACGATGGCTGTGGATAACGCTGTGAGTTGTTTGGGCAAATACGCCGCCGGGCCAGTGATGGCACGGCTGTCGGCGGTATGAATAAAAAACGTCCAGAACATTGGCGGCGGAGCAGCCCATCCTCGACTCTTATGCACTGGCATTCATTTCCGGGCGGTTGGTTGTCGGGTCCCGGCGCCTGATCGACACTCGGCGCTCCTGAATTCATCCAAGACCGCTGAGGGAGTACGCCATGACTGATGCCATCCGCTTCGAAGACAAGGTAGTGATCGTGACCGGAGCCGGCGGCGGGCTCGGGCGGGC